>PLRT01000178.1 GCA_003164915.1 Hyphomicrobiales bacterium | reverse complement strand
AGCGTCGTCACTTCGTTCTCGATCTGCGCATATTCGCGAATCTCGCCGCGACTCTTCGGCGTCACCTGCAGGTAGGTGACGCGCGACCGCCATTCCGGATTGACCTCGAGGAAGCGGTCGAAGGCGTTGAGGCGATGGATGATCCCCTTGGAATAGTCGAGCCGGTCGACGCCCAGCACGAGCTTCTGGCCGTTGAGGCTTTCGACCATCTCGCGCACGAAGCGCGAGCGCACGGCGCTGCGAGCGAGGCGGGCGTAGACGGCGGATTCGATGCCGACCGGAAAGGCGCCGAGTCGAGTCGTCCGACCATCGAGCGAGAAACTCGCGCTGCGCGCCGGCTTCGCGCCCAGCGACGTCAGGTAATGGCCGAAATTGTCGCGATCGTTGTCGGTCTGGAAGCCGACCAAGTCGTAATGAACGAGGCTGCCGACGATCTCCTCGTGGTTGGGCATCGTGGCCAGTATATCGGGCGGCGCGCAGGGAATGTGGAGGAAGAAGCCGATCGGATTGACGCGGCCGCGCGCCCTGAGTTCGCGCGCCAGCGGCATCAAATGATAGTCGTGAACCCAGACGACGTCGTCCTCCTCGATGATCGTTTCGAGTTGATCGGCGAACAGGCTGTTGACGCGCATGTAGCCGCTTTGGTCGGCGCGCGAATATTCCTGCAGATCGACCCGATAGTGCAGGATCGGCCACAGCACCCGGTTGGCGAAGCCGTTGTAATATTCCTGGTAATCGGCCTCGGAGAGGTCGATGACCGCGTATTCGACCCGGCCGCGCCTGACGCGGCGCGGCGTCGCCGTTTCTTGATCGCTGATGTCGCCGCTCCAACCGAACCAGACGCCGACGCGTTCGCGCAGCGCGGCCTTGACGGCGACCGCCAGCCCGCCGGCAAGCTGCTGGCGCGCGTCGGGAAGGGCCACTCGATTCGAGACGATGATCAGGCGCGGAGCCATGCGTCCTCCCAACTCGACGACAGACGCGTCGCCGTATTGATAATGCCGGCCATCGAATACGCTTGAGGGAAATTGCCCCAAAGCTCGCCTGTTTCAGGGTGGATATCTTCCGACAGCAACCCGAAATGGTTGCGGCGCGCGAGCACGCTCTCGAACATCGCCCGCGCCTCGTCACGACGGCCGATCTGCGCCAACGCGTCGATGTACCAGAAGTTGCAGGCGAGAAACGCCGTCTCGGGCGCGCCGAAGTCGTCGGGCACGGCGTAGCGCATGATGCGCCCGTTGCGCATGAGTTCGCGCCCGATCGTTTCGCAGGTGCCGCGGAACCGCGGGTCTTCGGGCGCCAGCAGGCCGAGCTCGGCGAACAACAGAACGCTGGCGTCGAGATCGGGCGAGCCGATCGCGGCGGTCAACGCGCCGCGCTTTTCGTCCCACGCGCCGGCGAGCAATCGTTCGCGGATGACCTCGGCGCGCGACGCCCAGAGCCGCTGGCGTTCAGCGAGATCGAGGACGTGCGCGATGCGCGCCAGTCGATCGCACGCGGCCCAGCACAAAGCGGCGGAATAGGTGTGCACCCGCGTGCTGCCGCGATATTCCCAGATGCCGGCGTCCGGCTCGAAGGCGACTTTCCACGCCTTCTCGCCGAGCGTCTCGAGTTCGGCGAACAGCGTGTTGTCGCCCATGTGGGTCAGCCGCTCGTCGACGAACATCTGCGCCGCGCCGAGCACCACGCTGCCGTAGGAATCGTGTTGGATCTGTTCCGCCGCCTGATTGCCGATGCGCACCGGCCCATAACCGAGGTAGCCCTTCAGCGCCGGCGTCGTTCTCTCGTCAAGGCTGGTGAACGGCACGACGCCGTGCACCGGCTGCAGCGCCCCGGTTTCGTGCGTGGCGATGGTGGTGAAATAGTGGATGTAGGATTCCATCATCTGCGTCGCGCCGAGGCGGTTGAGCGCCTGAACGACGAAGAAGGCGTCGCGCAGCCAGCAATAGCGGTAGTCCCAATTGCGCGAGGTGCCCGGCGCCTCCGGGATCGAGGTCGTGTGGGCGGCGACGATGCCGCCGGTGTCCTCGTAGGCGCACAGCCTGAGCGTGATCGCCGCGCGCACCACCGCCGACTGCCATTCGAACGGCACGCTCAGTCGGCGCGTCCACTCGCGCCAATGGTCGCAGGTGCGGTCGAGAAATTCGCGGCATGTGTCGTCGATGGCGTCGCGAAGCGATTCGTCCTGGCCGAAGACGAGGTTGATTGTTCGATACAGGGGAAAGCTGGTCTCGGCGGCGATGTAGGAGATCGGCGCGTCGGTCGTCAGCCGCACGACGGCGCCGCCGCTGATGTAGCGGATGTGATGCGAACCGATGCTGACCTCGCCGACCCGCTCGCCGTAGTTGCAGGTCGGCCGCACCTTGATCGTGATGCGCGGCAGGCCGGCGACCGGCTCGATCCGCCGCACGATCTGCGGCGCACGGTAGATGCGGCCGTAGAGATCGAAACGCGGCGCGAAGTCGACGACGCGCACCTGGCCGCCGCGCGCGTCGGTGAGAATCGTCTCGACGACGGCGGTGTTGCGCAAGTACTGCGTCTTGACCTCGACGAGGTCGGCGAGCGCCACTTCGCAAAACCCTTTCTCTTCGTCCCCGGCCAACAGGCGGGAGAACACCGGATCGGAATCGAAGCGCGGAAAGCACCACCAAACAATGCGCCCACGCCGATCGACGAGAGCGGCGGTCTGGCAATTGCCGATCAGCGCGAGGTCCATCCCTCCGCCGACCTCGATTGCGGCGCTCACGTCGCGGCGGGCTGGGCGGCGAGCCGCTCCAGCCATAGCCGCACCATCGCCGGATCAGCGAAAACGTGGTCGACTTCCGGCCGTGCGACGCCGACCGCGAAAGCAAATCCCTGACGATCGGCGACCGAGCGGAAGCCGGGTATGTCGCTGGTGTCGTCGCCGACGAACATGGGCCGGCGCCCGACAAAGGGCGGACGGGCGAGAAAGCGGCGCACCGCCTCGCCCTTGTTGACGCGGCTCGGCTTGAGTTCATAGGCCTGGAGCGTGTCGGCCAACTCGAGACGGCCCGCCGCGCGGCGCTCGATCACGCCCAGCAGCGCAGCGCGCAGCGGCGCGGCCGCGCTCGGCGCAGCGCGGTAATGCGCGGTGAAGGAATAGCGCTTGTTCTCCGCCAGCGCGCCGGGGAAGGCGTTCGTCACGGCGGCGAATTCGCGCCAAAGCGTGTCGGGCAGCCGCTCGGCGCCCTCCGTTTCGACCACGACCCCGTCCGGCGTGAAGCGCATTTCAGCGCCGTGTACGCCGGCGGCGCGGGTGCGCAATGGAAAGAACAGCCGATCGAGATCGGCCAGCGTACGACCGGTGACGATCGCCAGCGCCCCGCCCAACAGGCGTTCGAGCCGCGCGATCGTCGCGACGAGCCCGTCGGGCACCACCACTCGATCGGGGACTGCGGCGATGTCGAGCAACGTTCCATCGACGTCGAGGAACAAGGCCGCGCGCCGGAAGTCCAAATCCTCGCCGGCCATTTTCGGAAAGTGCGAATTCATCATTGCGCCCTTTCTTAGGCCGCCCCATCCTCGCTGGCAATGTGGCGACAGTCTGGCGAGCGGCTTGAAAGCGCGGCCCATCCGCGTCTTTAACGGCGCAAGGGCGTTTCGGACTGGCGGTCGCGCGGCGCGGCGGCGCCGCGGCTACAATGGCGCCGAGACAGCTGGGAGTCGATACATGACGAATTTGTCAGCGACGCGACGCGAGACCGACAGTTTCGGCGCGATCGAGGTGTCTGCCGAACGCTTGTGGGGCGCGCAAACGCAACGCTCGCTGGAGAACTTCCCGATCGGCGAGGAGCGGATGCCGCGCGCGGTCGTCCGCGCGCTCGGCCTCGTCAAGCAGGCGGCGGCGCTGACCAATGAAGAGCTCGGGCTGCTGTCGCCGCCGCTGGCGCTGGCGATCGCCGCCGCCGCGGCGGAAGTCGCGGCGGGCGAGCGCGACGACGAATTCCCGCTCAAGGTCTGGCAGACCGGATCAGGCACCCAGACCAACATGAACGTGAACGAGGTGATCGCCAACCTCGCCAACGAGGCGCTCGGCGGACATCGCGGCGACAAGTCTCCGGTCCATCCCAACGACCACGTCAATCTCGGACAATCGTCGAACGATTCGTTTCCCAGCGCGATGCATATTTCCGCCGCGCTCGAGATTCATCTGCGCCTGCAGCCTGCGCTCGCGCGCCTCGGCGACGCGCTGGCGGCCAAGAGCGCCGCCTTCGCCGATCTGGTCAAGATCGGCCGCACGCACTTGCAGGATGCGACGCCGATCACGCTCGGCCAGGAGTTCTCCGGCTGGGCGGCGCAGGTCGCTCTCGCCCGTGCGCGGATTGAGGCGACGCTGCCGGGGTTGCTTGCGCTGGCGCAGGGCGCGACCGCAGTCGGCACCGGCTTGAACGCCGACCCGCGCTTCGCCGAAGCGTTCGCGCGCCGTGTCGCGGCGCTGGCCGGCCTGTCGTTCGTCTCCGCCGCCAACAAATTCGAGGCCATCGCGGCGCACGATGCGCTGGTCTTCACCCACGGCGCGCTGACAAGCCTCGCCGCGGCGCTCTACAAGATCGCTTGCGACATTCGCCTGCTCGGCTCAGGCCCGCGAAGCGGCCTCGCCGAACTGCGTCTACCGGAAAACGAGCCGGGATCGTCGATCATGCCCGGCAAGGTCAACCCGACCCAGGTCGAGGCCTTGTGCATGGTTTGCGTGCAGACGATCGGCAACGGAACGATCGTCGCCTTCGCCGACAGCCAGGGCCATCTCGAGCTCAACGCCTTGAAGCCGTTGATCATCAACGCGACCCTGCAATCGATCGGGCTCCTCGCCGACGCGGTCGACAGTTTCGTCACCCGCTGCGTCGTCGGCATCGAGCCGGATCGCGCGCGGATCGACGAGCTGATGCGCCGTTCGCTGATGCTGGCGACGGCGCTGACGCCGGCGATCGACTACGACCGCGCCGCGACGATCGCCAAGGCCGCGCATCATAACGGAACAACCTTGCGCGAGGAGGCGCTGAAAGCCGGCGTCGACGCAGCGACCTTCGACCGGCTCGTTCGCCCGGAGGCGATGGTCGGCCCGAGATAGTCCGGCCGCCGCCTCAGATCTTGCGGCTGTCGTAGGCCCAGTGCAGCAGCGCCTGGCGTTGGCGCGGGCGGCAGTGTGGATCGCCCGGTTCGCAATGGCGCCGGATCTGCGCGACATGGCGGCGGATCGCCTTCCAGCGCTTGATCTGCCGCGCGTCCTCTTCGGGCGCGCGTCGCCCCAGCCAATAGCGGCAGTACCACTGGAACCAGCCGCGTGGATCGTCGGGGTGGATCCAACCCTTGCGGCGCCATTCGGCGAGCGGCTGGCTCGCGTCGACGCCGAAATAGTTGAGCGACGGATCACGCCGCGTCGGCGACAGCCTGGCGTGCGCGAACCAGTCGGCGGGAAATTCGTTGCGGCAATCGGTCATGTATTTGCCGCCGAACACGCCGAGCGCGAGCATCTCCCTCGGCGTCAGCTCGGGGCGGAACTCGGGATCGAAGTCGCGCCCCTCCTGCGCCGTCAGCGCATAGGAATATCCCGACTGCATACGATCGTCGACGGTGACGATCCGCCTCGGAGGCCGCGACATCTCTTGGACCATGGGCTGCGTTCGACGCCCTGTCGTTAGCGCCGCCGCGCCGCCCGAGGCAAGCGCCGCGCGGCGCGTCCGAAGGGGACAAGCCAGCGCGCGAACGCCGGCGGAACGGATCAGGGATTCGGGCCCGCAGCCGCGCGCCCGCCCGTCGCGGCGAGCGGGTTGGCGCGGTGATCGCCGAACGCCGAAGCGCCCGCCTCGCAATCGACAATCGACATGCGATTGCGACCGCTGCGCTTGGCGCGATAGAGCTCGGCGTCTGCCGTCGCGATCAGCCGGCTGGCCGAGCCGACGAAATCGGCCGCCGCCGCGCAACCGCCGACGCTCAGCGTCAAGCCATACGAATTCGCGGAGAAGGGATTGACGATGCGAAGCGCCGCGACGCGCTCGCGGATGCGCCGCGCCACCCGCGCCGCGCCGATGGCGTCGACGCCCGGCAGAATGACCGCGAATTCGTCCCCGCCGTAGCGCGCCGCGAGGTCGCCGGCGCGCGTTAGCGCGCCGCGGATCGCCAGCGCCACGCTCTTCAGGCACGCGTCGCCGATCTGATGGCCGTGGGCGTCGTTGTAAGGCTTGAAATTGTCGAGGTCGATCATCAGCAGCGCCAGCGGAAGCTGGTCGCGCGCCGCACGGCGCGCCTCCCCGCCAAGGCGCTCGTCGAAACTGCGACGATTGAGCAGTCCGGTCAGGCCGTCGAGCGTGGCGAGCGACTCCAGCTCCTCCTGCCGCCGCCGGTCCGCCGTGAGATCGCGAAGCGTCTCCACCACCGCGATCACGGCGCCCGATTGGTCGCGGATCGGTGCGGCGTCGATCGTCAGATAGAGCGGCCGGCCGAGCTGCGGCATGGCGCACCAGGTCTCGGCCGACAGGGCGCTTCCGCCGCGAGCCGACGCGCCGCCGCGAACGTAGAGCGAACCGACGGCGTCGGCGCGTTGCGACAGCACGAGGTCGGCGAGACAGGGGCGAGGCTTGTCGTAGAAGGCCCGCCAGGGATTGCGCGCGCCGAGCACGTCCCGCGCCGGCACGCCGGTCAAGTGTTCGCAGGCCTGGTTCCACAGCAGCACGCGGCCGTCGGCGCCGAGCACGAAAGCGGCCACGCCGAGGTGCTCCATCGCGCCGATCGCGAGGTCGTAGCCGCGCTCACGCGCCGACAGCGCGTCCGCCACATCGTCCAGGCCGCCCCGCACCGTCTCCATGGCGTCAGCCCCTCGTCGTTTCGCCGCCTGCGCTCCTCGCTATCGCCGCATCGAGGGCGGCAGTTCGGCGTGCTCGATGGTGGCGAGCCCGAACTCGGCGTCCTCGACTTGCTCCTGCTTGTCCCGCAGGCCGGCGAAGACCTTCTTCGCCCCTTCCCAGTCGCCCTTCTGGAAGAGCGCCCAGCCGCGGATGACGGACAGGCCCGAGGGCTCCCCTACGCCCCTGCTCTTGCGGTCATCGAGCATCGCGAGCGTCCGATCGACATTGCCGGACTGCATCGCCTTGGCGATCGCGTCGGCGTTCTTGTCCCAGCCGCCGCCCCCCCCGCCCAGAGAACGCGCCGTTCCGTTCGAAGAGGCTTGCGCCGTCGGCGTCTTGCGCCCGCCGATCGCCGCCTCGAGCTCGGCCACCTTGGGATAGACGTCGCGGTACTTGGCCACCAGTTCGGCATAGTCGTGAGTGTCGTGCAGGCGTCGCGCCGTGACGATCAAGCCCACCGCCGCCGCCTCGTTCGGCTGCCATTCGGCCGACTTGCGGAACCAGTCCGCCGCGCCGGCGACATCGTTGGCGTTGTAGAGATGCCAGCCGTAGAGCTGAGCGCCTTCGGCCGACTGCGCCTGGTCGATCGCTTGCGCCAGGGTCACCAGATCGCCGGGCGCCAGCGGCGTCGCGGCGGGATCGCCGAGCGCCGCCGTCAGCACCTCGATCATCAGTTTGCGATTGAGCGGCCCCAATCCCGCATATTGCACCGCCAGCTTCTGCGCGTCGGCGATCTTGCCCGCGCCGCGCAAGGTCAGCACCAGCCCTTCGGCGGCCTTGGGATCGGGGCCGGGCTTGAGCGCCATCGAGAACCAGCTTTCCGCCTGGACGTAATCCTTGCGCGAATAAGCGAGCCAACCGAGCAGCTGCTGGTCGCTGCGGTCGTTGGCGTTGCGCGCGTGCGCAGCGAGCTGGTCGATTTCACTCTGGATCGCCTCCGGCCCCGGCTTGCCCGCCGCCGCGTCGCCGACCTTCTGGCGGATGAGGTCGAGGCGGACGGAGTCGAACTCGGAGCTTCCGTTCGGCAGGCGCCGCCCGAGCCGAAACAGGCCCTCGAGATCATCGGGCGACTTGAGCAGTTGCTCCGCCTTCTGCACCGTCGCCAGCCTTTCCTCGCGCTTGGCGCAGGCGGTGAGAATGTAGCGATAGGCCTCGGCCGCTCGCGGCTCGTCATCGGTGCGCGCCAGCGCTTCGGCGGTGCGCCAGATCGCGTCGACGTTGCTGCAGGTCAGCAGCATCTTGTTGGCGGCGGCGATATTGATGACGTCGCCCCATTGCTGCGCGTCCGACGCCTTGACGAGTTGTTCGTCCGCTTCGGCCAGCGACAACTTGGTCATCAATTCGGACGAGGGTTGCCATCCCGGATTCTTGTCCTGGATCGCCGCGACGCCAGCGCGCACGCCATCGTAGTCATGCTGGGCGAAGAGATCCCACAGCGGCTTCTCGACCGCGCCGTTGCCCTGCTGGGCGAAGAGGTCCTGCGGCGGCTGCCAGCCGGGGTGCTTTTCGCGCAGCCGACGGATTTCCGCGGCAACCCGCGCGAGGTCCCCCTGGCCGGCGAAGTAGCGCAGCGCGGTGAGATCGATCTCGCCGTCGCGGGACTTGCTCGCCGCGGCGCCGTCGGGCGCGTCGGTCGGCTGCGGCTTGGGCGGCGAGAAGTCCCATCCTCCCGTCGCGCTGGCCTGAACGACCGGCGGCGGCGCGCTGATCGGCGGCAGGTCGATCGGCGCGACGGCGGCCGGCGCATCGGCCGCCGACTGCGGGGCGGACGGGTCGGCCGGCGCATCGGCGAACAGCGGCGCCGGCGGCGGCTCATTCGAATTGACGCCTTGCGAGCGGACGGCCGTGCCCGCAAGCACCAGCATCGCGGTTATGACGAGGGGACGCCTCAAAAACATTGCGGGAACCTTTCCTGAATCGCTGCAAGCGACAACAGACGCAACGTGTTCGGGTAGTAGAGCGAGTCCCGAGCCTTGATGACGCCTTCGTCGATCGGCAGATTGAGCGCGACGCAGCGCGCCAGCGCCAGCACCAGGCGATAGCCGGCGCCGTCGAGCGTCTGTTCCGCCGATCCCGAATTGACGTCGATGACATAGGGGCCGGCGCTGCGGGGGCCGCGCCAGAGATTGACGAATCCGCTCAAGGCGCGACGCGCCGACGGCGCGCCGTCCCAGGCGAGGTAGAGCGGAATGCGGATGGCGTTGTAGCCGAACTGGGTGGGAAACTTCTCCGCCGGCGCAGGCGCCGGTCCGCCGAGCGACAGCCAGTCCGGCGGCAGGCGAAGCGGCCCGAACCGGGCGGCGCTCAGCAGCTTCAGTCCGTTGGCGCTGAGCGCGTCCCAATCGTAGGCGGGCGCGAGCTGCTTGAGCGTCGGAAACGCGGGAAAGACCCAGTAGGACAGGTTGACCACCGGCCCGTCGGGCTGGTCGTCGTGGGTGAAACCGCTCGCCGCGGGCAGCAGAATCGGGCCTCGGTCGCTCGTCTTGATCAGCGTCGCGCCGATCGCGTCGGCGATCAGCGCGGCCGAGGCGCGATAGTCGGGACGATCGAATTTCTGCGCGGCGCGCGCGAGCGCCCAGGCGACGAGAATGTCGCCGTCGGTGGCGTTGTTCGGATCGGTGATCGCGCCCTTTTGCGGGTCCCACCGCCACGACAGCAGGTGATCGGGGCGGACCATCATGTGCGCCTCGGTCCACCGCCAGATCTTGTCGAACCGCTCGGAGTCCTCTGCGTAAACGGCCAACAGCAGACCGTAGCCCTGTCCTTCGCTGTGCGAGACGTTTCCGTTGGCGTTGTCGACGATGCGGCCGTCCGGCGTCACGAAAGTCGCGGCGTAGTTCTGCCACTCCGCCTTGAACCACATGCGCGCGACCTGCGCGAGCGCGTCGCGCGCGCCCTGATCGGCATTGACCGACGCGCCGGCGACGGGCGGCCGGGCCGGCGGCGCCCACGCCTGCGTCTCTTCCCCCGCCAGCAGCGGGGAAGTCTGGAGGCACGCCGCCATCAGTAGTCCCGCCAACCGACCCTTGTTCACCGGCCCCCCATTCTTCGAATCAACACGTGCGTCGAAAGCCCGAGCGCCGACATCAGCAACAGCAGCACGCCGAGGCTGAGGACGATGTTGTCGGAGAAGACGCCGCCGAGAATCGGCCGCACGTCGGAGAGGGCGAAGCGATTGGGCAGCACATAGGCGACGCGCGCAGGCTGGGCCGATTGCAGCATGTCGGAATCGGGATCATAGGCGACCGCTTGGCCCGCGAGGTCGCTCCAGCGGCCGTTGGCGATCATCCGGTCGATCGCCGCGTTGTAGCCGTCGGCGTCGCGAGCGGCCACGACCAGCCACTGCTGCGGGCTGGCGACGACCTGCGGGATATCGATCCCGCCGAGAATGGGCGTCGGCGGGATCGGGCTCACCGCGCCGATCAGCACCCCGTTCCGGGCCAGCGTCAGCGTGCTCGGGCCCTTGTCGGACCCGTAGAAGAAGCCGTGATTGCGCAACTGGGTTCTCACCGCGTTGAGCGCGGCGCTCCCGTCGAGGGCGAGCCGGAACGGTTGGCCGGAGTCGGAAGGCCGCGCCGCGTCGGCAGCCTTCGTCGCTTCGCCATCCGAAAGCGACAGCCTTCCGCGCAGCGGAGCGGTGATGAACTCGGGAAGCTGATCGAGCGCCGCGACCACCACGCCCGGAGCGTCGTCGCGTTCGGGCGGCTCGAAATGGACGACGAGCGCCTTCATCGCCCCCAGTTGCGGGGCCATATTCGCCAGAACCGTCAGGCCGGCTGCGACAGCGTTGGGCGCGGCGTCCGGCAGATAGAGATTGACCTGCCCGTCGCTTCCCTTGACGCCGTCCGACAGCGTCGAAGCGAGTTGCGGCAGCGTCCGCAGATGAGCGAACCTGGGAAACTCCAGCGTCGACGTCCCGGCGATCGTCAGGCGGCTGTCGCGATTGACCGCGGCCGTGTCGCATTGGCGATCGGCAGGCGACGGCAACATGCCTTCGATGGCGATCTCATTGTGGCCAGGGTGGAAGAACCGCAGCGGCAGTTCGACCATCTTGCGGTCGAACTCCGTGAGGTCGCTCGCGGCGAGGCGCAGCGACGACGCGATGGCGCCGTTGACGCGGAAGACGAGCTCGCTGTTCGGGTCGAGATCGGCCGAACGGCCGCCGTCGATCAGCAGTCGCGCGCGGTCGCTGTCGGCCGAGAAGAAGTCGGACGGCAGCGTGACGCTCGCGGTCGCCAAAAAGCGTCGGCCGACGAAATTGTCGGTGGCGAGGCCGAGGTCGGAGAAGGCGATGCTGCCGCCGGAGCCGATCGCGACCCCGTCGGCGTCCTCCGAGGGCGCATGCGTCGTCGGAGCGGAGTCTTCGAGGCTGGAAATCTGCGTTTCGAGGTCGGCGTCGTCAGCGCCGGAGAGGACGGCGATCAGTCGGTTCGTCGCGGGGTCGCGCGCCAGCGTGACGCCGTTCTCGCGTCCGACAACCCGTAGATCCTTGACGAGAGCGTCGCCCGCCGCGCCGGCGGCCACGACGAGATCCATGCCGGCGCCCTGGCCTTCCTGCGGGCCGACGTCGACGATCGGGCGCAGCAGTCCGGCCCGACGCACGAGGGCGTCGACGAACCGGCCGGCGTGGCTGATCGCTTCCGGATCGGCGTCGGCGGCGAGGCGCACGTGGATGTGGGTCGCGCCGTCTTCGGCCGCCGGCTCCGCCGCCAGATCATCGAGCGAACGGACCGCGTAGGCTGCGGCTGCGGCGTCGATCACGAAGCCGGTCTGCGCGGGATCGAGCAGCGCCCACAGCTCGTAGGTGGCCTTGATCGAACAATCCACGCGATGCGCAAGGGCGACGTGGATCTGCACGTCGTTGGGGCCCGGCGTCAGGACGCCCGGCGGGATCCTGACCGCGACAATGTCGGGCTTCTCCGCGGAGCGAACCGGCACGGTCGACAGCAAGCGGCCGTTGACCACCAATTTCAGCGACGAACGCTCCGGCAAAGCGACGACCGCGTTGAGGATCGCGAGCTGGAACGTCTGGGTGCGCGCCGCCTCGCCGGGGCTCATGAAGACCGACCAGCGGCCGCTGGCGTTCTCGCCGCGGAAGACGAGTTCCTTGGGCCCCGCCGGCAGCCGCTTCAGCGCGTCGGCGTTGGCGCGCGTCGGGGGGCCGGCGACCGGCCGGGCCGCGGCGACCTCCGCCGCGACGCTGAGCGGCGCCAAGGTCAACGCCAGGGCGAGCGCGCCCGCAGCAGCGGATCGCAGGAACAACAGACTGGATTGAGTCATGCGCGTAAACTCTCGCGATGGGAACGACGGCTTCGCCCTCAAGAGGCGGAGCTCTCCGACGAACGGCCGAGCGGCGGCCGCGCCTGGCTGCGGCGGAAGAAGGCGTAATAGAAGCCTCGGAACGTCTGGTTCAGCGCCGCGAGCGCGAAATTGAACGACCCGCGCAGGACGCCGAGGCGCACGTATTGCTGCGATCGCCGCTGATAGATCGGGTCGATTGAGAAGAACATCACGCTGGCGATGATCTTGAAGCGATCGCCATTGACCCCATAGAATTTGAGGCCGACGCCGCGCGCCTCGTCGCTGACGCGCCGCCCGGCTACGACGATCGGGGTCTCGAGAACCCGCCCAGCCGCGCCGCCGGTCGCGACGCGCAGCACGCCGGTGCCCTTCTGCGGCAGCTTGACGGCGTCGAGCGCGCGCACCTTCAGTCCGCCGAACGACATGTCCTCGATCGCTACCGGCAGGGTCTGCGAGCCGAATTCCAGGCTCGCCGCCAGCCGGCTGGGGACGCGCGGCACGCTGCGCCGCTCGCGCCGCTCCGACACCACCCCGAGCGCGACGCCGGTGAGGCACAGATTGAACGCGCTCCACACGCCGACCACGCTGATCAGATCGCGCGAGTCGGGCTCGTGGACGAATCGGAGAGCAAGCGCGACCATGCTGACCGCCACCAAGGCGAACAGCGCGAAATAAGGCCACGCCAGGCTGGACAATTGGTTTTCGTCGAGCGTCTGGCCCTTGGCGGTGACGTTGAACTTCGGCCGGCGCGGGTCGAGAAAGACGCCGAGGACAGCCGGGAACAACTTCACCGCCTGAACATATTCGTAGAGATCGGACGTCCACGGCCAGCGCACCCGGCCGAACACATAGCTCTGGATCAGCAGCGCCGAGAGCATGTAGGTCAGCGTGTAGGCGATGAACTCCTGCCCGTTCGCGACGTAGATCTTCATATTGAAGAAGATATACATGAGCGGAGCGAAGATGAACACCATCCGAGACAGCGGGAAGAGCCAGAACAGGCTGCTCGACAGGTAGCACAGCCGCTGCGCCATCTTCAGGCCGGGAATGAACAGCGGGTTCTTGAGCAGCAGGATCTGCGCCATTCCGCGCGCCCAGCGCGAGCGCTGGCCGATGAACGACTCGAAGGTCTCCGGCTGCAGCCCGGCGATCAGCGGCTTGTCGACATAGACGCTGTTCCAACCGTGCGCGTGCAGTTCCAGCGCGGTCTCGGCGTCCTCGGTGACCGACGAGCCGTGGAAACCGCCGACCTCTTCGAGCGCCTGGCGACGAAGCAACGCCGCCGACCCGCAGAAGAACGCGGCGTTCCATTTGTCGAGACCCTTCTGCACGAGGCCGTAGAACATTTCGTTCTCGGCCGGCATGCCGACGGCGCCGACGTTGCGCTCAATCGGATCGGGATTGAGGAAGAAGTGCGGCGTCTGGACGAGGAACAGCTTCTCGTCCTGCGCGAAAAAGCCGACAGTCTCGGTCAGGAAGTCCCGGGCAGGCGCGTGGTCGGCGTCGAACACCGCGACGAGATCGCCCTGGCTTTGGGCGAGACCCGAATTGAGATTGCCCGCCTTGGCGTGCTTGTTGTCCTCGCGCGAAAGATAATGGACGCCCAGTTCGGCGCAAACCGCCTGCAAGCTTTCGCGCCGGTTGTGCGCGCGGCGTGCGACGGCCGGATCGTCCGATTGCAGCTTCTCCTCGGTGGCGCCGTCGTCGAGCAGGAAGATGTTGAGCTTTCCCTCGGGGTACCGCAGCCGTTTCGCCGCGGCCAAAGTCGGCGCGACGATCTCGATGCTCTCGTTGTAGCTCGGGACGAACACGTCGACCGTCGGCGCGTCCTCTTCGGCGATGCGGGGCGCCTTCGGCCGCTCGATTGGATCGGCGACGGTGAACAGGCTGAGGAACAGCATCACAACGCAGTAGATTTCGGCGATCAGCAGCGCGACGCCGGCGGCGAAGTCGGCCGGAGAACTGATCGGCGGAATCGTGCTCGACACGCGCCAGAACAGGTAGCGCAGGATGACGAAGGTGCCGAGCGCGAGGAACACCGGGCGGAACGCGCCTCTGACGTCGAGCAGCTTCAGCGCCAGCATCGCGGCCAGCGCGCCGACGACCAGCGCGAGTTGCGCCTCGATGCCAAGCGGCAGGCTGGCGACGCCCAAAGTCGCAACGGCGCTGAACGACCACAACAGGAACGTGAGGACTTTCGACATTGGCGCCCCGCTCTATTGTTAACGCAAAGAACAATTGTCACCGAAAGCTCTCCTCCAGCTTCCTTCCCGGACAATTTCACGTTGTTTCTTTACGTCATTGGGCGTGTACACGGCGACAATAACGGCCGTGTGACATTATTAATGAATATTATACGACAGCAAGCAACCAGATGGTTGCAATCCATTTATTCGCACGATCACAATTCGCCAACAAAAAAGCGTCACTTGCGATAGACATATCCATACGACGCCATAACGCCGCATCGACTGACCTATATTTTATTATTGCGCCGCCGGCATGCCTCGCTCCGCAACTGCGCGCATGCCCATGTTGGAACCGTTCTTAGAATATTTACGCTACGTTAACAGGAAATGTGAGTCAAGTTGCTGTGTGAACAAAAATTGGCGCCGCTAGAACAAAATTGCGCCAGATTGCCCGCGTGGTAACCGGTCTCACGCATCTCCCTTCTGCTTCCGCGTCGCAGATGGTATTGGCGATTTTCGCGAAACCGCTCCACTTGCCGCGGACCTCGGCTATAGCGCCATTTACGTGCGCTACAGCCATCCATTTCGGCTAATGGCAGATGCGACTTGTCCTTGTGGAGGTCATGCTGGCCGCTGGCGCGCCCTTCGCCCCTGTCCGAGTAGCTTTTCCGAGCGCATGACGCCATTCTTGAACCCTGGCGGACCCTCTCCGTCGAGGGCGCGGCAGCGCTGCCGACGGCGTTCGTCGAACGCCATATTCCAAGTCAGGACGCTTTGGCTTGACCTTGGAAATCGAAGCGGCGTTCAGCAGACCGACAACCGCGTCGGTGGCGGCGCGCTCTCCATCAATTGAGCAACTGGGCAATCTTCATCTCGGTTCCTCAAATAGGTGAGCGCACGCTCACAGCGCGGTGGCGGAGATGTCGCTCTCGGCTTGATTGCGCCTGCGCGGTCCCGCCAGGGCCTCCATCGTCGGCGGACCGATGGAGTCGCACGCCGGCCGCGGGTCGGTCGAGGATTTTGGCCGCCCTTTTGCTGACCTCTCCGAGCCGCTCACAGTGACCTGAGGATGCACACGTCGAGATCCTGCTCGGAAAGACGTCGCGGCTCGTTGCCCAGCTCACAGAGCCCACGACGGAGCTCGATCGATTCGGGTATCCAGGATCCATCGCCGTCTCGAGTCGGAGCGCGTTCCGAAGTCGCCGTTTGAGCGCCGCTCGCTCCATCTCGCGCGCTGGGATCCCAATTGGCCTGCGCTCGCATTGTCGTTAAGGAGAGCGCGGCCAATGCGACCAGACCGCTTCCAATCAGGTTGTATGTCATCATGACCGCCTCGCTTGGCCGCACCCGGCCCCGGCGCAAGCTGCAGAATATCGGTCCTCCACCGCAGCGGTAGAATCGGAAATTACCTATCGGACTGAATAGCGTTGTCCGGCTCAGCGCGCCCAAGGACCAAACGGTCGTGTGGCAATTTGCGAAGCGAGCCGCTGCGCTTGCCGCGTGTGTTCGACGATTGCGCGCGAGAGTGTCCTCGGGAGGGCCAACTTCAACGAAGCGCCGCCTCGTCGGTCGTTACAACGCCGCCTCGTCCGATATTGGCCTCGCTGACAATTGGCGACATCCGCGGCCATCGGCGCGCAGCTCTCGAAACGATATCAGTCGCTGTTGATCCTCGTCCCAAAGGGCGAGCGCTGCGCATCGCAAGCTTCGCAGGAACGTGACGCGACCGACGCTCGCGAGTTGCGGGTAGTCGCGCAACACCTGCGGAAGGCGATAGAACGGGATTCGGCTCGACAGGTGGTGCACGTGATGCACCCCGATATTGCCGGTGAACCAGGCGATGGCCGGCGGCAGCTCGTAATGCGAACTCCCGTGAAGCGCGGCTTCGTGAAAGCTCCAATCGCCGTCGTGCGCCCAAAGCGTGTCCTCGAACTGATGCTGGACATAGAAGAACCACACCGCGATCGTGGCGCTGACCACCACGATCGGGCCCTGCACGAGAAGGAAGGACTCAAGGCCGACCAGCCAGATCATCAGCCCCGCCGTCGCCGCGATCGCCGCGTTGGTTCCCATCGTGCTGAGCCACGGCTGGATTCCAGAGCGCATGGCGCCAAAAGGGATGCGGTAGTGCAGCACGAACAGGTAGGTCGGAATCAATCCGAACATGACAAATGGATTGCGGTAAAGGCGGTAGGCGAACCGAGCGGAGGGAGACATTGCGCGATATTCGCTTCTCGTCAGCGTTATGATGTCGCCCATGCCGCGGTGGTCGAGATTGCCCGCGTTCGCGTGATGGGCCGCATGAGCGCGACGCCAGAAGCCATACGGCGTGAACGTCACGACGCCTATTGTTCTGCCCACCCAGTCGTTCGTCGAGCGCCGCCGGAAGCATGCCCCGTGCCCGCAATCGTGCTGAATCATGAAGAGGCGCATGAGAAAGCAGGCTGCCGGAAAAGCGAGCAGAAGACATAACCAATAGCCGACGCTCAATGCCGCCCACATCAGCGCCCATAGCGCCGCGAAAGGCGCAGCGGTGATCAGGAGTTCGAAGATGCTGCGCGAGACGTCAGGCTCTCGGTAGCGATCGAGCAACGGATTCCAGCCTCGAGCGGGCCTAGGTTCGGTGATGTTTCGTTCGGAAGGCATGTGAATGTCTGCTAGCCAGCGTGGAAAAGAATCCGAGCGCTGTCGATTTGAGAGAACTTCGGACGTCACGCGCCGTCAAGCAATCCGACGAAGGCGACCCCCGATCCGACGGCCAAGAGGTCGCAGAAAGCGCTGACTGCGCTGCTGACAGGGATGACGAAGTCAAAGCCGACCGCGAGCAATGACACACATATCAATCCGCTTCCGACAAGCTGAATCGTCATAGCCGTTCCTCGTGCTCGTTCTCAATTGGTTCTTGATCGTCAACCCACACATTGCGAGGGGCTGTCCGCTCTTGGGAGCCGCGGGAGTGAGAGGCCGTCATTTGCCTGAGGCCGCTTTGGTGGTCCCTCGATACTTCCGGGCGGATCGGCGCGCGATCCGCGTTCGGGCCAACCCAGGGAACTTCAAGTCGACCTGCGCTCACCGACGGCTCGTGCGTCTTGATCGTGCAATTGAAACTTCGTTGGCTGGCGCGCAAGACTCGGAATCTGCTCATGCGACTATTCTTCCGCCAGAAGCATGTCTCGCTTGGAAGGCGCCGGATCGCCATTACGGCAGTCCTCAGCGCATGACGATCACGGTCGCGCCAATCTTGGCGCGGTCGTAGAGATCGACAACATCGTCGTTGGTCATCCGGATGCAGCCGGATGAGACCGCCTGGCCGATCGTGTCCGCTTCGTTCGAGCCATGAATACGATAGAGCGTGCCGGAGAGGTACATCGCGCGGGCGCCGAGTGGATTGTCGACGCCGCCGGCCATGTGACGCGGCAGATCGGGGCGGCGCAATAACATCTGGCTTGGAGGCGTCCAGTCGGGCCATTCGCGCTTGTTGGCGATATGTTCGACGCCGGCCCACTCAAATCCAGGCCGGCCGACGCCGACCGCGTATCTGATCGCCTGCTGGCCGGGCAGAACGAAGTAGAGACGCCGTTCGGACGTGTTGATGATGACAGTTCCCGGCTTTTGTGGCCCGGTGAAGTCGACGATTTCGCGCGGGGTCGGATCGGCAATTGTCGGTTCGTCGCTGTCGAGCGCTTGCTGGGCTGGAGGAAACCCTTCGCGTCCGGCGGCCTCGGCGCCCGAAGCGGAAAGGAGCCCCGCGCAGATGAGGGCCGCGAGTGGAGAAATGTGGCGCATTTGAAACCTCGTTGCGCGGGCGATCGCGCTTTGCATAGGTTGACGCCGGGAAGAGGCGGAAACCCGCGGACCGGAACTGCGGTCGTCGCAATTGGCTGTAATTGTTTAGTCGAAGCCGCGGCGGCTGCGGTAGTGTCGGATAGTACTCACGTCGGATCGAACGCCTGCCGCTCGGCACGGCGCCATCGACCTCGGCAGCAAAGACGCGGGCGCGGAAACCGCCTCGTCATAAAGGACCCGGTGGGAGGGCAACGGCATGGCGACGCAGGCGACAGGCGACCAGCACCTCGATAAGGGCGCGACGCTCGCCCTCCTGATCGACGGCGACAACGCTTCCCCCAAAATCGTCGCCGGGCTTCTGGCCGAGGTGGCGAAATATGGCGTGGCCGGCGTCCGCCGTATCTATGGCGACTGGACCAAGCCGAACCTCGGCGGCTGGAAGGACTGTCTGTTGGAGCACTCCATCCAGCCGATCCAGCAATTCGCCTACACGACCGGAAAGAACGCCACGGATGGCGCAATGATCATCGACGCCATGGACCTGCTCTACACCGCGCGCTTCGATGGTTTCTGCATCGTCTCGAGCGATAGCGATTTTGCCCGGCTCGCCGCGCGCGTCCGCGAACAAGGCGTGACCGTCTACGGCTTTGGCGAGCGCAAGACGCCTCGTCCATTCGTCACCGCGTGCGACAAATTCGTCTATTTCGACGTGTTGAATGCGCCAGGGGGGGGAGCGTCGGCTACGCCTGCGGCGCAAGAAGAGGCCAAGGCGAAGGCGAAGAAGAACGCCAAGGATGCGACCCTGCTCGCCATGCTGAAAAATGCGATCGCTGACGTCTCCGACGAAAGCGGATGGGCGAGTCTTGGTCGCGTCGGTTCTCACATTGCGAAACAATCGCCGGAATTCGACCCCCGAAATTATGGGTTTGCCCGCTTGAGCGACCTTGTCGAAGCATCGGGCGTCGTCGACAGCGAGCGCGTCGGCGATCCTCAGAAGATCGTGATGGTTCGTCTGAAGCCGCCTCAACCCAAGGAAGGGAGGACGGACGGCCGCAGGTCCATCCAGCCGTGAAGAATGCGAATCGCAAAAGCACGGCGGCGACGCGCGGACCTGGGCGGCGCGGTCGTCGAGCCGGGAGCGGACGCCACACGGATAGGTAGATTCCGAATCTTTCGCCGGACCTCGCTTAATGATCGGTTGCGCGCTGCCGTCGGTTCCGTCAACGGAATATGGCCCAGAGGCGCTCAAATGACCCCGCAGCCGAAGTTCGCGAACGCCAGTCCCGCCAGACGGCCGCCTTCAACCACGGGAAGCGAGCGCGAGGGATCCGCGGGTCGAAAGAAACTCTATCATTGGTATCTGCTCTTCATTTCGGGAATGGGCGGCCTGCTCTACGGCATCGACGTCGGCATCATCGCGGCGGCGTTGCTGTACCTCAACCAGACGGTCAATCTCACCGTTCTTCAGACGTCGATCATCGTCGCCGCCGTCATGGGCGGCAGCATGCTTTCCTCGGTCGTGGCGGGGCTGCTCGCGGACTGGCTCGGGCGCAAGACGATGATGATCGTGAGCGGCCTGATGTTCGTGGTTAGCGTCGGACTGATCGTGATCTCACAGAGTTTCTTGCCTCTTTTCGGCGGGCGGTTGTTGCAGGGCATGAGCGGCGGCGTCATCGCGGTCGTCGTTCCGCTCTATCTGGCGGAATGCCTGAGCGCGAAGAGCCGCGGCGCGGGCACTGGCATTTTCCAGTTCATGCTCACCGTCGGCATCGCGATCGCGTCGGTGGTCGGATGGGCCTATACGCACGGCGCGCAGGCGGCGATCGCCGCGGCCGCCGGCAATGCGACCCTCATCGCCGCCGCGCAGAACGCGGCCTGGCGGGGAATGTTCCTGTCCGTCGTTTATCCCGGCCTGATCTTCCTGGTCGGGGCCTTCTTTCTCAGCGAGTCGCCGCGGTGGCTGATGCGTCGGGGCCAGCGGGACAAGGCGCTCGCGGCGATCCGACGATCTTGCTCCGAAGCAGAGGCCGAACTGGAGCTGGCGGAAATCGACGCGCCGATCGACGAAGCCTCGACGTCTTCATCCGGCGTGGTCGGCTCCTTGTTGCAGCGAAAGTACGTGCTTCCGTTCCTGCTGGCCTGCGCCATCCTCGGTCTCAATCAGACCACCGGGATCAACTCGATCCTGGCTTTCCTCGTCGTCATTCTCAAGCAAGCGGGTCTGAGCCCCTCGATGGCGACCGGCGGCGACGTCGCCGTGGTCGTGCTGAACATGGTGATGACGCTCGTGGCCGTCGCTCTGGTCGATCGCAAGGGTCGAACTTTCCTGCTCAAGATCGGCACGGCGGGAATCATCATCTCCCTGGCCGCCGCCGCACTGGTGTTCCACGGCGTCGAGGCCGATCGCCATGACGTGCGCGCCCAGGTTCAGGCGGCCGTGAGCGCGGGCGGACTCGCGATACCTTTGGCCACTTCGGCCCTCGGCGAGATCCCGGCCGGTCGATCGTCGGTGCTGACCGTCTACTACGATCGCGGCGGCGGCGGCGACAAGGTCGACACGGTGCTCAGTACCGACCCGGATCCCGTCCTCCGAATTGCCCCCGATCCCGCCAACACCGCGGCCCTTACAATCAAGCGCGCCAGCTTCGGACCCGTTTCGACCGAGTCGACGGGCTGGCTGATGATGGCGTTGATGTGCTTGTTCATCGCTTCATTCGCGGTCGGGCCGGGCGTGGTGGTGTGGCTCGCGCTATCCGAACTCATGCCTACGCGCATTAGGTCGACGGGCATGGGCATCGCGCTGCTCATCAATCAAGGCGTCTCGACCGTGATGGCCGGCGTTTTCCTTCCGGTCGTGGGCTATTATGGCTACTACGCGATGTTCGCCTTCTGGGCGATCTGCACGGTCATCTACTTCCTGATTTCGGCCTTCATTCTTCCGGAGACGAAGGGCAAGACGCTGGAAGAAATCGAGCAATCGTTCGACAGGGGAAGCGCGGCCGCCGCCCCGCGGATCGGCGCGCCATGAGCACGGCGCGAGACGTTTCGGACTTCTTCATCGGCGTAGACGGCGGCGCCTCGAAGACGCTGCTTCGCCTCGAGGACGCGAAGGGCCGCGTCGTCGGGCAGGGGCACGGCGGAGCGGCCAACATTCGCCTGTCGGTCGAGGAAAGCTGGCGCTCGATCCGAGATGCGCTGGCTCAGGCGCTTTCCCAGGCCGGATTCAGCCTGGACGACGGCGCACATCGTCTGCATTGCGGGATAGGGATCGCGGGCACTGAGGTTGCGATCGCTCTCGATCATTTTCTCGCCGTGGCGCACCCTTTCACCAGTCTCATCGTTCGGTCGGACGGTTATACCGCTTGCCTCGGCGCCCATGGCGGTGAGGACGGGGCCGTGATCGCTGTCGGCACCGGCACGATCGGCTTTCAGGTCGAGGGCGGACGCGAGAGCCGGGTCGGCGGCTGGGGCTTCCCGCACGGCGACGAGGGCGGCGGCGCCCTGTTGGGCCTCGAGGCCGTCCGAAAGACGCTGCAATGGCTGGACGGGCGGGAGCCCGTCGATCCTCTGCTCGAGGCGGTGAACGCTCGCTTCGAAGGCGATCAGGGACGACTCGTGTCCTGGGCCAACGCTGCGCGCGAGACCGAGTTCGGCGAGATCGCGCCGCTGGTCGTCGAATATGCGGGGCATGACACCCCGCTCGCGTTGTCGATCGTGCGCGCCGCCGCCGCGGAACTCGACCGCGTCGGCCTGGCCTTGGCCGCCAAGAGCCATCGGCCGCTGCCCTGCAGCATGCTTGGAGGTTTGGGAAAATTCTATGAGCCCTTCCTCGGGAAGGCGCTGCGCGCCCGGCTCGCGCCCGCGCGCTACGATTCGGTTCAAGGCGCGTTGATCATGGCGCGCTCGGCGGTCGCCGCGGGAGTGAAGCGATGACGGCCGAAAATCCTTACCAAAGCTGGGTCGAAACGTTCGTGACCGCGCTGAGCGCCGGCAGGGCGATCGGCTTGGCGAAAATGACGCATCCGGCGGCTTCGTCGAAAGTCGGCGAAGCGCCCAAGGCCTTATTGTTCGCGCCGCACCCGGACGACGAGCTGCTCACGGGCGGCCTACCGCTGCGTCTGCTACGCGAGCGCGGCTTCGTCGTGATCGACGTGGCCGTGACGCTTGGAAGTTTGGTCGAGCGTCGAAGCGGCCGGTGGCGTGAGTTGCAGGCCGCCTGCGCCTACGTCGGTTTCGGTCTGGCCAACCCAGACCGAACCGGTTTGGAAGGGATCAATCTGGCGTCGCGCGCGCGCGATCCGGGACGCTGGGCCCTTGCGGTCGACGCCGTGGCCGAGGTGCTGATCGCCGAGCGGCCGAGCGTCGTCTTCCTGCCCCATGCCGAGGATTGGAACACGACGCACGTCGGCGCACACCATCTGGTCGTCGACGCCATGCGTCGGTTGCCGACGCTCGCGTGCCTCGTCGTCGAGACCGAATATTGGCGCGCGATGGACTCGCCCAATCTGATGATCGAATCTTCGGCTGGCGATCTGGCGGATTTGGTCGCGGCGCTGTCGCAACATGTGGGCGAGGTCTCGCGCAACCCCTACCACCTGCGCCTGCCCGCCTGGATGATGGACAACGTGCGCCGGGGCGCCGAATTGGTCGGAGGACAGGGCGGTTCGGCGCCGCAGTTCACCTTCGCGACTTTATATCGGCTGCGCGGCTGGAAAGACGGCGACTTCCACGACGTGCTCGACAAAGGCCAATTCATTGCGGCGGGCGATGGCTTGGACGCGCTGTTCCGACGAAATACGGGAGCTTGAGGCATGGAAGTCGTTGTTCAACCCGATGCGGACGCCGCCGCGATGCTTACGGCTCGGTTGATAGCCGCCCGGGTGGAGGCGAAGCCCGACCTGGTGCTGGGACTCGCGACAGGACGCACGATGGAGGCGGTCTACCAACGGCTCGCGACCCTGGGCGTGGATTTCTCGCGCTGCCGCACCTTCAACCTCGACGAATATGTCGGCGTACCGACACGGGACGAACACTCCTATCGCCGCTACATGGACGGACGCCTGTTCGACAAGATCAACATCGTGAAGACCAATACCCATCTGCTCGACGGCATGGCGTCCGATCTCGGCAAAGAGGTGGCAAGTTATGAACGGCGGATCGAGCAGGCGGGAGGCATCGACTTGCAGCTTCTCGGGATCGGCGAAGACGGCCATATCGGCTTCAACGAACCTCTGTCGGCGCTGATGTCGCGAACGCGCGAGAAGGCGCTGACTCCCGCCACGCGGCGCCAGAACGCCGGGATGTTCGGCGGCGACCCGGATCGTGTGCCGGCGCGCGCGCTCACCATGGGCGTGGGGACGATTCTCGATGCGCGTGAGCTGCTGCTGCTCGCGACGGGGCGGGCCAAGGCCGCCATCCTCGCCAAGGCCGTCGAGGGCCCGATAACCGCCATGATCAGCGCATCGGCGATACAGTTGCACCCCTATTGCAAGGTTATCCTGGATCAGGACGCCGCCGGCGCGCTCACCCAGCGCGACTATTACGAGTGGGTGTTCCAGAATGAGCCGGAATGGCAAGCCTACCGACAGAAGACGGCCGAGACATTCCCTTCCAACATAAGAGCGCCCGGCATCGCCGCTGGATTGTAAGCAAGGGTTCTTTGCGGCCTATTCGGCATGGCGCCAAACGGGATTGCGCCAGCGCTGACCGCTCTCTGCCTGACCGACGATGAAGCTGTTGATCCCGGCAATGATCATGGGCGCTCTTCGTCGCGATGATCGGCTTTTGGCGGCGATGAAAAGTTCAGAGTTCGCGGCCCGATTCGCGTCGTCTCACAGGGCGGCGACGAAGCGGCGAGCCTTCTCGGCGACGCTCTGTGCGTCGTCGCCCGGGCGGTAAAGAGCCGATCCGACGCCATAGCCGGCGACGCGAGTGGCTGCGTAGAGGCGCGGGGTCTCGGGATCGACGCCGCCGACGAGGAGCAGCCGCGCCGCCTTCGGCAAGACAACCCCGATTGCCATGACGACCGCCGGGCTGAACAATTCGGCGGGAAAGAGCTTGAGCGCATCGGCGCCGGCGCCGAGCGCCGTGAAGGCTTCGGTCGGGGTCACGAAACCCGGGATGCTGACCAGGCCCGCCGCCTTCGTCGCGCGGATGATGCCGGTGTCGGTGTGGGGCGAGACGATCAGACCGCCGCCGATCTCCGCGACGCGGCCGACATCCTCGGTCGTCAGCACCGTGCCGGCGCCGACGATGGCCCGATCTCCCAACGCTTTCGCCATGCGGCCGATCGAGACGAACGGCTCGGGCGAGTTGAGCGGCACTTCGATGAGCGTGACGCCGGCGGCGACGAGCGCCTCGCCGACTCCGACGGCGACTTCGGGCGTCAGGCCACGCAGGATCGCGACGAAGGGAGAGCGGGCGAATTGCGTGTCGAAGCGATCAAGAAAGGCCATGGCGATCAGGCTTCCTGTGAGCGAGAGCAAGGCGGGCGACGCCGGCCAGAAACGTCTCCCGACCATCGCGTGACGCCGCGGCGAGACCCACAGGCGGCCACAGCCCCTCGTCGCTGCGGCGACTGGCGATCATCTGGGAACAATCCGGTTTCGCATTCGACAGCGATTCCCACCAGGAAGCGGGCAGCGTCTCGACAGCAGTCGACGTGGGCGCCGTCGTGCACGCCCTCATCCCGAGGCTCGACACGCCGGGTCTGAAGTCGCGGGCTGAGCGAACCGACCGGGGTTGGCTTTCTTGTTTGGCTACTCGGCGGAGGCCTGTTTGGGTTCGCGCCCGCGCGCTGCGTCCTCGATCCGACGGCGCTCGCGGAACGATCCCCATTGCTGATCCCCCAGCACGCCGAGCAGGATCACACCGCCCACAACGGCAAAGTTCAACGACGAGGGGATGCCGAGGAGATTCACCAGGTTCTGCAACTCCTGCAACAAAACCACGCCCAACAGAGCGCCGATGATCGAGCCCTCGCCGCCGCGCAGCGAGAAACCGCCGAGCACCGCAGCGGCAATGGCGTAAAGCTCATAAAAGTTGCCGTGGGAGGCTGGCGAGATCGAGCGGGTGTACATGGCGAAGTAGATGGCCGACAACATCGTCAACACCTGACAGATGACATACGCCGCGATGATCACCTGGTCGGTCTTGATGCCGGAGAAGCGGGCGGCCTCCTCATTCTTGCCCGCCGCATAGAGGTATCGACCGAACACCGACCGGTGCACCACGATCCACATGATGGCGGCGGCGATGATCAGGCCAATGAAGGAGTTCGGCACGCCGAAAGAGCGCCCGGCGGTAATGAACTCGAGCTTGGGAAAGTTCTGACCGAAAGCGAAACCGGCGGTTGCGTCCCGCGTATAGAAGCGGGCGATGCCGCGGTAGATGAGCAAACCACAGAGCGTGACGATGAACGGCGGCAGCTTGAACTTGGTGATCAGCAGCCCGTGTGTCAGGCCCAGCATTATCGCCAGCACGAGCATCAGCGCCGCGGCGACCGGCCACGGGATGTTCTGGGTGGCGATAAAGTCGACGAACAGCACGCCTATCAGCGCAATCACGGAACCGACCGACAGCTCGATACCGCCGGTCAGAATGACGATGGACTGCCCGAGCGCCGACAATCCGAACATGCCGACGAGGTTGGCGGTGTTGGCGATATTGATCGGCAATATGAAGCGCGGGTTGATCATCGTGACCACCGCTCCCACCGCCAGAATGAGGATCAGCAGGCCCAAATCTTTCTTGGTCATTCGATGTTCCCCATGGGGGCGGCGCCACTGCGCGCCGTGCCGGAATGCATTTCGATCATGGTTCCGTTTTCGCGCCGATGGTCTTGCCCACGGCCAACAGCAGCACGTTTTCCCCGCTGAATTGGTCTCGGTTGAGAATGCCGGCAACGCGGCCTTCGTGCATCACGGCGATGCGGTCAGAAACCCCGATCACCTCCTCCATGTCGCTGGAGATCATCAGCACGGCGACGCCGACGTCGGCCAGTTCGCGCATCAGGCGATAGATTTCCGCTTTGGCGCCGATATCGATGCCACGTGTCGGCTCATCGAAGATCATGACTTTCGGGCTCATCGCCAGCCATTTCGCGAGCACCACCTTCTGCTGGTTTCCACCCGATAGGGAGCCCGTGCGCGTCGCGACGCTTGGCGTCATGATGGCGAGATTGCGCTTCTGCCTCTCGGCGGTTTGAATTTCCAGGCCGCGGTTGACAAAGAAGCTCGTGGCGTGCGCCGGCAGATCCGGCAACGAGATGTTTTCGGCGATCGACAGGTCGAGCAGGACGCCGGCGCCTTGGCGGTCCTCGGGCACGAGGAAGATTCCGCGGGCGATGGATTGAGAGGCATGAGTGGGCCGAAATTTATCGCCGTCGAGTTCAAAATAGCCGCCGTAGATCGGATCGACGCCGAACATGGCGCGTGCGAGTTCCGTCCGGCCGGAGCCGACGAGACCGGCAAGCCCGAGTATTTCGCCATTGCGCAGATCGAGGCTTACCGGCTGCGCGGGGTGAGCGGCCGTCCGGACGCCGACGGCCGACATCGCGATATTGCCGGGCGCATTGGCAAGCGGCGCCGACGGCACCTTGATGTCGCGACCGATCATCAACTTGACCATGCGCTGATGATCGATCTCGCCTCTGTCCAGAGTGCCCACCAGAGCGCCGTCGCGCAGCACCACGACGCGGTCGGCGATCAGTTCGATCTCATGCAGGCGGTGCGAGATGAAAATGACGCTGATGCCATCGGCCTTCAGCGCCCTTATCACGTCCAGCAGCTTCTCAGTCTCGGAAAGCGGCAGGATCGAAGTCGGTTCGTCGAGGATGACCAGCCGCGCGTCTACCGACAGCGCTTTTGCGATTTCCACCATCTGACGTTGCGCAAGGGACAAACTGGCCAACGGCGCGAACGCGGAAAAGTTGGCGCCGACCCGCTTGAGCAGCGGGATGACCATCTCGTGCTGCTTTTTTTCGTCGACCAGGCGGAGAAAACCGCCGGTGAGTGGCTCTCTTCCAACAAATATGTTGGCCGCCACATCGAGATTGTCGAAAAGATTGAGTTCCTGATGCACGAAGGCGATGCCGGCAGCCATGCTGTCGGCGACTGTCAGGGACGCCCGCGGGACTCCGTCTATGGTGATGGTCCCCTGGCTCGGCGCGATGACGCCACCGAGAATCTTCATCAGCGTCGACTTGCCGGCCCCATTCTCACCGACGAGGCCGATGACCTCGCCCGGGCTGACGCTCATCGAAAAGCTCGATAGCGCAACCACTCCCGGATACACCTTGCGGATGTTGGCAAGTGTAAGGAACGGCTCGGCCGATGCCGGTTCAATGTGCGCAGCGACGCTGGTCATGATCGCTCGGAAGTAGACGAACCCTCTTGGGGCGGCAAGCCGGTCATTGGCTGCCGCCCCATGTTTCGCGTGCGTAAGAGGAAGCCGGCTTCAGGCGGCGCGCCGATGCCGGCTCCCGTCTTGCCTCACTTTCCGGACATTGCCTTCAGATTGGCTGCGTAGGCGTCGATGTCGCCCGCGTAGAGGATTTTGGTCGGGATGATGATCTGACCATTCGCCGGGATGCCGGACTTGTCGCCCTTGAGGTAGGCCGCCATGAGCTTGAAGCCCTGGTAAGCCCATTCAAACGGCTGCTGCACGACCGTGCCGGCAATCGTTCCTTCTTTGACGCCGCCGAGGGTGATCGGATCGTCGTCGAAGCCGACGACGGTGATCTGGCCGAGCTTGCCGGCGCCCTTGAGCGCCTCGTAAATGCGCGGCGTGTTGTAAGAGTAGAAACCGACCATACAGTTGATGCTGGGATCGGCCGTCAAGACGTCTTCAACATTGCTCTTGGCGCGGGTTTGATCGATGCCGTCGCCACGCGTGTCGACGAGCGTGATTTTGGTTCCTTTGAGGCCTTCGACGAAACCCTGCGCGCGCTCCTTGTAGTTAGCGGCGTCGAGCAGGCCGACGAAGCCCATGCATTTGCCGCCGTTCGGCATCGCCTTCTTGGCGATCTCCGCCGCCTGGCCGCCGGCGAGGACGTTGGACGAACCGACGTAGGCGATACGCTTGCTGTTGGGCGCGTCGGAATCGGTGGTGAAGAGCGCAGTCTCACCCGCGATTCGGTTGAGGACGTCCGTCGCTTTCGGATCGACGGCGGAGACCATGATGGCTTTCACGCCTGCCGTCGCGAGGTTGTCCATCAGCGCTTGCTGGTTAGCGACAGAGGCGACGTCAGGATACCTGAAAATGAGCTCGTAGTCGGCCAGCTCGGTCTGCGCCTTCTTCATGCCGGCTTCCGCCGCCTTCCAGAAGTCCGAAGCCCCGTTGGCCACAAAGGCCAACTGCGGTTTATCGGCAGCGAGCGTCGGCGAGAGCGCAGCGAAGCTCAAGGTCAGGCCTGCCGCTATTGCGACAGCGATTCTACCAGTATTGTTCATCAACTTCCTCCCACTATGTCCGCGACCCGGCTGAATCCCAGGTCCGTGTTGCGGCGGCCTCGATGGGCCGTCCATTCTAACTTATTCCCTAAGGTCTTGGTTTCCTCCCCTTTGTAATTGGCCCTCGCTCGATAGCGGGGCCTGGTGGATCATCGCCAACGCGGCCAAAATCGACAGGCGTTTCATGTCAACATCACGTCATCTGATCATGATCAATTTGAGAGCTGAGTCAATTGTACGCCACTGAGCAATAATCAATCACTTAAGCGGCCCGATATTCCAATAGCGTCAGAGTAAAACCCAGCTGCAGGCGGTCCTTTGCATTGGGCAGGCAAAGGGCGAGCAAAAGTCATTATCGTCGGGAATAACGATAATGTCGAACCGGGATTGCCCGCTATTTTGTGCGGGATCAGCGTATTCGTCATTGCGCTACAGTCTTTGTTATGGCCGACCATGGGCGCGTCCCGCAAGGTTTTCTCGGCCTCCTCCGACAGCCGCCGTCCTGGGCCATCGTGAATGGTCAGATCGCGGATGTCGATGACCACCCCGGTCACGAACGCTGACATCCCCTTACCTCCCGCTCCGAGCCCAACTTCGGTCGACCCCGAACGCCCCGGTTTCGTACCGATCAAGGTAGGCTTTGCTGTTGTCGCGGCGCGTCCCGATCGCCGCTCGAGTTTGCGACAAAAGTTCCCACCGACAATAATAATTGTCAAGGGACAAAATCCGCTCGGAAACGCCACGCTCGGATATTATATTTTGTTGTCAACGGCTTGCCGTGCTAATAATATGCGCAACAGAATAACGGGGAGGTGACGCTGGCGATGCCTTCGCGACGGGCTGACAAGCTGGGCGAGGAGAGGCCGCGGTTCAAGCGGGGCGGACGCCCGCGCCGTCCGACAATGGTCGATGTCGCCAACGAAGCGCGGGTGTCCCAGACGACCGTGTCGTTGGTGCTCAATCACGCCGACGGCGCGCGCCTGTCGGCGCAAACGCGCGAGCGGGTGATCAAGGCGGCGGCAAAGCTCGGCTACCAGCCGGGGCGCCGCGGAGACGCGCCGTTGTCGCGCGCCTCGACGATCGGCTTCATCTGCGACGAAATCTCGACCGATCCTTGGACCTCCATCGGTTTCGACGGCGTGCGCGAAAAGGCGTGGGAGCGCGGGCTCACCGTCACGGTCGCGGTAACGCGCGGCGACGTCGACATGGAAGCGGCCGCGCTCGAGCAATTGGCGTCTCAGCCGCTGTTCGGGCTGATCTTCGCCACCGTCAACACCCGCCTCGTTCATCTCCCCGCGACGCTTCCGCAAACGCCGACGGTCTTGCTGAATTGCCACGTCGCCAACCGGGCGCTGCCGTCGGTCGTGCCGAGCGAGGTCGCCGGCGGACACGCAGCCACCAATTTCCTGCTGCAAGCCGGCCACCGCCGCATTGGCTACATCAATGGCGAGCCGAGCATGGAAGCCTCGCAACAGCGCCTGCGGGGTTATCGTCGAGCGCTCAGCTCCGCCGATCTGCCGTTCGATCCAGGGCTCGTGCGCAACGGCAACTGGCAACCGATATCCGGCTACGAAGGCGCCCGCGCGCTGATGCTTTTGCCCTCGCGGCCCACGGCTATCTTTTGCGCCAACGATTTGATGGCTTTGGGCTGCTACGAAGCGCTTGGCGAACTGGGGATGAGAATCCCGGACGACGTCGCCGTTATGGGATACGACGATCGGGAGATCGCGCGACATCTCCATCCGCCGCTGACGACCGTCCTTCTTCCCCATTTCGAAATGGGAACGATCGCGGCCGAGTTGCTGTTCGACATGGCGGCGCGGCTTGCCGCGCGCTTCGATCAAATCAAAGTCGAATGCCCTATTGTCGAGCGCAAATCGGTCTGATTGCGAGGACAGAGACCGGGAGGCGAGACGATGATGCAAACGCCGACCGAACTCGCGAAAGGCGCACCGGGTGATCTCGGTCGCGTTTCGCCGCGCTGCCTGACGACGCCGCGGACGCGCTGGTCGAAGCGATCGCTGCATCGACAGCGATCCCGCCTCGCACTCCGGCGGTCGGCGGGTCAGTAAGACGCAATCTGCCGTGCGCGTCGCGCATATTCCGATTGGCGGCGTTGTCGCCTGCCAGACGGCGCGCTCGCGTCACAAGAACCGCGCCGCCGCGCGGCACATGGCGCGCGCGCGATCGTATTGAATCGCCATCAACCGCGTCTCACGCGCTCGTCTGCGTTGCGCCGTGCGCGGCCAGTCGCGCCAGCACCCGCTCGGGCGCGACGAGGCAGGATTGCCGGAGGACCTGCTTGTCCACCTGCAGCGTCAGCTCGTAAAAACGCCTCGATCGGCCGACGGGCGGGCGCACAAGCGCGAAGGAAGTGACCCCGGCATACGGGACGAAGACGCATTTCACGGCGTAGCGCGCCTCTAGGAAGCGGCGCGTCGGTTCGTCGCGATTGACGATGATGAGCTCGTTGGGCGCCTCGAGAAACATCACGCCGGTCGAAAGCCGGCGGCGGTTCGCCGCATCACGGCAGTAGCGGTTGGCCGGCTCGGCGTGAATTGGCGCGACGGGCTGCGGTCCGCTGCGCCGCTTGGCGTCGAGTTCATTTTGGAAAGCGAAGTCGGCGATGGTTACGACCGGTTCCGGTTCGACAGGGAGCGGCGCCTCCCCGTGGCGCATCCATCGGGAGCGGATGAAATCGGTCACCTTCCTCATCAGGTCAGACGAAACGGTGCTGTATTCGAGGTCGAAAGCGCCGCCGTCGCGCAACTTGAGCGTCAAGCGGCTATACAAGAGATCCCTGTAGCTCTCGAGCGCAGCGACATCGCTCCAGACGACGTCCTGGGTGACGACGCCCTCACCGGTTAAACTCATGAGGCTGGCGCCGTGATCATGCACGGCGAGCACCGCGACATAGAGGTCCATGCCTGGGCGGGCGTCCCGCCGCTCGACGTTGCGCGGCGCCTTGAGGAGAAAGCGGGCGCCGTAGTGGGGGCCGCAGGCGGCGCGGAACCGCTTCGGCGTATCGCCCTCGTCCTTGATCTCATAGATCCAGGGACCGAAGGCGTCGTATTCGCGCAGGTCCTCTTCGCTCGCCGAACTGCGCCAATTATGGTAGTCGACTCGGCGTCTACGGCCCCACGTCATCGTCCGCCTCCACAGAGTTCGATGCGCCCCTCGCCTGGCGCCAAGACCCTCCGAGGCAATTCGCCCTGCGACGCATGGCGACGCATTTGCGGGTTGGGTGCTATCCTCGTGGCGTACCTCCTCCGTGTCGATTTTGTTGGCGGTCTACAACAATGCGCCTGTCTCGGTTGCTGCGGGAGATCGTCTCGCCGCTAAAGGACGCTGGTGATCCCGCCGTCCACGAACAGAGTCTGTCCGGTCACGAAGCTCGCGGCGTCGGAGGCGAGGAACACAAGCGCGCCGGCAAGCTCCTTGACCTCGCCCCAGCGACGCATCGGCGTCCGCCCCGAGAGCCATTTCGAGAAGTCGGCGTCAGCCACCAATGCGGCGTTGAGGTCGGTGTTGAAATAGCCCGGCGCAATCGCGTTGACGCGAATGTCGTACGGACCCCATTCGCCGGCCATGGACTTGGTCAGCATGCCGATGGCCCCCTTCGAGGCCGCATAGGGCCCGATCGAGGGGCGGGCGAGCAGGCTCTGCACCGACGACACATTGATGATTGTCCCCTTGCCGCGAGCGATCATGCCTTTGACGACCGCGCGACTCGTCCGGAACACGCCGTCGAGATTGGTCGACATCACCCGGCGCCAGTCGTCGTCGGTAAACTGCTCGAGCGGCCCGCGATGCTGGATTCCGGCATTGTTGACGAGGATATCGATCGCGCCAGCTTCCCTGACGGCGCTGTCGACCGAAGCTGTGTCGGTGACATCGAGGACGACATGCGAAACGTCAGCGCCATCAGCGCGGAGCGCCTCGGCGGCCTCTAGAAGCGGGACCTCGCTGCGGCCCGCGAGAACAACATGCGCGCCCGCTGATGCGAGCGCCTTGGAGAAGGCAAGACCGAGCCCGCGGCTTGCGCCGGTGACGAGCGCCCGTTTGTCGGCGAGATTAAACAGGCCATTCAGATAGTCACGCGAAATCAAGCTGCACCTTCATCGATTTCGACCGGTCGCCCGCGAGATCGAACGCGATTTTGGCTTTCGCCGCGGGCAGTGTGTCGCTGATGAGCGGCGAGATGTCGACGCGCTTGTTGTCGATAAGCTCGACGGCGAGGCCAAACTCGCTGTCGAATCGAAACGCGCCGCGCAAGTTGATCTCCTTCGTGACGATGCCCGACACGGCGAGCTGAGCGGTGGCGCCCTGACCGATAAGCATCACGGTGCCCCGCGGCCGCACGTATTGCGGCGCGCTGGCGACGGTCGACCCCTGACCGGCCGCCTCGAAGATCACGTCGAAATAGCCCTTGTTCGCCGCAAAGGGTTCGAGGGCTTCCGGACGCTCGGCGATATTGATCGTGCGATCGGCGCCGACCTTGCGGGCGTAGACGAGGGGTTCGTCCTTCACGTCGACCGCCACGATCTCGCGCGCGCCGGCAAAGCGCGCCGCCATCACCAGCAGCGAGCCGATAGGCCCAGAGCCCATGACCAACACGCGGCTGCCATAAACCGACGCCTCGCCCACGGCATGAAGGCAGACAGCCAACGGCTCGGCGAAGGCGCCAGCCGCTGCGTCGCCGTTATTCAGCGGCGCCGCGTTTTCGGCGCGGCAAACGACGTACTGCGAAAAGCCGCCTTGCACATGCGGCGTGCGCATCGCCGAGCCGAGAAAGCGCATGTCAAGGCAATGGATCGGCCGACCTTTGCGGCAGAACTCGCACTGACCGCACGGGCTTGCAGGATTGACGGCGACCATAGTCCCGACAGCCGGCCAGCTGACGCCGGCGCCGAGCGCTTCGACCCTCCCGGCGATTTCGTGACCGAGCGTCATCGGCTCCGTGATCTGAAACGCGCCGAAGCCGCCGCGATGGTAGTAGTGCAGGTCCGAGCCGCAGATACCGCCCCGTTCGACCCTCACCAGCACTTCGCCCGAACCGGGCAAAGGCGCGGCCTGCTCTTCAATCCGCAGATCCAGCCGTTTGTGCAAGACAATCGACTGCATAGAACGTGTGGAAACGACCACGAAAAGCCCTCGCCAATCCGATCTATCGCTGTCTATCACCTTTGGAACGCTGGCTTCAATCTCATTTGTCGGATAAGTCTGATTTAGCGGAACAGGGCTGTCTTGACGGAAGGACGTCCTCGTCGCGCGCTCCTGGCTAATTCTGTTGCGCAGCGCGACGCTCGGGCGCCCCAACGGAACAGCGCTCTTCGACCCGCCGGGCCTATTCCTATGCCGGAGCGCCGCCAAGTCGCTGGACGCGCCGGCTTCGATCTGGATTGCAGCCTTGCTCAGTTGTATCTTGGCGGCGCGCAGCGCTGTCGCCCGAGTTCCCTGTTCGATCGGCGGCCTATCAAGGCGCCTGTGACTCCGCTCTGTTGAGTCCACACCCTAGGCGTGCGGCCCTACAGCCTATATGACTTGCGCTCCCTGTGAGCACCGATCCCCAGAATGACTGGCCACGAAAATTCCACCGTCACAGGCGAGATCGCCAATGTCCTTGGCCGGGAGGTTGTCGGCGGCACATACCCGCCCGGCAGTTCCATCCCTGGCGAGGAAGAAGTCTGCACGCGCTTCACAGCTAGCCGCAGCGCCGCCCGCGAGGCGGTCAAAATCCTCGCCGCCAAGGGCCTGCTACAGACCCGTCCGCGCCGTGGGTCTCGCGTTCGTCCGACGAAGGATTGGAACTTCCTCGATCCGGCGGTGCTCGATTGGCTACGAGAGACGGCAACCCCGCGCCAGGTCATCATCGAGCTATTTGAGATGCGGCTGGCGTTCGAGTGCGAGGCTGCCGCGCTCGCCGCCGAACGCCGGAACGATGAGGACCTTGCGGCCGTCCGAGCCGCTTTTGAACATATGCAGAGCGCCTCGCTTGGCGGGGAGGATCCCGTCGCCGCCGACGCCGCCTTCCACGAATCGATTCTTGCGGCGACGCATAATCGAATGTTTCAGCCGCTTTCAGCGCTGATCCACACCGCGTTGCGATTCAGCGTGCCGACGACCAACGCTCTCTTTGGACATACGGTTGGCGATCTCAGTGCGCACAAAAGGGTTTTGCTGGCCATTGAGACCCAAAAGCCTGATCGTGCTCGCGCGGCGATGCGCAAAATGCTGGGCGACGTTCTCGAGCGCGTACGATCGGCGGCAAATCTACCGCAGCTGCGAGCCGGGCATGCGCTCAAGAAGACGGGATCGTGATCGAGCGGGCCTCGGCTTGAGCGCCTTTCGATCCGCGCACAGGCCTCGAAAGTGGTCTCCGCTTTCGTCGCGGCGCCCGGCCCGCGGCGCGGCGGAATATTGTCGCGCAAGCGATTGAAATCGGGCCCACCCGTCGGAAAGTGGCGCCGCGCCCGCCAGAGGCGCTGTCAGCCCGCCGCCGCCATGGCGAGCGGCAGCGGCGCGATCCAGACGAGGTCGCCGCTGCGAACCCAAGCCTGGATTGCTGCGTGACTGCGCTCGTCGCAATGACGGAGGGATCAGGCGTCTGCGGCGAATTTCATCCCAGCCCCGCCGGCGCGGGCCCGCCGCTCGCCCAGTCCAGCAGTTCGACGGTGTGGACGACCGGCACGGTGGTCGCGCCGGCGATCTGGGTCAGGCAGCCGATGTTGCCGGCGGCGACGACGTCGGGCTGCAGCCGCTCGAGATTGGCGACCTTGCGCGCGCGCAGCGCGGCGGCGGTCTCGGGATGGAGGATGTTGTAGGTCCCCGCCGAGCCGCAGCAGAGATGGCTCTCGCTCGGACTGCGCACCTCGAAGCCCGCGCGCCTGAGCAGCGCCTTCGGCGGCTCGACGATCTGCTGGCCGTGCTGCAGGGTGCAGGCGGCGTGATAGGCGACGACGAGCGGCTTCGGCGCGGCGAAGGCGAGGTCGAGGCCGGCGACATACTCGGTCACGTCGCGCGCCATCGCCGCGACCCGCGCCGCCTTGTCGGCGTAGGCGGAATCGTCGGCGAGCAGCGCGCCATAGTCCTTGATCGTCGCGCCGCAGCCTGAGGCGGTGACGACGATCGCTTCCAGCCCCTCCTTGATCAGCGGCGTCCAGGCGTCGATGGCGGCGCGCATCTGGGCGCGCGCTGCGTCCTCGCGCCCCATGTGATGCAGCAGCGAACCGCAGCAGCGTTCGCCCGGCGCCGGCGCGACGGCGATTCCGGCGCGGCTCAGAAGGCGCTCGGTCGCGGCGTTGATCTCGGGGGCGAGGACAGCCTGCGCGCAGCCGGTCAACAGGGCGACGCGTCTGCCTCCGGGGGTCGGTTGAACCAGGCGGGTCGCGGCGCGGCGCTCGGCCGTCGCGCGCGGCCTGCGCCTCTGCGCCAGCGCGAGCATCGCTCCAAGCTGCGGCCCGACGCGCGGGATGGCGGCGATCAACGGCGCGAACGGCCGCGCCAGCGCGCCGATCCTGAGGCCGAGCGCGAGCAGCGGGCGCGACGGCAAGACGCGCGCCAGCGCCCAGCGCATCAGCCGGTCGGGCAGCGGGCGCTGGTAGCGCTCCTCGATCAGCGCGCGCGCGCGATCGACGAGCCGGCGGTAGTCGACGCCTGAGGGGCAGGTCGTCATGCAGGCGTTGCAGGAAAGACAATGGTCGATCGGCCAGACATCGTCGTCGGTCGGCGCGCGGTCGGTCTCGAGCAGGTCCTTGATCAGATAGATGCGGCCGCGCGGTGAATCGCGCTCGTCGCCGCTGACCACATATGTGGGGCAGGTCGCGGTGCAGAAGCCGCAATGGACGCAGGAGCGCAGGATCTTCTCCAGCGCCCGCGTCTGCGGGTCGGCGAGTTGCTCGGGAGCGAAATGGGTCTGCATCGGCCCTCAATCCCGGACCAGAAAGGCGCGCGACGACTTGCAGAGTCGTTCCTTGATGGCTTGGCGGAGCGAGGCGCGCGAGGGATTCGAAGTCAAGGATGCGCCGGGTGGCGCACGGCCTCCGGCAGCGACCCTTCGGGCCGTCCTCGAGTTTGAATCCCTCACGCGCACAATCGCCTCCAAGCCATCAAGGACCCTTCCGACCATAGCGGCGGCAGGGCCTCGCTTCGCTAGATCCCCGCATACATCCGCCCGCGGTTGAACACGCCGTCGGGATCGAAGGCGGCCTTGATCCGACGCGTCAGCGCGGTCAGCGCGGCCGGCTGGCGCTGAAACACGTCGACCGCCGCGCGCAAATCTTGCGGCGCGCGGACGATCGTCGCGTGGCCGCCGAGCGGCGCCAGCGCGGCGCGCACCGCTGCGGCGTCGGCCGGCGTCGGCGCGGTCGCCAGCCAGACGAGGCCGCCGCCACAATCGAAGAGATGCGCCAACGCATGCGGGCCGAGCCGGGCGAGAAATTCGACCGCGCGCGAGGCGCGCACGCCGACGCGCCACACCGCGCGGACGCGCGGCTCGGCGAGGAACTCGACGTCGCGCACGCCGCGCCACAGCCGCTGCGAATCCTCGCCGCACAACACGCGCTCGGGTCCGAACTCGGCGAGCAGCTTCAGCAGCGCCTCGGCGCGATGGTCGACCGAGGCGGCGAAGCCTTCGACGCGCAGGAACGTGCGGGAAAATTCCCGTCCCATGCCGGGCGTCAGCGCCGCGGCGCCGCTGACGCCGTAGGGCGAGCCGAGCGCCGCGGTCATCGCCGCGATCGCGCGCGGATCGTCGAGACGGCGGATGACGATCGTCGCCTCGCTCTCCGGCTTCGGCAAGAGCTTGAACGTCGCCTCGGTGAGGAACCCGAGCGTTCCGAGCGCGCCGCAATTGAGCTTGACCAGGTCGAGGCCGGCGACGTTCTTCGTCACTCGGCCGCCGCTCATGATCGCTTCGCCAAGGCCGTTGACCAGCCTCAGCCCGATCAAACTGTCGCGCGCCGCGCCGGCGCTGACGCGGCGCGGGCCGGAGGCGTTGGTCGCCACCAATCCGCCGACCGTCGGTTCGCCGCCGCCCAGCAACGCGCGATGGTCGATCGGCTCGAACGGCAGCATCTGATTGTGCGCGTCGAGCGCCACGGCGATGGCGCTGAGCGGCGCGCCCGCCCTGGCGCGCAGCGTCATCTCGGCCGGCTCGTGGAACACGATTCCGTCGAGCCGCGCGCTCGACAGGCGCCGCCGGCCTTCCGGCGGGCGGCCGAAGCCGGCCCGCGAGCCGCCGCCGACGATGTCGAGCGTTTCGTCGCCGAGGCGCGCTTCGGCCACGATCGCGCGCGCTTCGTCCTCGTCGGCCGGCGCCAGCGCGGCGGCCTGTTCGACGATCACGCTGGCCTCCTCTCGAGCGGGAAGACCTTGGCGGGGTTGAGCTGCGCCTGCGGGTCGAAGGCGGCGCGCACGCGCTTCTGCTGTGCGAGATCGGCGTCGCTGTATTGGCAGGTCATCAGGTCGCGCTTCTCGATCCCAACGCCGTGTTCGCCAGTCAGGCTGCCGCCGAGCGCGACGCTCATCTTCAAGACCTCCATCCCCGCCTCTTCTGCCTTCTGCTGCTGGTCGGGATCGTTGACGTCGTAGAGGATGAGCGGGTGCATGTTGCCGTCGCCGGCGTGGAAGACGTTGGCGACGCGCAAGCCATAGGCGGCGCAGATCTCGCCGACGCGCTCGAGCGCCTCGGGCAGCCGCCCGGTCGGCACCGTGCCGTCCATGCAGATGTAGTCGGCGACGCGGCCGGTCGCGCCGAAGGCCGACTTGCGCCCCTTCCAGATTTGCGCGCTCTCCATCGCCGACATCGATTCGCGGGTGACGCGCACGCCGTGCGCCTTGGCGATGGCGCCGATGCGCGCCAGCTCGGCGGCGATCTCGGCTTCGGAGCCCTCGACCTCGACGATCAGCATCGCCTCGACGTCGAGCGGATAGCCGGCCTTGGCGAAGTTCTCGCAGATCGCGATCGCCGCCTTGTCCATGTATTCCATCGCCACCGGCACGATGCCGGCGCCGACGATCGCCGCGACGCAGCGGCTCGCGTCGGCGCAGGAATCGAAGCCGAACAGCGTCGGCCGCGCGCCTTCGGCGGCGCGGATCAGCTTGACCGTCGCCTCGACGACGATTCCGAGCTGGCCCTCGGAGCCGCAGACCACGCCGAGCCAATCGAGCCCGCCCGCGTCGGGCGCGGGGCCGCCGAGGTCGAGGACGTCGCCGTCGAGGGTGACGAGCCGTACGCCCAGCAGATTGTTGACTGTCACGCCGTATTTCAGGCAGTGCGCGCCGCCGGAGTTCATCCCGACATTGCCGCCGATCGTGCAGGCGAGCTGCGAGGACGGGTCGGGCGCGTAGAAGAAGCCGTCCGCCGCGACCGCTTCGGAGATGGCGAGATTGGTGACGCCCGCCTCGACCCGCGCGTAGCGGTCGGCGAGGTTGATCTCGAGGATGCGGTTCATCTTGCTGAGGCCGAGGACGATCGCGTCCTCCTGCGGGATCGCGCCGCCCGACAGCGACGTGCCGGCGCCGCGCGCCACGATGTTGACCCCGCCGTCGCGGCAGAAGCGCATGATACGCGCGACCTCGTCGATCGAGCACGGCAGGGCGACCGCGAGCGGCAGGCGGCGATAGGCGGTCAGCGCGTCGGTCTCGAAGGCGCGTCGTCCGGCGACGTCGGCGATCAGACCGTCGGGCGGCAGGATCGCGGCGAGGCCGGCGACGATCTCGTCGCGCCGCGCCAGGATCGTCGGATCGGGCGACGGAAAGGCGATCTGAGACATGGCCGGCGCCTCCCTTGCGTCGTGGCGGCCGGCGCGGTCGCCGGCCGAGCGCCGCAAATCATCCATGGAACGCCGAGCCGCCGCAAGACGACTTCCGGCGCAGCGCGCCAGGCGAGCCCTTACGCGCGCCGCGTCAGGCCCAGCGCGCGCGTCATGACGCGGTCGAGCGCGCGCTTGGGCAAGAGCGTCGGCACGGTCCAGTTGAAGAACTTGTTGCGCAGGATCGCATAGCGCGCCCGCGGCTTCGGCGCGGTCAGGGCGTGGTAGATCGCCTCGCCGAGCGCTTTCGGCGGCAGGCCCTCGCGCCCGCGCTCGACGAAGACCTTCTTGAACCGCCTCAGAATGGGGCCGTAATCGGTGTCGGCGTAGGCGGCGTCGTCGCTGGTTTCGGCCTTGTCCCAGATCGGCGTCCTCACCGCGCCGGGGCCGATGACGACGACGTCGACGCCGTAGATCGTCAGCTCGCGCCTCAGGCTGTCGCTGAACGCCTCGAGCGCGTGTTTCGACATCGCATAGTCGCCGAGGAACGGCGCGGCGATCCGGCCGGCGACCGAGGAGATGTTGACGATCCGCCCCGGCCCGCCGGTCAACGAACGATCCGCGCCGAGCAGAGGGATGAACGCCTGGCTCACCCGCACAGCGCCGAGCACATTGACGTCGAGCACCCAGCGGATCTGGTCGACCGGCTGATGAGCGAGCGGTCCGCCGCGCGCGAGGCCGGCGTTATTGACCAGTCCCTTCAGCGTCCGCCCCTCGAGCTTGACGCGCGTTTCCTCGGCGGCGCGCCGCACCTCGTCGGCGTCGGTCACATCGAACAGCAGCGGCTCGACCCTTTCGCCGAATTCATGGCGCAGCGACTCGGCGTCGGCGACCTTTCGCACGCCGGCGAAGACGCGCCAGTCATGGTCGACGAGGGCCTTGACAGCGGCGCGGCCAATCCCGGTCGAGGCGCCGGTGACCACTGCGTCCATCGTCATGAAAGGGGTCCTTCTGGAAGAAGCGTTCGTCGCGACGCGCGACAGAAGACGTCGGTTAGACCAGCACCGGCTGCGCGACCATGCCGGAGACGCCGAACACGCGGCGATAGCGGGCAATCTCGTCGGGCGGACCGAGCACCTTGTTGGGATTGTCGGAAAGCTTGACCGCCGGCCGACCTTCGACGTCCGCGACCTTGCAGACGATCGAAATCGCTTTCAGCTCGCCGTCGACCCCGTCGGTCGCGCAGCCGTTGAAGTCGTTGGTGAGATTGGTGCCCCAGCCGATCGAGACGTTGATCCGCCCGCGCAACTCGCGCACCGCGCGCTCGATGCCTTCGATGTCCATCGCGTCGGAGAGGACGAGCAGCTTTTCGTGCGGATCGCGGCCGCGCCGCCGCCACCAGGCGATCAGCTCGCTGGCCGCCGCCAGCGGCTCCTTCGAGTCCGGCCGCGCGCCCTTCCAGTCGGCCACCCAGTCGGGGGCGCGCGACAGGAATGCGGTCGAGCCGAAGCAGTCTGGCAACACGATCAGCAGATTGCCGCCGTACATCCGGGCCCAGTCGCGTAGCACGTCATAGGGCGCCTGCCGCATCGCGTCGTCGTCGTCGGCGAGCGCGGCGTAGACCATCGGCAGTTCATGGGCGTTGGTGCCGATCGCCTCGAGGCCGGTGTCCATCGCGTGCTTGACGTTCGACGTGCCGATGAAATTGTCGCCGAGCCCCTCCTGCAAGGCCTCGACGCACCAGCGCTGCCAGAGAAAGCCGTGGCGGCGGCGGGTTCCGAAATCGGAGATCTTCAGCGGCCCCTCGTCGGCCAGCGCGCGCAATCGTTCGACCTTGCTCCACAGCTTGGCCTTGGCCCGGGCGTAGAGCACGTCGAGATTGAAACGGCTCATGCTGCGCATGGCGGCGCGCGCGCGCAGCTCGTTGATGATCGCCAGCGCCGGGATCTCCCACATGGTCGTGTCGGCCCATGGGCCGGCGAAGCGCAGTTCGTATTGTCCTTCCTTGCGGGTGAGCTCGTACTCGGGCAGGCGGAAGTCGGCCAGCCATTCCATGAATTCGGGCTCGAAAATCTGCTTGGCGCCGTAAAACGTGTTGCCCGCGAGCCAGATCAACTCGTTCTTGGCCAGGCGAAGCGAGCGGGCGTGGTCGAGCTGGTCGATCAGCTCGCGCTCGTCGATCACCTCGGCGAGGCGGACCTCGGTCGAGCGGTTGTAGAGCTGGAAGGTGACCTGGCGGTTGCGGTGCAGCTTCCAGATCATCTGCTGCATCAATAGTTTATAGAAATCGGTATCCAGCAGCGTCCGCACGATCGGGTCGATGCGGAACGTGTGGTTGTAGACACGCGTGGCGATATCCGGGATCATGCCGCACAACACTAGGGCGCGCCGGGACGTGCGACAAGGGCGGCGCGGGCGGCCGCCGGAGGGTCTGGGGAACGTGTCCGATAGCCAAGCGGCACAGGCGCAGCTCCGCGTCGGCCTGTTCGTCACCTGCCTCGTCGATCTGATCCGCCCCAGCGTCGGCTTCGCCGCGGTCAAGCTGCTCGAGGACGCGGGCTGCGCGGTGATCGCGCCGCGGCAGACCTGCTGCGGCCAGCCGGCCTACAATTCCGGCGACCGCGCCGACGCCCAGGCGATCGCCCGCCGGACGATCGAGAGCTTCGCCGGCTGCGACTATGTCGTCGCGCCGAGCGGCTCGTGCGCCGGCATGCTCGCCAGGCACTATCCCGAACTGTTCTCCGAAGAGCCCGATATGGCGATCAAGGCCGCCGCCTTCGCCGCCAAGTGCTGCGAACTGACGAGCTTTCTGGTCGACCGGCTCGGCGTGACCAAGATCTCGGCGCGCTATGCGGGCGTCGCGGCCTACCACGATTCCTGCTCCGGCTTGCGCGAGCTCGGCATTCGCGACCAGCCGCGCAAGCTGCTCGCCGGCGTCGAGGGACTGCGGCTGGTCGATCTCGAGGAATCCGACGTCTGCTGCGGCTTCGGCGGGACCTTCGCGATCAAGTACGGCGAATTGTCCGACGCGATCGTCGCGCGCAAGTGCGACAAGATTCTCGCGTCCGGCGCCGACACGCTGATCGCCGGCGATCTCGGCTGCCTGATGAACATGGCGGGCAAGCTGCAGCGCCAGGGGCGGGCGGTGAAAGTCCGTCACGTCGCCGAGGTGCTGGCCGGCATGGGCGACGAGCCGGCGATCGGCGAGCCGGCGGCGGAGGCGGCCAAATGAGCGTCGCCGCGACCACGCCGCGCTTCAAGGCCAATGTCCACGAGGCGCTGCACGACCTGCGCCTGCAAGGCGCGCTGCCGCATGCGCGCAACTTCATCGGCCGCCGCGCCGACGCCGCAGCGCGGCTGCCGGAATTCGACGCGCTGCGCGACAGCGCGCGCGCGATCAAGGATCATACGCTCGCCCATCTCGACCTCTATCTCGAGGCCTACGAGAAGAAGGTCGTCGAGGCTGGCGGCCACGTCCATTACGCGCGCGATTCCGACGAAGCGGTCGCCGTCATCCTCGGCATCTGCAAGGCGCGCGACGCCAAGGTGGTGACCAAGGGCAAGTCGATGATCTCCGAGGAGATCGGCCTCAACGCGGCGCTCGAGCGCGAAGGCATAAATGCGGTCGAGACCGACCTCGGCGAATATGTCATCCAACTGCGCGGCGAGGCGCCCTCGCACATCATCGCTCCGGCGATTCATGTCAGCCGCGACGACATCGAGGCCGACTTTCGCCGCGCCCATCGCGACCTCGCGCCCGATCGCGACCTCTCGCAGCCCGAGCAGCTGCTCGGCGAGGCGCGCGCGATCCTGCGCGACCGCTTCCTTTCCGCCGACATCGGCTTGACCGGAGCGAATTTCCTCGTCGCCGAGACGGGGACGTCGATCATCGTCACCAACGAGGGCAACGGCGACCTGACTCAGATCCTGCCGAAGGTCCACGTCGTGCTCGCCTCGCTGGAGAAGATCACGCCGACGCTGAACGACGTCGCGCAGATTCTGCGCGTACTGGCCCGTTCGGCGACCGGACAGGACATGTCGGTCTACACCACGCTGTCGACCGGGCCGCGCCGGCCGGGCGATCCCGACGGACCGGAGGAGTATCACGTCGTGCTGCTCGACAACGGCCGCTCGGCGACGCTCGGCGGCCCGTTCGCCGAGATGCTGCGCTGCATCCGCTGCGGCGCCTGCATGAACCATTGTCCGGTCTATCATGCGGTCGGCGGCCACGCTTACGGCTGGGTCTATCCCGGGCCGATGGGCGCGGTGCTGACGCCGCTGCTGATCGGCGTCGCCGAGGGCGGGAACCTGCCCAACGCCTCGACCTTCTGCGGCCGCTGCGAAGCGGTCTGCCCGATGCGCATCCCTCTGCCGAAGCTGATGCGAATCTGGCGCGAGCGCGAATTCGCACGCGGCCTGACGTCGCCGTTCGCGCGCGCCGCGATCCGCCTCTGGGCGTTTTTCGCCAGCCGGCCGACGCTCTACGGCTTGGCGGTCGAACCGGCGATGCGGCTGCTGGCCCGGATCGGCCGCCGCCGCGGGCGCTTCGCTTGGCTGCCGTTCGCCGGCGGCTGGACGCGCGGGCGCGACTTTCCCGCACCGCAGGGCGCGACCTTCCAGAGCCGCTGGCGGGCGAAGAGCGGAGCGACGCGATGAGCGCGCGCGACGAGATCTTCGCTTCGATCCGCCGTTCGCTGAACGTCGGCCCGGTCGACGCGCCGCGTCGCGACGCGGTCGTCGCGCGGCTTGCTCAAGCTCCCGTGGGAATCATTCCGCGGCGCGGCCACGGAGACGCCGCCGAACGGCTGGCGACCTTCAAGGCGGAGGCGGAGCGCGTCCAGGCGACGGTCGCCGAAGTCGCGACCGCCGCCGACGTTCCGGCCGAGATCGCGCGTTACCTGCGCGAGAACAATCTGCCGGCGACGATCCGGTTCGGCGACGACCCGCGCCTCGCCGACATGCCGTGGGCGGAAACCGCGCTCGAAGTCGCCCGCGGGCCGTCCGAGGGCGACGACCTCAACGCAGTCGCGGCCGCCTTCGCGGGCGTCGCCGAGACCGGCACGCTGGCGCTGGTTTCCGGCGCCGACAACCCGACCACGCTCAATTTCCTGCCCGACAACCATTTCGTCGTGCTGTTCGCCGACGACCTCGTCGCCGACCTCGAGAGCGTGTTCGCCAGGCTGCGGGAAAAATACGGCCCGGGCGCGCTGCCGCGCACGGTCAACTTCATCACCGGCCCGTCCCGCTCGGCCGACATCGAGCAGACCCTGCTGCTCGGCGCGCACGGGCCGCGGCGGCTGCATGTGGTGGTGGCGAGAGGGCTGAGCTAGCTCGGCGCCGGCCTGCGATCGGCGTTCGACTGGGACCCGAGGTCAGTCCTCGCCTTCCTTGCTCGCAGCGTAAATGTCGAGATCGAGCTTGATCCCGCGTTCCGCTAGTTTCTGCAGCGTCTGCGGCGATATCGCGATTCCTTCGTTCAGCTCTTTCATGAACAGGCCGCAGAAGACGTCGATACGATAGCGGTCGGCGAGACGCCGCCAGACGGCGAGGTCGTCGGTCGTTCCGGCGAGCAGCTCGTCAATCTGGCGATCGAGGTCGCCTGGCGCGGAACTGTCTGTATTCAGCATCCAAGTGCCCGTGCGGGCGACGCGCTCGCGCCCGGCGGCGAGAGCGACCTCTCCTTTTCGCCTCGCCAGGTCAGGCGCCTTTCCAAGCAGCCGGGTCACTTCCTCGGGGTCGAGGTCGTCCCCGACGATGCGGAGACCGGCGACCGATTCACTCAATTCCGCCATCGTCGCGATCCTTGTTCCGGTCCCTGCCTGGCGGGCGGCGTGGCCGCGCCTTCCCGTCCAGTTCATATCCGCCATAATCCTGACGCGACCGCAGTCGCAACTGGCCCGAGCGGGTGGGACGACCCGCGCCGACTCGTCGGCAAGCGTCCCGGCGCGGCGTCGACCCCGTGGGCCGCCCCAAACCGGCCTTCGTCGCGATTTAGTAACCAACGCGAAGTTAAGAAACGGGATGCGACGAGGTCCGTGGCGATGGCGTTTCGACGGCTTTTGGCGGGCGGACTGACCGGGCTGGCGCTGGTTTGCGCGGGCTCCGTGACATTCGCCGAGGATGCGACCGCGCCGGTTCCGGCGTCGTCGACCCCGCCGGCGCCAGCCGCGTCGCCCGCGGTCAACCCCGCGACCATTCCCATCCCTGCCGAGGTTCTGGTTCCCGCCGGCTTTTCCGCCGTTCCGGCGCTGCCCGGCGAAGCTCCTGCGCCCGCCGCCCCCGCCGCAACCCCTTCGTCCGCGCCGGTCCCTGTCGTCGCTGCGCCGGCCAAGCCAAAGAAAAGGATCGCGCCGCCACCCCCGCTCGAAACCGCATTGTCGACCGACCCGACTCCGACGCTGACCCCCGACACCGCCGCGCTGACGGCGCGCGCCGCCGACCGTTACGCCGCGTTCGACGCGGCGGGCGGCTGGCCCGAAATCGAAAGCCAGCTCGGCCCGCGCTCGAAGGGCCCCGAAGTCGCCGACCTGCGGCGGCGCTTGGCGATCGAAGGCGACCTCGGTCGCAGCGAAGCCGAAGGGCTTTCGTCGCTGGCGTGGAGCCCCGAGCTGACGGCTGCGGTCAAGCGCTTCCAGGCGCGCATGGGCCTGCGGCAGACCGGGACCGTCGCCGGCGCGACGCTGAAGGCGCTCAACATTCCCGCCAGCGTGCGTGCGCAAGAGCTCGCCGCCAGCGCGCGCCGTCTCGCCGATCTCAGCTTCGCGTTCGGCGAACGCTATGTCGTCGTCAACCTGCCCTCGGCTTCGGTCGAAGCGGTCGAGAACGGCGTCGTCGTCCATCGCTACGCGGCGATCGTCGGCGACGTCGACCACCCCTCGCCGCAGATCGCCGCGCATGTCGCCGCGATCAACCTCAATCCGACCTGGACCGTGCCGGTTTCGATCATCAAGAAGGAGATCATCCCCCGCATGCAGCGCGATCCCGGCTATCTGGCGCGCGAGAAGATCCGCATTCTCGACGCCAGCGGCGCCGAGGTCGATCCCAAGCGCATCGACTGGTCGACCCAGCGCGCGGTCAATTACACGCTGCGCCAGGATTCGGGCGCCGGCAATTCGCTCGGGTCGATCCGCATCGACATGCCCAACAAGCTCGCCGTCTACATGCACGACACGCCGTCGAAGCTGCTTTTCGGCGCCGACTACCGCTTCTTGAGCCACGGCTGCGTGCGGGTGCAGGGGGTCTACGATCTTGCCGCCTGGCTGCTCGACGGCGCGGGCGGCGCGCCGCTCGGCGGCGCCTGGGACAAGGAGGGGCTGATCGCCGAGATCAAGACCGGCGCGCGCGAGGACATCAAGGTCGCACATCCGACGCCGGTGGTCTGGGTCTATCTCACCGGCTGGGCCAACGGCGACGGCCCCGCCAATTTTCGCAACGACGTCTATGGCCTCGACGAGGCGGCGGACGCTTCGGCGAGCGCCGCGCCGGCGTCGCCATTCGCCGAGTTGCTGCGCTCGCCGCCCCCCGCTTCATCGGCGCAATGACCGCCCAGCGGCCACTGCAGAACCGCGTCGATCCCTATGGCGCGCTCGTCTCCGTCGCCGCGCGCGGCGCGCTGATGGGCAATCGCGGCGGGCGTTTCCATCGCCCCGACCGGACCCTCGGCCGCCGTCGCTGGGCGTCGCGGCAATGGATCTCGTGCCGATGCGCGTTCCAGGGGCGCCATCGCGCGGTGTGGGGCGCGAGCTACACCGAGCTGTTCTTCCTCGACGAGCCGACTGCGCTCGCCGCCGGCCATCGGCCTTGCTTTCTCTGCCGCCGCGCCGACGCGGAGGCGTTCCGCACGGCGTTCGACGCCCGAAGGCCAGGCGCGCCGCAGATCGACGCCATCCTCCATCGCCAGCGGCTCGCGCCGCTTCCCGACCGCTGCGGCGAGCGCCCGTTCGCCGGTTTGCCTGACGGGACGATGATCGAGCGCGACGGCCGGCCCTATGCCGTACGCGGCGCGGCGCTGCTGCCGTGGAGCGTCTTTGGCTATGGCGCGCCCGAGCCGCGGCCGGCGGGCGGAAAGGCGCGCGTTTTGACGCCGCCGGCGCTTGTCGCCGCGCTCGAAGCCGGCTATCGCCCGCGCTGGGCCGAGGATCTCGCCTGATGTCGATTCGCCCGTTCGCGCTGATCGCCGCCGCGACTCTGCTGCTCGCCGCCTGCGGCGAGGAGCCGCTGGCGCCGATCGATTCGCGGCTGGCGCGCCGTCTCGATGACGTGCGGCTCGACCCCGGCGCCGCGGAGGCCGCGATCAACGCCTATCGCTCGAGTCGCGGCCTCGCGCCGTTGCGGCTGGACCCGATATTGACCGCGATGGCGCAGCGGCAGGCCGACGCGATGGTGGCCGGCGACGCGCTGTCGCACAATGTCGGCGGCGCGTTCACGACGCGGCTCGCCGCTGCCGGAATCGCCGCGACCGAGGCGGGCGAAAATCTCGGCGCCGGCTATTTCACCCTCGACGAAGCGATGGCCGGCTGGCGCGGCTCGGCCGAGCACGACGCCAACCTGCGCAAGCCCGGCTTCACCCGCATGGGCGTCGCCATCGCCAAGAGCGCGCAGACCCATTACGGGGTCTACTGGGCGCTCGAGTTCGCCGCCGATCAGCAGCGCCCGGTGGCGCTCCGCGCCGTCGGCTTCTGATCGGCGGCGGCCATGACCGCGCCCGAAGCTTGCGGCTTTCATCCCCGACGCCGCGCCGGAACGGGCGCGCGAATCGGGAACGCCAAAGGGGAGTTGTGACGATCCGCCGCTTGACGCTGGCGATCGCGGCCATCGTCGCCTGCTCGTCCGCGGCCTTCGCCGCCGACGTGTTCGGCAAATGAATGCGCGACGACCGCAAGTCGAAGGTGCGGTTCCACGCATCGCGGCGGCGGCGACGTTTGCGGGGCGATCGCATGGCTGCGCGACGCCGACAGCCCCGTCAAGGTCGGTCAGCAGGTTTTCTTCGACATGAAGCCGAACCGCGAGGAGACAGGGGCGGGCTCGGCGTTCAATCCCGACGACGGCCGCACCTATTCGGGCGCGATGACGCTGGCGGGCGAACGTTTGACCACCGCCGGCTGCGTGTTCGGCGGCCCGATCTGCAAGTCCTGCGAATGGACGCGCGCGAAGCGACCCTGGCGCTTGGCGCCCGGACTTTGCGCCATAAACGCGGAAGGTCAGGCGCTGCGCAGCGTGGCGATCCGCTCGTTCGGATCGAAGCGCGCCGCAATTCGATTGACCAGCGGTTCGAGCGCGGGCGGAAAGCGGAATGTGTTGCGGCCGGCGGCCTTCGCTTCGTAGAGCGCGCGGTCGGCGAGGCCGTAGAGGCGATCGAAGCCGTCGTCCTCTTCGCGCAGCGCGACGCCGGCCGAGACCGTCACCCGCAGCGTGACGTCGCCGACCAGGATCGGCGTGGCGCGGAGGCGATCGCGGAACGCGAGCAGCCGCGCGACCAGTTCGTCGTTCGAAGTGCGGGTCGACAACACGGCGAATTCCTCGCCGCCGAAGCGCGCGACGAGGCCGAGACCGCCGAGTTCCTCCTGCATGATCTTGCCGACGGCCCGCAGCGCGGCGTCGCCGACCAGATGACCGTAGGCGTCGTTGACTGCCTTGAAGCGATCGACGTCGAAGATCGTCAGCGCCCGCACCTGCGAGAGTTCCGCCTCGGCTTCCTCGATCAGCGCGCGACGATTGGCAAGGCCGGTCAGCGAATCGGCGCGGCCAAGCGCGTCCGCGAGCTCCTTGGCGCGATACAGCTCGAGGTGGGCGTGGCCGATCGCATAGGCGGTCGGCGACGCAACCACCAGACAGACGACCGTGGTGACGGTCCACGACCACAGGCAGCGCCCCCAGTCGACGAAGAAGGTGAGCTGGTTGGCGACGTCGACGGCAAGCGCGAACGCCAGCGCAAACCCCGTGACCATGGCCACGTAGCCCGCCAGCTCGCGTTCGTCGCGGATCGTCGGTCGCCCGACCCCTGCCAGGAGTTTCATAGAAGCGGTTCCGCTCGGCGTTCCTGCGGCCGGCGCAAGCTGACCGTAAACCTCAGCCGCTAACGGCATTTCATCGAATTATTTCAAATTGCGCGGTTTTTGCGGGCGCGCAAACCTTGCTTCTACTGCGCCGCCTTGACGCTCGGAAACGCGATCTCGACCAGAGTGCCTTGTTGTTTGCGGCTCTTGATCGAGAAATCGGCATGGTTGGCCTCGGCGAGCGCCTTGGTCAGCGGCAGGCCGAGGCCGACGCCGCCGGCCCGCTGCGCCGCGTCGCCGACCTGACGGAACGGCTCGAGCGCGGCGGCGATCTCGTTCTCGTTCATGCCGACGCCGGTGTCGCGAACACGCATGACGGCGTGGCCGGCCTCGTCGAGCGCGGTCGAGACAATCACCTGCCCGCCCGGCTCGTTGAACTTGACCGCGTTGGAGAGCAGGTTGAGCAGGATTTGGCGCAGCGCGCGCTCGTCGGCCATCACCGCCGGCAGGCGTTCCATCAGCGACATGCGCATGATGATGCGCTCGTGCGCAGCCTGCGGCTGCATCAGCGATACGCACTCGCGCACGACCCGGTTGGCGTCGACCGGTGCGAACTCGAGCTCGAGCTTGCCCGCTTCGATCCTGGCGAGATCGAGCAGATCGTTGGCGAGGCTCATGACGTGCCGCGCCGAGGCGTGGATGTCGCGGACGTAGTCCTTGTAGCGGTCGTTGCCGATCGCCCCAAAGCGCTCCTCCATCATCACTTCGGCGAAGCCGAGGATGGCGTGCAGCGGCGTGCGCACTTCGTGGCTGATGCGGGCGAGGAACTCGGTCTTGCGCGCGTTCGCCTGCTCGGCGGCGGCGCGCGCCGTCTCCAGCGCGCGTTCAATCGTCTTGGCCTGCCCGAGATCGCGTAGCGCGGCGCAATAGCGCGGCGGCGCGCCGGCGTCGGCGAAATGCGCGAGCGTCATCGCCACCGGCAGGGTCTGGCCGCGACGGTCGCGGCCGGAGAGTTCTTCGCCGCCGCGCGCCGGCGGCTCTCCGCGCCGCGCCCCTTCGAAGCGCGCCGCCGCCTCGCTCTGGCTCTGCGGCTCGAACAGGATGAGGAAGCTCTCGCCCGAGACTTCCTTCGCGTCGTAGCCGAACAGCGCCTCGGCGCCGCGGCTCATCGCCAGCACGCGGCCGGATTCGTCGAGGGTGATCACGCCGTCGGCGGCGGAGTCGAGGAGCGCCCTGAGGTCGCGCGCTTCGCGCTCGAGGCGGCGCTGCCGCTCCTGATATTCGACCTCGCGCGAGCGGCGCAGCGCCAGCAGGGTCGCTGGCGCGCCGTCCCACGCAATCGTCTGGGCGAGCGCGTCGACCGCGATCAACTCGCCGCCTGCCGCCACCAGCGGCGCCGCGCCGCCCTCGCTCGCTTCGGCGAGGGACTGCGCGTCGCGGCCGCGGAACATCTTCTTGAGGCCGTCGGCGGCGCGGAATTCGCCGAGATCACGATAGCCCGCGAGTTCGAGCAGCGTGCGGTTGAGGTAGACCGGTTCGCCGCCGCTGAGCACCATCGCGCCGATCGGCAGGTGGTCGAGCAGCGTTTCGGCGTTGGCGTCGACGATGCCCGGAGCGCTCTTCGTCGGTTCGGGGGCAGGCGACGGCGTCAAGTCGATGAGATCGCGCCGTCCGTCGTCTTCGCCGCGCCCCGGCAGGCGCGCGCCGAGCGCGCGGGCGATTTCGCGAAACGCGTCGCGTTCATGGCTCGAGAGTTCGACATTGTCGTCGCCGTGGCGAGGCTCCTCCGGGCTCGGCGGCGTCATTGCGCCGGGGCGGATCGGCACGACATTGGCTGCCGCTGGCGGCGCGGGACGCAGGACGACGATTTCGGCCCCGCGCTCGGCCGGCGGCGCCGCGCGTTGAGGGGGGGCGGGCGGCGCGGCGTCCTGCGGCGGCGCGGGCGGCGATTCCGGCGCAGCTTCCGCGGACGCGGGGGAGACGGCGATCTCCGCCGGCGGCGGGCTCGTCCGGGAGGACGCCGGCTCTTCGGCGAACAGCCCGAACCCGCGCCAGCCGGCGATCCGACGGTCGCTGTCGAATTGCGGCGCGCCGGACATCAGCGCGATGCGGGCGGATTCGCTTTCGCCCCAACCGACCGGCAGCGCGGCGAAGGTGCGGCGCGTCGCGAGCGCCTCGGCGAACCTGCCGCCGCGGTCGAAGCCGGCGCGGGCGACAAACGCCGTCAGTGTCTCGCCCTCGCGCGGGATCCGGTCGCCGAAGGCGGCCGCGAGCGCCGGATCGACCGCGCCGAAGCGCTCCTCGCCGTCAAGTCGCCACAGAAACCGCCGCGGCGGCGGCGCGCACGGCGGCTCGGGGGCGGCGGGGGCGTCGAGCGCGGCGATCTGACGTTCGTCCGGCGTCGGCGGCGTGGCGACGATGAGCCTTTCGCCGATCCGGCCGCACAGCAGCGCAAGCGGCAGGGGCCGCCGCCCGAGCCAGAAGCGCAGGGACTCGACGCGCGGCGGACCGACCGCTTCGGCTTCGGCGAGACCGACAAGGCGACGCGCGCCGGGGCTCGACGCGGAGAACAGTTGCGCCTCGAGCGCGGCGCGGTCGGCCGCGCCGAACAACGCCATGGCCGGCGGATTGGCGAACAGGACGCGCGCTGGCCGACCAGCAGCGACGATGGTCGCCGCGCCGCGCGCCAGCCGGTCGGCGAACGGCGACCCGGCGAGCAGGGTGACGATCTCATCGGGGGCGGTCATGGCGTGGTCGGCGTCCATCGGCGTCGATGCGGTTCAGCCTTGGCGCGGTCAAAATCGCGCGGCAAAGGCATGCTTACCAAAAACTTAACGCCTTCGCTCGGCTTTCCTTCGGATCATCCCCCGCTGGCCCGGGATAGGGTTAATCGGCGTGTTGCGGCGCAAAATTATGTTGCACTGCAACAAAAGCTCGTTTATAAGGCCGCTGACTCAATCGGCCGTGCTGACGGCCGCCAAGCGAGACCGATCATGCCCAACCCCCCGTTCGAGATCCCCAACGAGCTGCGCGATTTCGCCGAGCGCAGCGTCGACCAGGCGCGCAAGGCCTTCGAAGGCTTCGTTTCCGTCGCCCAGAAAGCGATCGGCGCGGCCGACAACGCCGCCGAGGCGGCGCAGCAGAACGCCAAGTCGGTTGGCGCGCAGGCGCTGAGCTTCACCGAGCAGAACGTCAACGCCGCGCTCGAGCTCGCCCACAAGCTGGTTCAGGCCAAGGATCCCCAGGAAGCATTCGCCTTGCAGAGCGAATTCCTCAAGACCCAGCTCGCCAGCCTTCAGTCCCAGGCCAGGGAGATCGGCGCCCAGATCCAGAAGAATGCGACGCCCGGCGCGAAGTGACCGGCGCGCCGCCGGCGCTGCCTCGGCCGTCGACAACCAATTGGGGGACCGCGAAAATGGCCACCGCTCCGAAGAAGACCGCTCTTTCCGCTGCGCCGGTCGACGCGTCGGTCGTCGCCGCCCCGCCGGCCGCTGCGCCGCAAATCGCCGCCGCTCCGGCCGCCGCGCTCGGCGCCTTGCAGGCCCCTCTCCGGGCCGCGGCTGAGAAGGGCCTCGGCGAGACCCGCTCGGCCTTCGTCAAAGCCAAGGTCGCCGCTTCGGAGACGGTCGAGGCGCTCGAGACGAGCTATGCGGCCGCCCGCGCCGGGCTGGTTGCGATCAACGCCAAGGCGCTCGATTCGCTGACCGAGAACGTCGAAGCCAACTTCGGCTTCGTCAAATCGGCGTTCGGCGTCGGCGGCTTCGCCGACTATTTCGCGCTGCAGGGCGAATTCGTCCGCGCCCGGCTCGACGCCGTCGCCGATCAGGCCAAGACGCTCGGCGAACTGACGCACAAGGCGGCCGTCGACTCGCTCGAGCCGATCCAGGCGCAGTTCGCCAAGGGCTTCAAGATCGCCGGCTGAGGCGGAGGCTCCGCCGCGCTCGGCGAGGCTGGCGACAAGGCGCGGCGGGCCGCCGCCGGGCGGCTTGCAAGCGCCGCGTTTTGACACTAGGTTCCGCCGCCGTCGCCGCCATAGCTCAGCTGGTTAGAGCGCTAGATTGTGGATCTAGAGGTCCCCCGTTCGATCCGGGGTGGCGGTACCATTCCTCTCTCGCACAGATGACCGGAGGCCCGACGCGCGGTCAGCGCTCGGTCATCGCCTCCGACACCGTCTTGGCGAGCGGCGACAGCAGATAGTCGATCACCCGCCGGCTTTCGGTCTTGATGTCGACGGTCGCGGTCATCCCGGGCGTCAGCGGAATGACGGCGCCGTCGACCCGCATCGCGGCTGTGTCGATCGCCACGGTGACGGGGAAGACGAAGCTCGGCGCCTGGCCGGGGGAGGTCGAATCCGGCGTGTTGCCCGGCGTCGTCGCATTGGCGAGCGAGCGCTTGGCCTGCTGTTCGTCGACCGCCGCGGCGGCGATCGCCACGACCTTGCCGCGCAGCGCGCCGAAGCGGGTGAAGGGGAAGGCGTCGAGCTTGACCGCGACCTCCTGGCCGACGCGGACGAAGCCGATGTCCGTATTGGCGACCAGCGCCTCGACCTGCAGCGCGCCGTCGGTCGGCGTCACCGTCGCCAGTTGCTGGCCGGCGCTGACCACCTGGCCGTAGGTCGTCACCGACAGTTGCTGGACGATTCCACCGATCGGCGCGTAGAGCTTGGTGCTGGCGAGCCGGGAGGACGCCTTGGCGAGCGACTCGCGCGCTTCGTCGGCCTTGCGCGACGCGTCTTCGACCTTGTTCTCGTTATCGGCGATGAACTGCGACAGCGCCTTGGTCTTCTCGCTGGCCAATTCGCCGATCGCGGCGTCGGTTTCGATCAGCTGACCCTGGTCGGAGGCGAGCTGCGACTGCGAACGCTGCAGCTCTTCCTTGGCGTCGTAGAGATTGATCTTGGTGCCGACCTTGAGGTCGATCGCCTGCTGGCGGGTGGCGACGCGCTGGTTGAGCGTGTCGATCAGCGCCGCCTGGAAGCCGATGCTCATTTGCAGCCGCTGCAGCGTCGCCTGCTTCTGGGCGATCTGCTTGTCGAGCGCGCGCAAGGCGTCGGCGAGCTGGCTGAGGTCGGCCGACAACACCGCCTCCTCGCGCGTCTGCACGCCGGCGGGCAGCGGCTCGCTCCAGGCGATCCTGCCCTGCGGATTGGCGGCGAGCGCGTCGAGCGCCGGCAGCTGCGCGCCATCCGCGGCAGCCTCGCGCTGCGCCGCGCGCGCCGCGTCGATCGCCAGGCGGCGGCGCGCGATCTCGCCGAGGCTCGCCTGCAACGCTTCGCGCGCCGCAGCTTCGTCGGCGGCGGCTTCCGCCGGATCGAGTTCGAGCAGCAGGTCGCCCGCCCTGACCGCCTGACCGTTCTCGACCCGAATCGCGGCGATCTTGCCGGGATCGAGCGCCTGGATGACCTTGACCCGCCCGGTCGACTCGAGTTTGCCCGGCGCGACCGCGTTGACATCGAGCCGGCCGAAGAACGACCAGGCGAAGGCCGCGGCGAACACCGCGCAGATCGTCAGCATCGTGGCGACCGGCAACGGCGCCGGCGGCGTCTCGAGGATCTCCAGCGCCGCGGGCAGGAATTCGCGATTGTCGCGCGAGACAGGCGAGAGGCCGCGGCGGCCGGCGGAAGCGCGCACGCCGCTCATCGGGGGCTCCGATCGGAGTCGGACTGCAGCGCCCACAACCGCGCGTAGAGCCCGCCGGGACGGGCGAGCAATTGCTCGTGCGTTCCGGCTTCGACGATCTCGCCGCGGCTCATGCCGACGATGCGATCGCAGTCTCGCACCGCCGCCAAGCGGTGGGCGATCACGATGACGGTGCGGCCGCGCACGATCGAGCGCATGTTGCGCTGGATGATCCGCTCGCTCTCGTAGTCGAGCGCCGAGGTCGCCTCGTCGAGAATGAGGATGCGCGGGTTGGTGACCAGCGCACGGGCGATGGCGACGCGCTGGCGCTGGCCGCCGGAGAGATTGGCGCCGCGCTCCTCGATCACCGTGTCGTAGCCCTGCGGCAATTGGGCGATGAACTCATCGGCGCCGGCGAGCCGCGCCGCCTGCATCACCAGCCCGCGCGGCGCGGCGGGATCGGCGAGCGCGATGTTCTCGTGGATGGTGCGGTTGAACAGCACGTTCTCCTGCAGCACGACGCCGATTTGGCGGCGCAGCCAGCCGGGATCGAGCTGGGCGACATCGACGCCGTCGAGCATCACCTGGCCGGCGTGCGGGCTGTAGAGCCGCTGGATCGCCTTGGTCAGCGTCGATTTGCCCGAGCCCGAGGCGCCGACGATTCCGACCACTTCGCCTGGCGCGATCGCCAGCGAGACGTTGCGCAGGGCGTCGGGCGCGTCGGGTCGGTAGCGCAGCGACACGCCGCGCAGTTCGATCGCGCCGGCGGGCGGCGGCAGGGTCAGGAGGTTGCGCGGGACCGGCTCCGGCGCGGCGTTGAGGATGTCGCCGAGCCGTGCGACCGAGACCTGCACCTGCTGGAAGTCCTGCCACAATTGCGACAGGCGCAGGATCGGCTGCACCACCTGGCCAGCGATCATGTTGAAGGCGATCAGCTCGCCGATCGTCATCTCGCCGGCGATCACCGCCTCGGCGCCGATCAGGAGAATCAGCGCGGTCGTCGATTTGGAGACGAACTGGATGAGATTCTGGCCGACCGACCCGAGCACGCCTGCCTCGAACGACGAGCGGACATAGGCGGCGAGCCGCTCTTCCCATTGCGCCTGCATCATCGGCTCGACGCTGGCCGCCTTCAGCGTCTGCGCGCCGACGATCGACTCGACCAGGAACTGCTGCGAGCGCGCGCCGGCGTCGAACTTCTCGTTGATCTTGTCGCGCAAGGGCGGCCGGATCGCCGCGGCGACTCCGATATAGATCGGAATCGAAGCGAGCACGACCAGCGTCAGCTCGGCCGAATAGAGGAACATCACCGCGAAGAAGACGACGGTGAAGACGAGATCGAGCAGCGACGTCAGGCCCTGGCCGGTCAAGAAGCTGCGGATCGTCTCGAGCTCGCGCACCCGCGCCACCGTCTGGCCGGCGGCCCGCGTCTCGAAATAGGCGAGCGGCAGGCGGAAGAGGTGGTGGAACAGCCGCCGGCCGAGCTCGACGTCGATCCGGTTGGTGGTGTGGGAGAGCGTATAGGCGCGCAGAAACTGAAGCAGCGAATCGAACAGGCCGACGACCAGCATGCCCACGACGATGACCGTCAACGTCGCGTAGCTCTTGTGGACCAGCGCCTTGTCGACGATGAGCTGGAAGAACAGCGGCGTCAGCAGCGCGAAGGCCTGGACGAACAGCGAGGCGACCACGACCTCGGCGAGCGGCTTGCGATAGCGCACGATCGAAGGGAGGAACCAGCGGAAGCTGAAGGCGACCGGATCGGCGCCGGCGCCGGCGAAGCGCCGCGCGATGAGCACGATCGCGTCGCCGGTCAGCGTCGCCGCCTCGGCCAGCGGCAGATCGCGCGCGGTTCTCGCCAACGGATCGATCAGCCTGACGGATCCCTTGACCGGTGCGGCGGCGAGGATGGCGAAGCCGCCCGCCGCGAGCGCGATCAGCGCCGGATAGGGCGCGGCGTCGAGGCGCTTGGCGCGTTTCCCGGTCAGCAGCCTGGCCTTGAGCTTCAGCCGCTTGGCGGCGCGCACGAGGTCTTCCGGCCCCGCCGCATGAGGTCCGAGCGCCAGCTCGTGGCGCAATTGGCCGGGGTCAGCGGCGATGCGGTAGAAGCCGGCAACCATCGACAGGGCAATGAGGCCGGAATCCGAAGGCGCGGCGAGCGGCGACGACGCGCCGGCCGGCGCCGGTCCGGCAGCCGCCGGGTCCGCCGTCTTCGGAGCGTCGGTCGCCGCCTCCGGCGTCGGCTGCGCGGGCGGATCGTTCAGCCTGAGTGCGGCGCGCATGGCGGGGCCAGAATCGAAGGAGAACGGATCATCGGGCATCGATCGACGGAGCGCGAGAACGGCGCCTGTCGTTAACGTTGCCCACGAGTTATTGCTAAGTCCTTTCCAATGCCTGGGCAAGCGGCTCGCGGCGGCCAATTCATTCAGAAAGTTTTAATGAACCGCGCCAATCTCTTTTCAATAAAGACTCAATAAGCTAGCCTGCGACTGAACCGGATTCACGTTCGCCGAGGGGTGCGCGCTTGCGCCGCCAGGGAGTGGACGGGAAGGGGCGGTCGCAGGCGCTATCGATCCCTCCAAGTCTGACAGCGGTGCGGCGATGACGATTACACTGACCCTCAATCCTAAGACGCTTACGGAAAGCCAATCGATCTCCGCCTCGTCGTTCGTCAAATCGGTCACCGACAGCGCGAAACGCTCAATCACCGAGTACTCGGTCTACGACAGCGGCGCAGACGGCGGTTATTTCATGCTCAACGGCGTCGCGCTGTCCGACGGCGCCTGGCACACGCTGACCGCCGCGCAGTTCGCGCAATTGGTCTATGTCGCCGGATCGAGCGCCGGAACGGACACGGTCGAAATCAAGGCCTACGACGGCAAGACTTGGTCCTCCGCCTATTCGACCAAGGAGACGACGACCGCTCCGTCGAGCCCGACAACCCCCGTCTCGCTGCTTGAGGAGCTCGGCTTCACCGCTACGGCAGCCGCGGCGCTCATCACGGCGAGCGGTTCGCCAACCTACAGCGGTTCGCTGACCTACAACAACATGCTGGCTATCCTGAACCAAGCCGCGGTCGGCGGCATGACGGCGACCAAGTTCAGCGCGCTGCAGTCGCTCGCCTCGATGCTCAACCAGTCGGGCGGCCTCTCGACCTCGGCCTATGTTCAGCAGATCGCCGACGACGTGATCAACGGCAATTCGGCCAACGCCTCTTGGAACGGCGGCTCGTCGACGGCGACGAAGCTCGGCAACCTCAGCGCGACCTCGACCCAGACCCAGGTCGACGATCTGATCGACAAATGGTTCCTGGGAACCGACCTGCCGAGCCTCAGCGTCTCTGCGATCGGCGAGTCGAACTACAATCCGACCTACCAAACCTCGGCGCTGCCGCTGTTCAACCCCAACACCAACGCGCCGAGCTATCTCGACGTCAACCAGGGCTATCTCGGCGACTGCTACTTCGTCGCCGCGCTCGGCGAAGTGGCGCTACAGGATCCGAGCGCCATCGAGAACATGATCACCGACAACGGCAACGGCACCTATTCGGTGCTGTTCTACGTCAACGGACAGCCCGACTACGTCACCGTCAACGGGGAACTGCCGTACATGAGCGGCGGCTACCAATGGGCCAACGGTTCGACTCAGGAATTCGCCAACGGCACGCTCGACGATTGGGTGGCGCTGGTCGAGAAGGCTTTCGTCGAGCTCAACGAACAGACCTCCGCGGCGAGCTACGGCGGACATACGACCGGAAACGCGTACGAAGACGTCAATGGCGGGACGGCGATCACGCTCTCCGAGATCACCGACCAAACGTTCAACACCTACAATCTCAGCCCGAGCGAATCGACGTCTTCGCTCAATTCGCTGGCGTCGATTCTTGCCGCCGATTTCGCCGCCGGCGACGACATCATCCTGTCGACGCCCACCGCCGACAACGGCAATCTGGTCGGCGACCACATGTTCATCGTCACCGGGGTCACCTCCGCCGGCGCGATCTCGATCCAGAACCCTTGGAACTCCGCCTATTCCGGCTCGCTGCAGATGAGCTTCACCGACACGCTCAAACAGCTCGCCGCCGACAACGTGTCGATTTACGTCACCACCGGAACGGCCGTCGCCTGAGGCGTCGCTTTAGACCGTCTTGTCCTCGTAGCGGCAGAGGTCGGCAATGACGCAGCGCGCGCAGGATGGCGCGCGCGCCTTGCAGACGTAGCGGCCGTGCAGGATCAGCCAGTGGTGGGCGTGGCGCATGAAGCGCGCCGGGATGATCTTCACCAGCCCGTCCTCGACCGCGCGCGGCGTGCTGCCCTTGGCGAGCGGGATGCGGTTGGCGACGCGGAAGACATGGGTGTCGACGGCGAGCGTCGGCTCGCCGAAGGCGACGTTGAGCACGACATTTGCGGTCTTGCGGCCGACCCCGGGCAGCGCCTCGAGCGCCTCGCGGTCGTCTGGAACCTCGCCGCCGTAGTCGTGGATCAGCGCCTGCGACAAAGCGACGACGTTCTTCGCCTTGGTGCGGTAGAGGCCGATCGTCCTGATCTTTTCGGCGAGCGCCGCTTCGCCCAGCGCCGCCATTCTGGCCGGCGTGTCGGCGAGGGCGAACAGGGCGCGCGTCGCTTTGTTGACGCCAGCGTCGGTCGCCTGGGCCGACAGCACGACTGCGACCAGCAGGGTGAACGGGTTGGCGTATTCGAGCTCGCTCTTGGGTTCGGGATTGGCTGCGGCGAGCCGGGCGAAAATTTCCTCGACGCGCGCCCGTTCGGCGGCCTTGGCCGCGCCCGCCGGGCGACGGCGGGCAGGAGATGGGGCCGGATTGCCTCGCGCCATGCGCGCCTTATAGTCGGCGTCGGCGGGGCCGCCAAGCGGCGGCGTCGCGAGGAGAGCGGCCATGGACGCGAAGCCAGACCGCGGCGATTCCGCAATCTTCGCCGCGCGGCTCAGTCCGCGCCGCTCGTTCACTCCGGCGGCGGCGCGCCGGCTGCTCGTCGCCACGTTCGTCGCCAGCGCGCTTTTCAGCTTGCCGTTCTATCTTGCCGGGGCGTGGCCGATCGTCGGCTTCCTCGGCCTCGACGTGCTGCTGCTGTGGTTCGCCTTCCGCGCCAGTTTCCGCGCCGCGCGCGCCTACGAGGATTACCGGCTCACCTATTTCGAGCTCGAGTTCGCACGCGTCAGCGCGCGTGGCGCGCGGCGCGAATGGCGCTTCAACCCGGTCTGGGTGCGGCTCGAGCGCGGCGAGAGCGGGCCGACGGCCCACGGGCTCGCGCTGCGCAGCGGCGGGCGCCGGATCGAGATCGCGGCCTTCCTCGGCCCGAACGAGAAGGCGGCCTTCGCCGGCGACCTCGGCCGCGCGCTGGGCGAGGCGAGAAGAGGCAAGCGATGGGGCGAATGATCAGAACGCCGCCTGCCGTCTGACCAGTTCGTCGACCCGCTTGTTCTCTTCCGGCGTCAGGCCGGAGGTGGCGGCGTCGAGGTCGGGGTCGTCGATGCCGGCGGCCTTGGCGAAGCGGTTCCAGGTCGCCGCCTCGACCAGGTCCTTGGGCACGCCGCGGCCGGTCGCATAGAGATGGGCGAGGCGGTTTTCGGCGATCGGATTGTTGCGCGCCGCGGCGCGCAGCAGGAGCTTGGCCGCCGCCGCTTCGTCCTTGGCGACGCCGACGCCGTTGAACAGCATGATCGCGTATTCGACCTGGCCGGCGATCACCCCCGCGTCGGCGGCGCGTTTCAGCCAGCGGGCGCTCTCGCCAATGTCGAGCGGGACGCCTTTGCCCTCGCGCAACAGCACGCCGTAGGAATAGGCGGCGTCCTCGTAGCCCGCCTCGGCTGCGGCGTGAAACTCTTCCGCGGCGGTCTTGAAGTCGGGAAAGCCGTCGAGACCTTTGTCTTTGAGCGCCATCACCCCGAGATTGTAGAGCGCGCCGGCCTGGCCTTTCGCGGCTGCGATCTCGAACTGCGCCTTGGCGCCGGCGCGGTCGGCAGGGACGCCGTCGGCGCCGCTGAGCAGCAGCATGCCGAGTGCGAACGCCGCCTCGCGGTCGCCGAGACCGCTGGCGACGCGATACCAGCGCGCCGCCTCGGCCAGGTTGCGCGGCACGGCGTAGCCATCCTGATAGATCTCGCCGATCAGCGTCATCGCCGCCGCGTCCTTGGGACTGTCGGCGACGCGCTTCATCGCGTCGCGCAAGGCGGTGAGGAAATAGCCGCGCTGATAATCGGCGAAGGCGGTGTCGGGCTGCGTCCCGGCGGTCGGCGATGGGAACGGCGACGGCAGCGTTTGAGCCGCGGCCGGCGTCGCGAGCGTCAGGCCGAGAATCAGAAATGCGCGCGCCGTGGGCTTCACGCGCCTGCCTCCGCGCGCGCCGCCGCCCCCTGGCGCGCCGCCGCCGCCGCCGC
>PLRT01000030.1:13392-22353 GCA_003164915.1 Hyphomicrobiales bacterium | reverse complement strand
CCAGGCTGCGCTACACTCCGACGGCGCCGCCTCCGGCGCCGACGGCCTTATAGTGGCCCCTCGACGGAGGCGCAAGCGCGACGAAGGTTGACGCCAGCCGGTCGCCGCCGCCCGCTTTTCGCGCTTGCCGGTCCGGGGGCGCGATGGTTAGCTCGCCGCCAACGAGGAAGCGCGGCGGCGCGCCCGCCTTCCCCGGCTCGAGCCCCCGCCGCGGCGGGGTCCGGCTCGGCCGCGCCTGGCGCCGGGGGAGAAACAATGCACCCGTTGCTGAAAGCCGCGGCCGCGACCGCGGCGCTTGTCTGCCTGACCGCGACCGCCCGCGCCGACGATCTCACCGTCGCGCTGATCTGCGGCAAGACCGGCCCGCTCGAAGCCTACGCCAAGCAGACCGAGACCGGACTGAGGCTCGGCTTCGAATACGCCACCAAGGGGACGATGACCGTCGACGGGCGCAAGATCGACATCGTCGTCAAGGACGACCAAAGCAAGCCCGACCTCGCCAAATCGGCGCTGGCCGAGGCCTACGAGGACGACCACGCCGACATCGCCATCGGCACCACGTCCTCGGCGGCGGCGATCGCCATGCTGCCGGTCGCCGAGGAGCACAAGAAGATCCTGATCGTCGAGCCGGCGGTCGCCGACCAGATCACCGGCGACAAGTGGAACCGCTACATCTTCCGCACCGGCCGCAACTCGTCGCAGGACGCGATCTCCAACGCGGTGGCGATCGGCAAGCCGGGCGTCCACATCGCGACGCTGGCGCAGGACTACGCCTTCGGCCGCGACGGCGTCGCCGCCTTCAAGGAGGCGCTCGCCAAGACCGGCGCGACCCTCGACGACGAGGAATACGCTCCGGCCAATACCACCGACTTCACCGCCGTCGCCCAGCGCCTGTTCGACGCGCTGAAGGACAAGCCGGGCCGCAAGATCGTCTGGGTCCTGTGGGCGGGCGGCGGCGATCCGATGGACAAGCTGATGGACCTCGAGCCGTCGCGCTACGGCGTCGAACTGTCGACCGGCGGCAACATCTTCTCGGCCCTCGCCGCCTACAAGCGCTTCCCCGGGATGGAGGGCGCGACCTACTATTATTACGGCATCCCCAAGAACCCGGTGAACGACTGGTTCGTCGCCGAGCACCAGAAGCGCTTCGGCTCGCCGCCCGACATGTTCACCGCCGGCGGCTTCAGCGCGGCGATGGCGGTGGTCGCCGCGGTCGAAAAGGCGAAGTCGACCGACACGGAAGCGCTGATCGCGGCGATGGAGGGGATGAGCTTCGACACGCCGAAGGGCGAGATGATCTTTCGCAAGGAGGACCACCAGGCGCTGCAGTCGATGTACCACTTCAAGGTGCGCGTCGATCCGAACCTCGCCTGGGCCGCCCTCGATCTCGTCAGCGAGATGAAGATCGACGACATGCAGATCCCGATCCGCAACAAGCGATGAGAGCTGTGTACCCCTCTCCCCGCTTGCGGGGAGAGGGGACATTTCGCGCCTCCGACTCCTGTTCTCCGCTTCGAGTCCCAATGACCCCCTCGCTCGAAACCCGCGACCTCGCCATCCGCTTCGGCGGGCATGTCGCGGTCGACGCGATTTCCTGCGCGTTTCGACCAGGAGAGCTCACTGCGATCGTCGGGCCCAACGGGGCGGGCAAGACGACCTATTTCAACCTGATGTCGGGCCAGTTGCGCGCGACCAGCGGCGTCGTGCTGCTCCACGGCGTCGACGTCACGACGCTCGGCGCGCCGCAGCGCGCGCGGCTCGGCCTCGGCCGCGCGTTCCAGCTCACCAATCTCTTCCCGGCGCTCAGCGTGCTCGAGAACGTGCGGCTGGCGACCCAGGCGCAGGCGGGCGTTCATTACGAGTTGACGCGGCCGTGGCCGCTCCGGCGCGCGCTGATCGAGCGCGCCTACGCCGCCCTCGAAGCGGTTGGGCTCGAAGGAAAGCGCGAGCGGCGCGCCGCTGCGCTGTCGCACGGCGACCAGCGCAAGCTCGAGGTGGCGATGATGATCGCGCTCGAGCCCTCCGTTTTCATGTTCGACGAGCCGACCGCCGGCATGAGCGTCGACGAGGTTCCGGTGATTCTCGACTTGATCGCGCGGCTGAAGCGCGACGCGTCCAAGACGATCCTGCTGGTCGAGCACAAGATGGACGTGGTGCGCTCGCTCGCCGATCGCATCGTCGTGCTGCACCACGGCCGCCTCGCCGCAGACGGCGATCCGGCGACGGTGATCGCCTCGCCGATCGTGCAGGAAGCCTATCTCGGCGTCAGGCGGGGAACCGCCGCATGACCGCTCGCCTCGCGCTCGCCGGCGTCCACACCCATATCGGCAGCTACCACATCCTGCAGGGCGTCGACTTCGACGCGCCCGCGGGCGCGACGACCATGCTGCTCGGCCGCAACGGCGCCGGCAAGACCACCTGCCTGCGCACGATCATGGGCCTGTGGCGGCCGTCGCGCGGAACCATCGCGCTCGGCGAGGCGACGCTCTCCGGCCTGCCGGCGAGCGCGATCGCGCGCGCCGGCGTCGCCTATGTGCCCGAGACGATGGCGGTGTTCGCCGACTTGACGGTGCGCGAGAATCTGATGCTCGCCGCGCGCGAGGGGCCGCTCGACGAGCGGCGGCTCGACTGGATCTTCGGCTTCTTCCCGACGCTGAAGCGCTTCTGGCTGTCGCGCGCCGGCTCGCTGTCTGGCGGGCAGAAGCAGATGGTGTCGATCGCGCGGGCGATCGTCGAGCCGCGGCGGCTCTTGCTGATCGACGAACCGACCAAGGGCCTGGCGCCGGCGATCGTCGGCGGGCTGATCGACTGCCTCAATGAGATCAAGCGGCTCGGCGCGACGATGGTCGTCGTCGAGCAGAATTTCCGCGTCGCGCGCGAGGTCGGCGATTTCGTGCGGGTGATGGACAACGGCCGCATCGTCCACGCCGGGCCGATGGCGGAATTCGTCGCCGACGAGGCTCTGCAGGCGCGGCTGATCGGCCTGTCGCTGGACTCGCACCAATGAGCCTCGACGATTTCGGCGCCGCGCTGCCGCGGCCGAAGCCCGACTTCGTCCCCGCGCTGACGCCGCTCGTCGTCGCGCTGGTCGTCGCGCCCTTCATCGGTTCGGCGTCGAGCTTCGTCACCCTCACCGCGGCCGGCCTGGCGATGGGAATGATGATCTTCACCATGGCCTCCGGCCTGACGCTGGTCTTCGGCATGATGGACGTGCTGAACTTCGGCCACGGCGCGTTCATCTCGCTCGGCGCCTATGTCGCGACGCTGGTCCTGCTGCCGCTGGCCCACTGGGCGCAGGTCGATTCGTGGCCGCTCGACCTTGCGCTGCTGGCGCTCGCGCTCGCCGCGGCGGTCGTCGTTTGCGGCCTTTTCGGCCTGATCTTCGAGCGGCTGGTCGTCGTTCCGGTCTACGGCCAGCACTTGAAGCAGATCCTGGCGACGATCGGCGGCTCGATCGTCGCCGAGCAATTGCTCTACGCGCTGTTCGGCCCCGACCAGATCGCGCTCGCGCCGCCGGCGAGCTTCCGCGGCGCCTTCGTCCTCGGCGACGCGGCGATCGAGAAATATCGCGTCGTGGCGACCGTGGTCGGCCTGGTCGTCTTCGTCGGCCTGACGCTGGCGCTGAACCGCACCAGGATCGGCCTCCTGATCCGCGCCGGCGTGCAGGACCGCGAGATGGTCGAGGCGCTCGGCTATCGCATCGACCGGCTGTTCGTCGGCGTGTTCATGGCCGGCGCGTCGCTCGCCGGCGTCGGCGGCGTGCTGTGGGCGCTCTATCGCGAACAGGTGCACGCGTCGATGGGAGGCGAGCTCCTGGTGCTCTGCTTCATCGTCATCATCGTCGGCGGCCTCGGCTCGGTCGGCGGCTGCTTCATCAGCGCGATCCTCGTCGGGCTGATCGACAACTATGCCGGTTTCCTCGCGCCGAAGCTCGCCATCGTCGCCAACATCCTGCTGATGGTCGTCGTCCTGCTGTGGCGGCCGCGCGGGCTTTATCCGGTCGGCGGGCGATGATGATCCTTTCCGGCCGGCCGCCGCGCGGGCGGACGCTGCAGGCGCTGGTGATCGCCGTCACGCTCGCTTTGGCGCTGGCGCCGTTCCTCTTTCCCGGCGTCAAGCCGCTCAACGTCGCCGCCAAGGTTTGCGTCTACGCGCTGCTCGGCGCCTCCTACGACCTGCTGCTCGGCTACGCCGGCATGGTGTCGTTCGCCCATGTGATGTTCTTCGGCGTCGGCTCCTATGGCGTCGGGCTCGCGCTCTACGGCCTCGGCCCGAGCTGGGGCGCGGTCGCGCTCGGGCTCGCGGCTGGGCTCGCCGTCTCGACGCTGCTGGCGTTGGCGATCGGTCTCTTCTCGCTGCGCGTGCAGGCGATCTTCTTCACCATGGTGACGCTGGCGGTGAGTTACGCCTTCAACGTGCTCGCCTCGCAACTCGACTGGCTGACCGGCGGCGAGGACGGGCGCTCGTTCCGCGTTCCGGAAATCCTGCAGCCGGGCTTCAGGCTGATCGACCGCGAGGCGTTCGGCGTCGCGCTGGGCGGTCGGCAGGTCAGCTACTATCTCGTCCTGGTCGGCTGCGTCGTCGTGTTTCTCGCGCTGTTGCGGATCGTCAATTCGCCGTTCGGCCGGGTGCTCGAAGCGATCCGCGAGAACCCGTTCCGCGCCGAGGCGCTCGGCTACCGCATCGTCTTCCACCGCACTCTGGCGACCTGCCTGGCCGCCGCCGGCGCGACCTTCGCCGGCGCGCTCAATGCGCTGTGGCTGCGTTACGTCGGACCCGATACGGCGCTCGCCGGCTCGATCCAGATCGCGACGCTGGTCGTCGTCGTCATCGGCGGCATGGGCACGCTCTACGGCGCGATCCTCGGCGCGGCATTGTTCGTCGTCGCGCAGAACTATCTGCAGACCCTGCTTGGCGCAGTGTCGACGGCTGCGGGGGACGCCGGCCTGCCGCTGCTGCCTGGCCTCTTCCATCCCGACCGCTGGCTGCTGTGGCTCGGCCTGCTGTTCATCCTCGCCGTCTATTTCGCCCCGGCGGGACTGGTCGGGGCGCTGAGCCGGGAGGACGACACGACGCCGTAGGCCTTCGCCGCCTCCTCGCCTCGACGGTCGAGAGAGGGCGCGCGCGGGCGCGCCTTGTTGATCTGCGCCGGCAGCCCCACATCGCTTTCGAGCGGGCGGGCGACGCCCCGAGGAACAGGGAGAGACCCATGAAGATCGGCGTCATCGGTTCCGGCGCAGTCGGCAAGACGCTCGCGGCCGGATTTCTCAAGCGCGGCCATGCGGTGACGATCGGCACGCGCGACCCAGCCAAGCTCAAGGATTGGGCGGGGGCGCATCCGAACGCGAAGGTCGCCGGCTTCGCCGAGACCGCCGCATTCGGCGAGGTCGTCGTCCTCGCGGTCGGCGGTTCGGTGGCGCTCGACGCGTTGAAGCTGATCGGGGCCGCCGCCATCGACGGCAAGCCGGTGATCGACGCGACCAACCCGATCGGCGGCGGTTCGCCGGTCCACGGCGTGCTGTCGTATTTCACCAGCCTCTCCGACTCGCTGATGGAGCGGNNCAGATGGTCGACCCGCATTTCGCCGGCGGCAAGCCGACGATGTTCGTCTGCGGCAACGACGAGGCGGCGAAGAAAACCGTCGCTGCGCTCGTGCAGGATTTCGGCTGGGAAGTCGCCGACATGGGCCAGGTCGAGGCGGCGCGGGCGATCGAGCCGTTGTGCATGCTGTGGTGCATCCCGGGAATCGCCCGCGGCGACTGGTCGCCACACGCCTTCAAGCTGCTGCGCTGAGCGGACCTCCCGACGCGGCCGAGGGGCGCCTGCGCCGCCGCGCGTATGCAATATTGCTGGGATTGTCCGACTGGACGGCCGGGGAGGTCGTCATCCTTCGGCTCGAGCGCTACGACGACATCGAGGCGGCCGTGCCGCAAATGCGACGCGCCGCTGATTCGCGCGGCGGTTGCAGGCGCCGACGCCAGGCGGAACGGAGCGCTGCAGACGAATGCGGGCGGGTGTGGCGTCTTGGCAACACCAGCCTATCTATTTGACATAAATACGATAATTTAGACTCTCGTCACGGCTTTCCGCGGGCTCGCCGCCTCCGTCGAGCATGATTCTCGCCACAACCTTGACGTGTATGTGCACCGTCAATACCCTTTTCGCGTTAGCGCGCGTTGCTAACGGCGGCTCAGCCCGTCGGTAAACGGCCTCATATGGGGAACGCAATGAAGAAACTTGCTCTTGCCGCGGTCGGCTGCGTCGCTTTGGCGGCGCCGGCGTTCGCGTCCGACCACATCAACGTCTTGGTCTCCAACCACTCGACCGTCATCCAAGGCGGCAGAAACGGCTCCGCCGACGTTGCGCTCGTCGCACAGGGCGCGTTGGCGACTGTCCAGGCGCCGGATTCCTCGCCGACCGTGGTCATCAACACCGGCTTCGCCGGCGCGCCGATCGGCAGCTCGTTCAGCTGGACGTACACGCCGAGTCCCTGATTGCGGACGAAGCTTTGCCGCGGGGGGCTGGGGCTGCGTTTCGCCGACCTTGTGGCGTCTGAGCAACCTGCCGCTGCGCGGGGACACCGAGTCCCCGCGCAGCGGCGAGAGGCGATCGGTTCGCGGAGACCTGGATGCGACTCCTTCTCGCCGGCCTTTGCGCGGTCGCGGCCGCAGCGCTCGTCGCCGATCCGGCGGCGGTCAACAGCGCCGCAGCGCCAATCCATAAGCCGGCGGCGGAAACCGCCGCTCCACCCGCCTCGGTCGCGTGCCTGGGCGGCGTTCTCGCCGAGGGGCGCACCGAAGACTATCTCACCGTCGCCGATTATCCCGCTTTCGCCGCGCTGGCCGCCGGCCTGCGGCGCACCTTCATCTGCGGCGACAGCATTCCTTCATTTCTGCCCTCGAGCGAGCGCGCTGGTTTCGCCTCGCGCCATCACTGAGACGACCGTTCGACAGCAGGGAGTTCGACGATGTTGCGCAAGTTGATCCTGGTCGGGCTCGCAATCGGCGCAAGCGGCGCGGCGAGCGCGCAGTCCGTCCCTTCCGCGACCTTCACCCAGACCAACACGAACAATTACGCGTTGATCGCGCCCGGCGGCGTCTCGACGGAAATCACCGTCAACCAGACCGGCGCCGACAACAACGCGGTCTTCGACCAATCGGGCGGCGTCAATGTCGCCGAGGTCAACCAGCGCGGCAAGCGCAGCAACGCATCCGACATCAATCAGGACGGCGTGATCAACATCGCTGCGGTGACGCAGCAATACAACTTCGGCGGCGTCCCCGGCGCAGCGAGCGGCTACGTCGGGCAACAGACCAATGTCGGCTTCCTGTCCGAATTCAATAGCGGCGGCGTGAGCATCCTGGCGCTGACCGGGCCGGGCAACACGCTCATCAGCAGCTTCGGCAGAACCCACTGAACTTTCCCAAAGCCAACAGGCGTGAAGCGGGGCGAGCGATGAGAGGGGCAAAGGCGCGACTGGGGGCAATCGCGGCGATCTGCGCGCTGGCGCCGGCGGCTGGCTTCGCCGCGGAGGTTCCGGCGGCGCCCGACAAGCCGGCGAGCGCGGCGCACAATCAGGCCAAGCCGACCGATTGCGCCGGCTATGGGGCGGGATTCTTCAAGCTCGGCGACACCGGCTTCTGCGCCAGAGCCGGCTACGACGTGATGGGGTTCGTCGCCAAGGATTTCGCGACCCACGACATCGGCCTGGTCGGACAGCGATTGCCGTCGAGTTCGTACCTCGCCGGTGTGCCGATCCTCTATTATTACGACAAGAACTTCTCGAAACAGACCAACGCTCCCTATCCGGGCGTCGACGCACAGGTCAATTTCGTCGCGATTCGTCAGACCGACTTGGGCGAGTTGATCGGCTACGTCAACGTCCGCGCCGCAGGCCAATTCCAGAAGGACGAATCCGGCGGCTGGGGTTACGTCTCCAACAATTCCGTCAACGGATCGATCGCCGAAGGCCTGGTCGACCAGGCGTGGATTCGCCTCGGCGGACTCGAGATGGGCATCCAGCCGTCGATGTTCGGCTTCGCGCGCTGGGGCTACTCGATCTCGCCCGGCTATTCGTCGCTCGTCAACACGCCGGCGGTCTCCTACACCTACCGGGTCGACAATGTCGCCGGCTCGAACAATTCGGTCTCGGCGAGCATCGCGCTCGAGGACCCCAGCCGGCGCGACATGGAAGACGGCGTGCTCGCCGATTACGGCCGGACCTATTGGCCGGACGTCGTCGCCCAGGCGCGGTTCGGAACGCCGAACCTGCTGCTGCATATCGGCGGCGCGCTGCACGAGATCCACGACGTCGCCGCCTGGGACTGCTGCGGTTCGCCCGACCACACGTTGTGGGGCGCGGCGGCGACCGCGGGCGGCGAATATCGCTTCAAGTGGAGCAACCTCGTCGGTCCGGCGGCGGGTGAAACCTATGGCCGCTTCCTGCTGCAGGTCGCGGCGGCGCGCGGCGCGATCGGCTATCTCGGCATCCCGTTCTTCGCCACCGACTACGTCGTCGGCGGCGACGGCGACGTGAAGCTCACCACCGGCTATTCCGCGGTCGCCTCCTACGAACACCTGTGGACGCCGACGGTGAAGAGTTCGATCACCTATTCGATCTTCGACACGTCGGAAGCGTCGGACATGGAGATGCTCGGCCCGGACGAGCCGATGTGGTTCGACGTCAAGGTGCGCGGCTCGCTGCTGCAGGGCGGCGTCGAGGACATGATCCAGCCCGGCCTGACGGTCGGCGCCGAGGCGGGCTACACTTGGACGACCGCGACCGGCATTTACGCCGGCGCGTCAGCTGCGCCGCTCAACGTCGCGTTTCCGAACGTCGCCGCCTACGTGCGCAAGTTCTTCTGATCCGCGGCCAGGCGACGCGCACGCGGGGCTGTCGGCCAAGCTCGGCGCGCGAGCCGGCCTCTGGCGGCGCACGATCACGCTTGGCGCGAAGACGCC
>PLRT01000030.1:0-13374 GCA_003164915.1 Hyphomicrobiales bacterium | reverse complement strand
TGGTTGCAGAGCGCCACGACGCGGCCGAGCGGCGCGCCCTCGCTCGTCACCACGGCGAGGCCGACGAGGTCGTCGTAATAGAACTCGTCCGCCGCCGGCGGCGGCAACTGGTCGCGGCGCGCGTAGATCTCGACGCCGGTCAGCGCCTCGGCGGCGTCGCGCGTCGTCACGCCGGCGAGGCGGACGACCAGCATGTCGTCGCGCAGCGGCCTCAGCCGCTCGATGCGGAATGCGCGCGCGCCGGCCCGGTCGGTCAGCGCGCCGTAACCGGCGATCGCCCGCGGATCGGCGGTGAAGGACTTGACCCGCACCTCGCCGCGCACGCCCTGCGCGGCGCCGAACACGCCGAGCAGGACGAGGCGCTGAGGCGAAGCCATCGCCTGGGTCAGGCCGGAGCGGTTTCGGCCTTCTCGGCCGCAGCGGCCTTCTCGGCGGCGGCGGTCGCCGCGGCGGCGCGCTCCTGCGCCTTCTTCTTCGGCAGCGCCTTGACCGGGTTGTTGTGCGCTTCGCGCTTGGCGACGCCGAGGCCGTCGAACAGCCGCAGCACGCGGTCGGTCGGCTGCGCGCCCTTGGCGAGCCACGCCTTGGCCTTCTCGATGTCGAGCACGACGCGGCTCGCGTCGTCCTTGGCCTTGAGCGGGTCGAAGGCGCCGATGCGCTCGACGAAGCGGCCGTCGCGCGGCATGCGCGCGTCGGCGACGACGATGCGATAGAACGGCCGCTTTTTCGCGCCGGCGCGCGAGAGACGAATTTTCAGGGTCATCGGAGGCTTCCTTTCAGACTGACGTTGTCGTTGCGTTCAAGACTTCGTGCGAGCCTTGCTCCGGCTCGCGGGAGAATGGGTTCACTTCTTCTTCCCCGGGAAGCCGCCGCCGAGGCCGGGCAGCTTCGGGCCGGCGCCGAGGCCGGGAAATTGCGGCGGCAGGTTGAAGGCGCCGGGCGGCGGCGCGGTCGGGATGCCGCCGGCCGGCCGCGGCGCTCCGCCGGGCGCGCCACCCGTCGCCTTCTGCATCTGCGCGATCTGCTCCGGGGTCGGCATAGCCATGCCGCCGCCGAAGCCCAACATTTGCCCGAGCTGGCCCATCAGGCCGCGCTTGCCCGACGAGGCGCCCATCGCCTTCATCATGTCGGCCATTTGCCGGTGCTGCTTGAGCAGGCGGTTGACCAGCTCGACGGACACGCCTGACCCCGCCGCGATGCGCTTCTTGCGCGACGCCTTGAGGAGGTCGGGGTTGCGCCGCTCGATCGGCGTCATCGACGAAATGATCGCGCGCTGGCGCTTGGTCGTCTTGTCGTCGAAATGGGACGAAGCCATCTGATCCTTCAGCTTGGCGACGCCGGGCAGCATCCCCATCACCCCGCCGAGGCCGCCGAGCTTCTCGATCTGCGCCAGCTGATCGGAAAGGTCGTTGAGGTCGAAGACGCCTCTGCGCATCTTCTCGGCCATCTTGGCCGCTTGTTCGGCGTCGATCTGCTGCGCCGCCTTCTCGACCAGGCTGACGATGTCGCCCATGCCGAGAATGCGGTCGGCGAGACGGCGCGGATGGAAATCCTCCAGCGCGTCCATCTTCTCGCCGACGCCGATGAGCTTGATCGGCCGGCCGGTCACCGCGCGCATCGACAGGGCCGCGCCGCCGCGCCCATCGCCGTCCATGCGGGTGAGCACGATGCCGGTGACGCCGACCCGCTCGTTGAACGACTTGGCGAGGTTGACCGCGTCCTGGCCGGTCAGCGCGTCGGCGACCAGCAGGATTTCGTGCGGTCTGGCGGCGTCGCGGATCGCCGCCATCTCCGCCATCAGCGGCTCGTCGATATGAGTGCGGCCGGCAGTGTCGAGCAGCACGACGTCGTAGCCCTGCAGCCGCGCGACGCTCTCGGCGCGCCTGGCGATCGCGACCGGCTCCTGGCCGGCGACAATCGGCAGGGTGTCGACGCCGACCTGGCGGCCGAGCACGGCGAGTTGCTCCTGCGCAGCCGGCCGCTTCACGTCGAGCGACGCCATCAGGACCTTGACCTTGCTGCGGTCGGCGAGGCGCAACGCGATCTTGGCGGCAGTCGTCGTCTTGCCGGCGCCCTGCAGGCCGACCAGCATGATCGCCACCGGCGCCGGCGCATTGAGGTCGATCGCCTCCCCTTCGCCGCCGAGCGTCTCGATCAACGCGTCGTGGACGATCTTGACCACCATCTGGCCGGGCGTGACCGACTTGACCACCGCTGCGCCGACCGCCTTCGCGCGCGCCCGGTCGACGAACGACCGCACGACCTCGAGCGAAACGTCGGCCTCGAGCAGCGCACGGCGCACTTCGCGCATGGCCGCGTTGACGTCCTCCTCGGAGAGGGCGCCGCGGCCGGTCAGCCGATCAAGAATGCCGGAGAGCTTTTCGGACAGGCTCTCGAACATGATACGCTCCTATGGGACGACCGGCAGTCGGCGAATGAGAGCCCATCCATCCGCCGATGCGCCCGTTCGACTTGCCTATTGCCGACTGCCCATTGCCGACTGCCGGCCCCGACCAAACGCCCATCGCGCCCGGGAGCGTTAAGCGCCGCCGGACGTTGACCGCCGGCCTCTGGGGACGGACGGCTTCTCGACGAGGTCAAGACCTGACGAAGACAGCGGGCTCTTAGGCGCGCCGGGCGGATAAGTCAATCGCGGCGGGCGGAAGCGGCTTTTTTGGTCACGACGGGCGGCGCCAATCTTTGTCCAAAGAAACACCGTTACGGACCGCAAGTCTGTTGCCAGTCCTCGCGCGTCGGCTATTCTCGGGTCCGTGGCACACGACGTCTTCATCAGCTACTCGTCGAAGGACAAGGCGGCCGCCGACGCCGCCTGCAACGTCCTCGAACGCAACGGCGTCCGGGTGTGGATCGCTCCGCGCGACATCCTGCCGGGCGTCGGCTGGGCAGAGTCGCTGATCGCCGCGATCAGCAACGCGCGGGTGATGGTGCTGGTCTATTCGAGCAACGCCAACGCCTCGCCGCAAATCGAGCGCGAAGTCGAACGCGCAATCAACAAGGGCCTGCCGGTCGTTCCGTTCCGCGTCGAGGACGTCGCCCCGAGCGCGACGCTCGAATATTTCATCAGCGAAACCCACTGGCTCGACGCCTTCCCCCCGCCGCTCGAGCACCATCTCGAACGGCTCGCCGACGCGGTGAAGCGGCTGCTGGCCTCCAAGTTCGTCCAGCCCGGAGGGAACGAGCCGCGCTTCGCCGCCGAGGGCGCGCCTCGCGACGGGGCCGAGACGGCGGGCGGGAAGGCCGCCGTCGGCGGCGATGCGCCGCCGCGACCGCCGGCGACTGGCGCATCGAGCGCGCCGACCGCCGCCGCCGCACCGCCGCGCAAGATTCGCATGCCGCTGATCGCCGCCGCGGCGGCGATTGTCCTCATCATCGTTCTCGGCGGCAGCCTTTTCGCCTTCAAGGACAAGATGTTCCCGTCGCCGCAGGACGTCGCGGCGAGCGCTCTGGTCAACGGCGACAAATACCGCGACGGCAAAGGCGTCGCGCAGGACTACGGCCAGGCGATGACCTGGTACCGCAAGGCGGCCGACCTCGGCGACGCCGTCGGCCAGAACGCGATCGGCGACCTCTACGCCAACGGACAGGGCATCGGCAAAGACCCGGTCGAGGCGATGATCTGGTATCGCAAGGCGGCCGATCAGGGCCTGCCGGCGGCCGAGAACAACCTCGGCAATCTCTACGCCAACGGCCGCGGCGTCTCGCTCGATTTCGCCCAGGCGATCGTGTGGTACCGCAAGGCCGCCGACCAGGGCTACGCGTCGGCGCAGGCGAGCCTCGCCAATCTCTTTGTCGGCGGGCGCGGCGTTGCTCAGGATTACGCACAGGCGCTGCTGTGGTTCCGCAAGGCGGCCGACCAGGGCGATCCGGCTGGCGAGGCCGGCGTCGGTTACCTCTACGCCTCTGGGCGGGGCGCGCCGCGCGACTACGCGCAGGCGATGATCTGGTACCGCAAGGCGGCCGACCAGAACTACGCGACCGCCCAGAACAACATCGGCTTCCTTTACGCCAATGGGCTCGGCGTGCCGCTGGACTTCGCCGAGGCGATGACCTGGTATCGCAAGGCCGCCGACCAGAACTACTCCGTGGCCGAGGACAACATCGGCGCGCTTTACGAGCATGGCCAGGGCGTCGCGCAGGATTACGCGCAGGCGGCCGAGTGGTATCGCAAGGCCGCCGATCAGGGCAATTCGGGCGGCCAGTCCAACCTTGGCAGGCTCTACGCCGACGGGAAGGGCGCGCCCCAGGACTACAGCCAGGCGATGGCCTGGTATCGCCGCGCCGCGGACCAGAACAACCCGATGGCCGAGAGCGGCCTCGGCAAGCTTTACGCCGACGGCAAGGGCGTGGCGCGCGACGATGCGCAGGCGATGACCTGGTACCGCCGCGCCGCCGACCAGGGCTTCGCGCCCGCGCAGAACGCGCTCGGCGATCTCTTCGCCAACGGCGAGGGCGTCCCGCGCGACGATGCGCAGGCGCTGAGTTGGTATCGCAAGGCGGCCGACCAGGGGAACGCCGACGCCCAAACCAACCTCGGAATCTTCTACGCCAACGGCCGCGGCGGCGTCGCGCAGGATTATGCGCTCGCCGCCGACTGGTATCGTAAGGCGGCCGACCAGGGCGGCGCGACCGCCCAGAACAACCTGGGCGACCTCTATTCCAACGGCCAGGGCGTGGCGCAGGACGACAGCCAGGCGCTGGCGCTCTACCGCAAGGCCGCCAATCAGGGCTACGCGCCGGCCGAGGCCAGCGTCGGCTATTTCGCCGAGCGCGGCCGGGGCGGCCCGCAGGATTACGCGCAGGCGACCGCCTGGTACACGAAAGCCGCCGACGCCGGCAATGCGGTCGCCCAGAACAATCTCGGCCTTCTCTACATGAACGGCCAGGGCGTGACGCGCGACTACGCCAAAGCGATGGCGTTGTTCCAGAAGTCGGCCGCGCAGAACGACTCGGCGGCGATCGACAACATCGGCTATCTCTACGCCGACGGCCGTGGCGTGGCGCAGAGCTGGACGCAGGCGATGACCTGGTATCGCAGGGCCGCCGATCTCGGCAACGCCATCGCGCAGGCCGACGTCGGCGACCTCTACGCCAACGGCCAGGGCGTGCAGCAGGACTACGCTCAGGCGCTGGCGTGGTATCGCAAGGCCGCCGAACAGGGCAACGCGGCCGCCGAGAACAATCTCGGTTTCTATTACGAAAAGGGCCGCGCCGTCGCCCAGGACTACAACCAGGCGGCAATCTGGTATCGCAAGGCCGCCGATCAGGGCCACACGATCGCCCAGAACAATCTCGGCGTGCTCTATATGAACGGCCAGGGCGTGGCGCAGGACTACGCCCAGGCGATGGACTGGTTCCAGAAGGCGGCGGCGCAAGGCAACGCCGCGGCGCAGGACAACATCGGCTTTCTCTACGCCACCGGCCACGGCGTGGCGCAGAATTTCGCCGAGGCGATGACCTGGTATCGCAAGGCCTCCGACCAGGGCAACATCCTCGCCGCGGTCGACATCGGCGACCTCTATCGCGACGGCCACGGCGTGGCGCAGGACTATGCGCAGGCGCTCGACTGGTATCGCAACGCCGCCGAGCAGGGGAACCCCGACGGACAGTTCGACGTCGCCTCGCTGCTCGAGCACGGGCAGGGAACCGCCATCGACATGACGCAGGCGATCGGCTGGTATCGCAGGGCCGCCGAACAGGGCAACGCCGCCGCCGGCGACGCGGTGAAGCGGTTGACCGGACAGACGGCGACCTCGAAGAAATGACGGCGGCCGAGCGGCGCCTTGAACCCGAACCGCCGGCGCGGCAAGCTCGACGGATGGGCGGACATCCGGACTCGAGATCGTGCGTGGTCGTGCTGACGACCGTCGGCGGCGCCGGCGACGCGCGCATCCTGGCCAGGGCGCTCGTCGGACAGAAACTTGCGGCGTGCGTGCAGAGCGTCCCGATCGCCAGTTGCTACGTCTGGGACGGAAAGCTCGCCGAGGACGCGGAAATCCTGCTGCTCGTCAAGACGCGAGCCGAGCTGTATCCCGAGGTCGAAGCGGCGATCCGCCAGACGCACGTCTACGCGACGCCCGAGATCGTCTGCCTGCCGATCCTGACGGGGTCGGCGGCGTATTTGGACTGGATCTACGACGTCACGCGTGTCGCGGAGAAATCCTGACGGCGGCGGGCCGCGCCATTCATCGATGCCGCGTCTGCTCCGCCGAAGCAGCGGCGACGTCGTCGAGCGCCGCGACGCGCGACCCGCCGCTGAGGTCGCGGACGACGATCCTCGCGTTCCTGTCCTTGAACGGCCCCGCCTTGAGCCAGGCGATCGCCGTCGAGACGCCGCCGGGATCACCCGCCCAATCGACGACCCAGCCGATCTCGCCGCATTTCCATTCATCCGGGCGCAGGCGAATGCGATGAGAAGCTTCGGCCGACAGGCGCGCGTCGACCTCGGGCGAGACGAACGCCCATGTCGCCGCCGCGATCGGCTCGCGACGGCCCGTCTGCTCGTCCATCGCTTCGACAACGTAGCATTGACCGTTCAACGCCGCCGGCAACACCAACCATTCGATGTCGGCGAGCAAGTGGTGATTCAACGCCGGCGTGCGCGAGTAGACGAGGGCAATTCCGCCGACCAGGGCCGATACGGCTCGCGCCGGATCGGCGACCGCGCTGCGCGCGACTTCGCACCCTCCGCCTCTCCTCTCTCGACCCATTGTCTCTCGACCCATTGCCGTCGCCCCGCCGTCGCCAAGTGAACGCCTGCGTTTAATTCGCCTAACGCCGACGACGTCAACTGGCGCTGGCGCCGCAGCCCGCTTTGTCACGCTGATCTGTAACGGCGGCGGCCGCGCGGAAACGTCTATGCGCCTCGGTCGATCCCGACATCGGCGAACCCCGCCGTCGGCCTCTCGTCCGATCGCCTCCGAGAGCGTCGGGAAACAGACAGCGAGGGCGGTTGCAAAACCCCGGGCCTCCGACGGCCGCGGACTTATGCGATTGTCGCCCTAATGATGCAATCCCGCTGAGCCGTCTTTGCTAATCAACGGCTTTGTGATTAGGAGAAGGGGGCCGGCGGAGCGAAATCGCCGTCCGAGCTCGAGACTGCTTGGTGCGCAATCCCAGGGCTGCTCGTGCGCGACCTCAACCTCAAGCGAGAACAAGTCTGCGCGGCCCTCCCGCGTGAGCCGGTTCGCGACTGGCGCTGGGGCTGGTTGACCGGGCACCGGGCGCGCGTGATCGTCTTTACCGTATCCGTAGTGGCAATTCTGATCGCGTCGCATTCGCTGTCGCCTGCGACCAGACCGCCGAAGACCGCCCCCGAAGACATCATCTCATGGGCGAGCCTCCTTTGGCTCGGCGCCCTGCTGCCTGGCTCTCTCGGCTTGATCGGCACGCTCTCCTATCGTTTCCCGTCCGATCTCGACGAAGCGCAGCCGATCAACAATATGATCTGCTGGCGGATCGTCACGGCAGGAAAGAACATTGGCATCGTCCTGAGCACAATTCGCCGTTGCCAAGCCGAAATGATCAAAACGCCGTTGGCGCCATATGTCATCGAAGTCGTGATCGACGAGTGCAGTAACGCCGCCTTGCTGCCCGTCGAGGATGTCGACTTGCGCGTCATCGTCGTTCCGCGCGATTACGTGACGCCCAACCATTCTCGTTTCAAGGCGAGGGCGCTGCATTACGCCCTGTTGAATTCGCAAATTCCCGCGACGGCCTGGGTCGTGCACCTCGACGAGGAGACCCAGCCGACGCCGTCGGCGATCAAGGGTGTTTGCAAATTCGTATGCCAGGAGGAAGCGTCGGGACGATTGCGCATCGGCCAGGGGGCGTTGCTTTATCATCGCGAGTGGGAACGGCACCCCTTTCTCACATTGGCCGACAATGTTCGGACGGGAGACGATTTCGCCAGGTTTTATCTTCAGCATCGGTTGGGCGTCACCATATTCGGACTTCACGGTTCTTTCATCGTCGTTCGGAACGACGTCGAGAAGTCGACCGGCGGTTTTGATTTTGGTCCACACGGAGACATCACCGAGGACGCATTCTGGGCGTTGAAGGCGATGCAGAACGGTCTGCGTTGCGCGTGGGTCGACGGTTTCCTGGAAGAACAGTCGTGTATGACGATCGTCGACTTTCTGCGTCAGCGGCGGCGCTGGTTTCACGGACTGGTGAGAACCGTGCTCTACGCCCCGGTCAAACTGCGTTGGCGCATCGGGCTCGGGGTGAACACGGCGCTTTGGGCGCTGGCGCCGTTCGCGGTCGCCTATACGGTTTGCGAGTTCTTCTACAACGTCGAAATCCCTTTTGCCGTGCGTATCTTCGCAAGCTACTCGTTCGCGACGTTCGCCGTCTGGTACGTAACGGGACTGAAAGCCAACATGGACGAGCACGGCATCAAGAACGTCTGGACGCGCATTCGGTTCACGCTCTTGCAGATCGTTCTGCTGCCCGTGTTTTGCGTATTGGAAGGGCTCGGCGTCCTGTGGGGACTGGCCAGCCATGCGAAGGGATTCGAAGTCGTGAAGAAATAGCCGGCGTCGTCGCCGCACCGGCCGAGAAAGCGGACCGCGCCGCGGGGTCGGATGGCGGACGCTTCGGGCGCCGCCGGCGAAAGCCGGCGCGACGGTCAGGACCGTTCTACGCCCCTCGCCCAATCCCCACGTACTTGAACCCCATCTCCCGCATCACGCTCTGCGGGTAGATGTTACGCAGGTCGACCACCACCGGTTCGCGCAGCGCAGCCTTGACGCGCGCGAGATCGAGCGCGCGGAACGCGTCCCATTCGGTGACGACCACCAGCGCATCCGCGCCCTCGAGGCAGGCGTAGGGGCCGCTGGCGAATTCGACGCCCGGCAGAAGCTTCGCGGCCTGGGCCGCGCCCTCCGGATCGAAGGCGACGATCGTCGCCCCCGCCTGCTGCAGCAGCGGCAGGATCACCAGGCTCGGCGCGTCGCGCATGTCGTCGGTGTTGGGCTTGTAGGTCAGGCCGAGCACGGCGATGCGCTTGCCCTTCACCGAGCCGCCGCAGGCGCGCACGATCTTGCCCACCATCGCCACCTTGCGCTTGTCGTTGACGTCGACCAGCGTTTCGACCAGCCGCATCGGCGAACGCGCGTCGATCGCCAGCTTGGTCAGCGCCAGCGTATCCTTGGGAAAGCACGAGCCGCCGAATCCCGGGCCGGGATTGAGGAAGCGGCGGCCGATGCGCTTGTCGAGGCCGATGGCGTGGGCGACGTCCATCACGTCGCCGCCGACTCTCTCGCACAGGTCGGCGATCTCGTTGATGAACGTGACTTTCATCGCCAGGAAGACGTTAGCGGCGTATTTGATCAGTTCGGCGGTGCGGCGCGTCGTATAAACGATCGGGCTGCCATTGCGCTCGAGCGGCTGGTAGATCTCGCGCATCACGCGCCGCGCCGCTTCTCCCTCGACGCCGATCACCACGCGGTCGGGCTGCTTGAAGTCGTCGATCGCGGCGCCCTCGCGCAGGAATTCGGGATTGGAGGCGACGGCGAACTTGTCGCGCGGCGCGCGCTCGGCGACGATGCTTTCGATCGCGTCGCAGGCGCCGATCGGCGAGGTCGACTTGTTGACGACCACGACGAAGGTCTCGATCGCGTCGCCGATTTCGCCTGCCGCCTGGTAGACGTAGCGCATATCGGCGCCGCCTTCGCCCGGCAGGGTGGGCGTGCCGACGCAGATGAACGCCGCCTGCGCGCCGCGCATGCCCTCGCGGATGTCGGTGGTGAAGAACAGGCGGCCGGCGCGCTGGTTGGCGGCGACGAGCTCGCTGAGGCCGGGCTCGTAGATCGGCGATTGTCCCGCGTTGAGCGCGGCGATCTTGGCTTCGTCCTTGTCGACGCAGACGACCTCGTGGCCGAAATCAGCGAGGCAAGCGCCCGAGACCAAGCCGACATAGCCTGAGCCGATCATGGCGATGCGCATCGATCCGGGCCCCGCTGGTTGCAGCCGCGTTCTAAAGGTCCGGCCGAGGCCGGGCAAGGCTCTGCGGCAGCCGCGCGGCGAGGTAACGCGCGAATCGCGACGCCTCCGTTACATCGCGAAACGCCCGCGTCGGCGCGATCGCCGGCGCGCCGCGGCGCGGCCAGAGATAGACGAGGCCGCCGGCGTCCTCCGCGTCGACGCAATCGGCGAAGCGCCAGCGCATCGGCTGCGTCGGTCCGTCGAGGCGGAGCCCGTCGGCTTCGACGCTGAGCGTCAGCGCGCCCACGGCCCGGAGCGCCTCGATCTCCATTTGGGCGAGGCGGCGGTTGGCGAAGAAGCGCCGTCGCGTCAGCAGCCTTTGCGCGAGGAAGGCGGCGGCGGCGAGGATCAGCGCCGCCTCGGCCGACCGGCGACCGACCAGCCCCGTCAGCCCGAGCACCGCGACGAACAGGATCGCCAGGACGAAAGCGGCGAGCGGCGCGAGATGGGCGCCGATCAGCCCGCCGGCGAGCGAGCGCCGCAGCCCGGCGCGCGACGCGGCGATCTGCGCCTCTTCGGCGGTCAGCGAAAACGCGTAAGGGCCGAAGGCGCCCTCCTGCGGCGCGCTCATGCTTCGTCGGGCGCCGCCGCGGCGATCGCCAGAGCGTGCAGGCCGCCGGCGAATTCCGCCGCAAGCAGCGCGTTGACCATGCGGTGGCGCTCGACCCGGCTCTTGCCGACGAAGGCCGGGCTCACGATGTGGACGCGGTAATGGGTTTCGCCGCCGGGGCGGGCGCCGGCATGGCCGGCATGGCGGTCTGATTCGTCGACGACATCCAATCGCGTCGGGCGCAGCGCCTCTGTCAGGGTGGCGGCGATGCGGTCTTTTCTGCTCATTGTCGCGTTCCTTGCGCGCCCGACTTGCCTCGCGGCGCGCGACTTGTCAAAGACACGATCGCCGACTTGACTCTTGCCGCTCGGGGGTGTCGGCGCCTAAGGTTCGACGATGGATCTCAATTCACGCCTGTTCGACCGCATTCGCATCAAGCCGCGCCGCGCCGCCGAGGCGCCGGCGCCGACTTCGACGACGCGTTGCGAATTCCCCGGCTGCTCCAACGAGGGCGTGTTTCGCGCGCCCAAGGGGCGCGACCGCGAAGGCGAGTATTTCTGCTTCTGCATGGAGCACGTCCGCGAATACAATGCGACGTATGATTATTTCCGCGGCATGGACGACGAATCGCTGGCGAAATTCCGCCAGGCGGAGGTGATTGGCCACCGCCCGACCTGGAAGATGGGACCGCGCGCCGGCGCCGGCGCCGGCGGCGCCCGTCATGTCGACGAGTCGATCTACGCCGAGGCGCGCTCGATGCGCCGGCGCGGCGCGCGCCGGCCGGACGGCCAGCCCCCCGCCCCACGCTACAACATGCTGGCGCTCAAGGCCTTGTTCGTCCTCGACCTCGACGCCAACGCCACCGAGGCGGGGATCAAGGCGCGCTACAAGGAGCTGGTCAAACGCCACCATCCCGACGCCAATGGCGGCGACCGCTCGTCGGAAGACAAATTGCGCGAAATCATTCAGGCCTATAATTACCTTAGGGCCAACAAGCTGGTCTGATCGTCCGCCGCGGCCCGCGGGCGCTTTTCACGGAATTTTCGTGGGGCCGATCGGCGTTTCGCCGGAAGGCGAGCGCGCCTATAGTGAATGTCCCCCGCCGCCCGCCGCGCCGGGGCATGGAGGATCGATGAAGCCCGCGCCCGTTCCGCCCTCGACCGCAAAGCTCGCCGAACCTGGCGCGCCAGACACGCTCGTCTCCGTGCGCGAGGCGTTCCGCATCGATTCGGACATGAAAGCGCCTGGCTATTCGCAGCCCGACGAGCACGTGCCGGACTTCGATCCCGACTATCTGTTCGACCGCGACACGACGCTCGCCATCCTCGCCGGTTTCGCCTTCAACCGCCGCGTGATGATCACCGGCTATCACGGCACCGGCAAATCGACCCATATCGAGCAGGTCGCCGCCCGGCTGAACTGGCCGCTGGTGCGCATCAATCTCGACAGCCACGTCTCGCGCATCGACCTCGTCGGCAAGGACGCGATCGTGCTGAAGGACGGCAAGCAGATCACCGAGTTTCGCGACGGCATGCTGCCCTGGGCGCTGCAGAACAACATCGCCTTGTGCTTCGACGAATACGACGCCGGCCGGCCCGACGTGATGTTCGTCATCCAGCGGGTGCTCGAAATCTCGGGCCGGCTGACGCTGCTCGATCAGCGCCGCGTCATCAGGCCGCATCCCGGCTTCCGCCTGTTCGCCACCGCCAACACCGTCGGCCTCGGCGACACCTCCGGCCTCTATCACGGCACTCAGCAGATCAACCAGGGCCAGATGGACCGCTGGTCGATCGTCTCGACGCTCAACTATCTCCCGCACGACAAGGAAGTCGACATCGTGCTGGCCAAGGCGCCGCACTATCGCAACGGGAAGGAAGGCCACGACATCGTCAACAAGATGGTGCGCGTCGCCGACCTCACCCGCAACGCTTTCGTCAACGGCGATCTGTCGACGGTGATGAGCCCGCGCACGGTCATCACCTGGGCGGAGAACGCCGACATCTTCAAGGATATCGGCTTCGCCTTCCGCCTCACCTTCCTCAACAAATGCGACGAGCTCGAGCGCACCATGGTGGCGGAGTTCTATCAGCGCTGCTTCGGCCAGGAATTGCCGGAGAGCGCGCTCAACGTCGCGCTCACCTGAACCGCCGTTGCGCGCCGTCAGGCTGTTTGCTCTGTGCGGGAGTCTGCGGCGCGCTTCCGTCAATCGCGCCGCGCTCGAAGCGCTCGTTCTGCTCGCGCCCCCTGGCGTCGAGATCGAGGTCTGGGACGAACTCGCCGCTCTGCCCGCCTTCAATCCCGACGACGAAGAATCGAGCTCGGCTTTGCCGCCGCCGGTCGCCGCGTTGCGCCGCAAGACTGAGACGTGCGACGGGCTGATCGTCGCTGCGCCGGAATACGCTCATGGCGTTTCCGGCGTCCTGAAGAACGCGCTCGACTGGCTCGTCGGCAGCGAGGCGTTCGCCGGCAAGCCGACGATGCTGATCAACGTCGCTCCGCGCGCCTTTCACGCCCAGGCGCAATTGCGCGAGATCCTCGCCACGATGAGCGCGCGGGTCGCGCCGGAGCCTGCGTGACGCTGCCGCTGGGTACTCGCGCCGAAGACCCGAAGGCGATCGCCGACAACGATCGCGTGGCGGCGAAATTGCGCGAGGGCCTGCTGGCGTTGTTGGCGACGCTTTGAGCGCAATGGCCGGGCCAAGCCACGGGCGGCCCGCTCGATGGCCGTATTGTTTCCAGTTATCGCTATCTCGGTCGCCGCGACTCGGGCGATAAGGCGCGATGCGCTCACCTCCTTCGACCGCCGCTCGCCGCGCCAA
>PLRT01000056.1 GCA_003164915.1 Hyphomicrobiales bacterium | reverse complement strand
GTGGCAATGCGCGTCGACCGCGCCCGGCGGCGGAACAAAGCTCGGCCGCGTCGGGTTCGGCTTGAACGGCATGTAATTCGCGTCCACGCAGGCTCTCCTCAGCGGCCGAAAACGACGCCATCGAACAATTTTCGCGCCGTGCGCAGCAGCGCAGCCGATGCGACCGCGCCGTCATCATCGAGATCGACGACCACCGTCATTTCGCCGGTCGGATGCTCGACCGCGAGCGATTTGCGCTTTCCCTCCGGCAAGACGGCCGGCCCCTTGGCGGGCGAGCCGTCGAGCAGGCAGGCGGTGGCGACCGACACGGCGCCGAGCACGCCGATCGAAGCGTGGCAGCGGTGGGGGATGAAGGTGCGGGTCATCACCGCGCCGCCGTTCTTGGGCGCGGCGACCAACGACATCTTCGGCACCGACTTGTCGGCGACGTCGCCGAGATTCATCAGCGGCCCGGCCTCGAGGCGGATCGATTCGATCCTGGCGCGGAGCGCCTCGTTGGCTTCGAGCTCTTCGCGCGTTTCGTAGCCGCTGACGCCGAGATCGGCGGCGCGCATCACCACGACCGGCATGCCGTTGTCGATCAGCGTCGCTTCGACGCCGTCGATGACGTCGAGCGCGCGGCCGGTCGGCAGCAGCGCGCCGCAGCTCGAGCCGGCGGTGTCGCGGAACACGATCGGGATCGGCGCGGCGGTTCCCGGCGCGCCGTCGATGTGCGCTTGGCCGGCGTAGGTCGGCCTGCCGCCCGGCGTCTGGACGCGGGCGACCGCGATCTGACCGGTGTTGACCATGTAGATCGTCACGAGCGTCTCGTCGCCGGTCGCCTTCACCAGCCCGCGCTCGATCGCGAACGGGCCGATGCCGGCGAGGATGTTGCCGCAGTTCTGCGCGTCGGTGACGATCGGCTTGTCGACGAACACTTGCAGGAAGAGATAATCGACGTCGACGCCGGGGCGGGTCGAGCGCGAGACGACCGCGACCTTGGAGGTCAGCGGATCGGCGCCGCCCATGCCGTCGATCTGCAGCTTGTCGGGCGAGCCCATCACGTCGAGCAGGAAGGCGTCGCGCGTCGCGACGTCGCCCGGCAGATCCTCGGCGAGGAAATAGCCGCCCTTCGACGTGCCGCCGCGCATCCACATGCAGCGGGCCGAGATCGGTGTCCGCTCAGACATATTTCAGGCCCCGCTCGGCGAGGCGTTCGCGCATCTTGTAGATGTCGAGGCCGAGTTCGCCCGCCTTGAGCCGCGAGCGCTTGTCCTCCTCGTTGGCGACGCGCGCGCGCGCCTTCTTCAGCACGTCGGCGGCGTCGGCGCGCCTGACGACGCAGACGCCGTCGTCGTCGGCGACGATCACGTCGCCCGGCTCGACATAGGCGCCGGCGCAGACGATCGGCACGTTGACCGAGCCGAGCGTCTCCTTGACCGTGCCCTGGGCCGAAACGCATTTCGACCACACCGGGAAGCCCATCTCGGTGAGGTCGCGCACGTCGCGCACCCCCGCGTCGATGACGAGGCCGATTCCGCCGCGCGCCTTGAACGAGCTGGCGAGCAGGTCGCCGAAATAGCCGGCGTCGGAGGGCGAGGTCGGCGCGACGACCATGATGTCGCCCGGCTTCATCTGCTCGACCGCGACATGGATCATCCAATTGTCGGCCGGCGCAACGGAGACGGTCACCGACGAGGCGGCGACGCGTGCGCCCGCGTAGATCGGCCGCATGTAGGACGCGAGCAGCCCGATGCGCCCTTGCGCTTCGTGCACCGTCGCGACGCCGCATTCGGCGAGGCCGGCGACGACGTCGGGCTCGGCGCGCGCAATGCTCTGGACGACGACGTTCATCAGAGCTCGTCCACGGTGCGGGGGAACATCGACTGGAAGGCTTCGGCGTATTTGGCGTTGCGCCCGCCCGACTGGCCGCCGGAATTGCGCTTGAAATGGTTGGCGCGATTCTCGGCGAGGTTGGTGTAATAGGTCCAGAGATGCTCCTGGCCGACCATGCATTGGATGGCGGCGTATTTCTTGTCCCACACCTCGGTGATGTCGAGGAAGACGTCGGGCTTCCAGTTCATCTGCTCGGTCTGGTGCGGTTCGAACAGGTAGAGCTGCGGCGCGCCGAGCACCTTCTCGTGCGGGTTATGGCCCCACGCCTGGGCGATCATCCGGCACTCGAGCGCGACCTTGGTCGCGAACATGTGGTCGGTGTTGTAGGGGTCCCACAGCGAATGGCTCATCATGAAGGTCGGCATGACCTTGCGGATGACGTCGACGAGGCGGAACTTCGCCTCCTTGTCCATCTCCAGCGGATAGTCGCCGAGGTCGAAGAACTGGATGTCGTGGACGTCGAGCGCCTTGGCCGCCTGCTCCGCTTCGAGGCGGCGCGCGGTCTTGACCTTCTCCAGCGTGACGCCCGGCTCTTTCCAGATCTTGGCGCTTTCGCCGCGCTCGCCGTAGCTGAGGCAGACGACGGTGACCGCGTAGCCCTTGGCCTGGTGAAGGGCGATCGCCCCGCCGGCGCGCCAGACGAAATCGGCGGCGTGCGCGCTGACGACCAGCGCGGTCTTGTTGGTCATCGCCTCATTCCTCCCTGCGGCGGCGGTCCGTCATTGCGAGGAGCGACCCCCGGATCAAGTCCGGGGGGACGAAGCCATCCAGGAGGCGCCGATCTCGGCCCTGGTCTCCTGGATTGCTTCGCTCCGCTCGCAACGACGGAGGGACCACCCGCTCTCGCGCCGGATCATTCGCCCGCCGGCCGCGGCTGGCCAGTTCGAATTCGTCCCCTGCCATAAGTTTTTGTTATAAGAGCGGCCAAACGGCTCGCCGCGGCGCCATGTGGACCGACATCCCCAACCTCCGACACCTGCGCGCCTTCGCCGCCGCGGTCGAACACGGCGGCGCGACGCGCGCGGCCGAGCGCATCCATCTTTCGCAGCCGGCGGTCACTCAGGCCCTGGCGAAGCTCGAGGCGCGGCTCGGCGCCAAGCTGTTCGTCTTCGGCGCCGACGGCATGCGCCCGACCGAGATCGGGACTCTGTTCCATGACCGCGTCGCGCGCGCCTTCGCCCTGATCGAGGCGGGCGCGCGCGAGGCGCTCGGGGCTGACGCGCGTCGGCCCGGCGACGGCGTCGCCCGCTTCGCCCGGTTGCTCACGGTCGCGCAATTGCGCGCGCTGGCGGCGATGCAGTTCAATCGCAATTTCAGCCTTGCCGCGCGCGAGCTGAAGCTGTCGCAGCCGTCGATCCATCGCGCCGCGCGCGACCTCGAGCGCATCATGGGGGCGACCCTGTTCATCGCCGCGCGCCAGGGCGTCGAGCTGACGCCGGCGGCCTCGATCTTCGCCCGCCACGCCGCGCTCGCCCACGCCGAGCTCAAGCAGGGCTTCGCCGAGGTCGCCGAGCGGCTCGACGCCGATCCCGGGGAAATCGTCGTCGGCTCGATGCCCTTCGCCCGCACCAAGCTGCTCCCCGACGCGCTGAACGCCCTCGCCCGCGAGCGCCCGCGCGCGCGGGCGCGGGTGATCGCCGCGCCCTACGACGGGCTGCTCGGCCGGTTGCGATACGGCGTGATCGATTTCCTGGTCGGCGCCCTGCGCGACCCGGCGCCGATCGACGACATCGTCCAGGAGCCGCTGTTCGACGACCCCTTGTCGGTCGTCGCGCGCCGCGGCCATCCGTTGACCCTGCGCACGTCTGCGACGCGAGCGGACCTGCTCGCCTACCCCTGGGTCGCGCCGGCCGAGGAGACGCCGGCGCGCGCCGTGTTCGACCGTTTGTTTCCGCCCGAGGACGTCGCGCGCATGCCGGGCGGCCTGTTCGAGACCAGCTCGCTGGTGCTGCTGCGCGGCCTGCTCGCCGGCAGCGACCGGCTGGGGCTGCTGTCGGCGCGACAGGCGCAAGTCGAGATCGACCAGGGGCTGCTCGCTTTGGCGCCGTTCCAGATCTCGTTCGGCACGCGACGCATCGGCCTCACCACCCGGCGCGGCTGGCGGCCGACGCCGACCCAGGCGCTGCTGATGGAACTGCTGCGGCGCTCGCGCGAGTCCGAGGCGGCGGAGGACGCTATAGGAAAAACGAATGGCCGGCGGCGCCCTTCGACATCGCCGCCGGCGCGGCGGCGCAGCTAGATGGAGTGGCGGCGAACGACAATTGCGCTCGGCGTCATGGCCGGGCTTGACCCGGCCATCCAGGCTGGCGCTCCCGAGACCGGCGCCACTTGGCCAATGCGTTACAGCCCGCCGAGGCCGTGGCTTGGATGGCCGGGTCAAGCCCGGCCATGACGGTGGTCTAGGGGGGAACGCATGGAGACAGGGCCGACCGGCGCCGACCGCATCGCCTTTCTCGGCTTCGGCGAGGCTGCGCAGGCTTTCCTCGAGGGCTGGCGATCGCGCCCGGAATTCGCCGCGCGCGTCGCCGCCTACGACGTCAAGACCGACTCGCCGGACGCGCGCGTGCGCGACGCCAAGGGCAAGGACTACGCCGCGGCGAACGTCGAAGGCGGGAGAAGCGCGCCGGCGGCGCTGGCGGACGCGCCGCTGGTCTTCTCGGTCGTCACCGCCGATCAGGCCGAGGCGGCGGCCCTCGCCGCCCTGCCCGGCCTCGGCAAAGGCGCGCTGTTCTTCGATTGCAATTCCTGCGCGCCGCAGACCAAGGCGCGTTCGGCCGCGCGGGTCGAGGCGGCGGGCGGACGCTATGTCGACGCGGCCGTCATGTCGCCGGTCCACCCGCGCCTGCATCGCACGCCGATCCTCGTCAGCGGCCCGCACGCCGAAGCCGCGGCGGCCGCGCTCGTCGCGCTCGACATGGCGGCGAAGGTCCATGCGGGGCCGGTCGGCTCGTCGTCGGCGGTCAAGATGATCCGCTCGGTGATGATCAAGGGGCTCGAGGCGCTGGCCTGCGAATGCGCGCTCGCCGGCCGCGCGGCGGGCGTCGACGAAGTCGTCTTCGCCACCCTCGACGACACGTTTCCCGGCTTCGACTGGAAGAAGCGCGCCGCCTACATGATGGAGCGCGTCATGACCCATGGCGTACGCCGCGCCGCGGAAATGCGCGAAGTGGCGCTGACCGTCGACGGGCTCGGCCTCGACGCCGCGATGTCGCGCGGCGCGGCCGACTGGCAGCAGCGGATCGGCGAGCTGGCGTTGCGCGCCGCCGATGGCGACCCCTCGGACTATCGCGATCTCGCCGACCGGATTCTGTCGGCGCTCGATTCCCACGGAGAAACAAAATGAAGATCTGCGTCGCCGGCGCCGCGGGCGCGTTCGGCATGAAGCACCTCGACGCGCTCGCCGCCATCGACGGCGTCGAGGTCGTCAGCGTGGTCGGCGGCAAGCTCGCCGACATCGAGGCGCTGGCGGCCAAGCGCGGCGTCGCGCACGCCGACAAGACCCTCGCCGAGGCGCTGGCGCGGCCCGAGATCGAGGCTGTCATCCTGTCGACGCCGACCCAGATGCACGCCGAGCAGGCGATCGCCTGCATGAAGGCAGGCAAGCACGTGCTGATCGAAATCCCGATGGCCGACAGCCTCGCCGACAGCGAGGCGGTGGTGAAAACGCAGCAGGAGACCGGCCTCGTCGCAATGGCCGGCCACGTCCGGCGCTTCAATCCGAGCCATCAGTGGATCCACAACAGGATCGCCGCCGGGGAACTGAAGATCCTGCAGATGGACGTGCAGACCTACTTTTTCCGCCGCACCAACCTCAATGCCCTCGGCCAGCCGCGCAGCTGGACCGACCACCTGCTGTGGCACCACGCCTGCCACACCGTCGACCTCTTCCAATACCAGACCGGCGAGGCGGCCTCGGAAGCCTTCGGCCTGCAAGGGCCCAAGCACCCGACGCTCGGCGTCGCCATGGACATGTCGATCGGCATGAAGGTTCCATCGGGCGCGATCTGCACCCTGTCGCTGTCGTTCAACAACAAGGGGCCGCTCGGCACGTTCTTCCGCTACATTTGCGATAACGGCACCTATATCGCGCGCTACGACGATCTTTATGACGGCGAGGACAAGAAGATGGACCTTGCCGGCGTCGCCGTCTCGAGCAACGGCATCGAGCTGATCGACCGCGAATTCGTCGCCGCCATCCGCGATAAGCGCGAGCCCAACGCCTCGGTCGCCCAGTGCCTGCCCGCCATGCGCACGCTCGACCGGATCGAAAGGGCGATGCGTTAGTCCGTCTCCCGCCTCGGAGGCGGGACGGCGCCGAGGCCGCCTACAAGGGCGTGGACTCGGTCGCCGGCTGGCGGACGACGACGACTTCCAACCCGCCGTGCGACGCGCGCTGCGCTGCGCGGGCGAAACTGCCGTGGATCCTGTCGCCGGCGTCGCCATGAGACGCGCCGACAACGAGCCAACGCGCTCCAACCGCGAGCCCGCGTTCGAGCAGAGCTTTGGCGGCCAGACCCTCGGGCGCTTCGATGAGCATCGAGGCTGCGGATAGCTCGGCGTCCTCGACCGCGCGTTGCGAGCGCGCGATGGTGGCCCCCGACTGCTCGAGGGTCTCGTCGTCGGCGGCGTCTTCGCCAGCGACCTCGAGAACCAGGACGTGGGCGACGACAACGCCGCCCTGCGCCGCCTTCGCAATCGCAATCGCACGCTGCACGACCTCCTCGTCCCCCGCGCTGCCGTCGACCGCGGCGATGACCAGGGGCCGCGCCGCCGTTGCGACCGGCGCGGTCGTCTCGCCGATCAGATGGCCTTCGACGTCGAGCACGCGGCGGCGAGCGAGCAGGATGAGGGGGGCGATCAGCGCCGCCGCGGCCGCAACGACGAAAGCGGACAATGGACCGAAATGCTCGGCCAGCGTCGGCGCGAGGAACGGCGCGACGACGCCGGCGAACCAGCGCAGAAAATTGTAGCCGGCCGACGCGACCGGTCGCGGCGCGTCCGACACTTCCATCGCCATTTCGGTGAAGATCGTGTTGCACACGCCCATGACGGCGCCGCTCGCCATCACGCATCCGGCGATCGTCAGCTTGGCGCCGACGCCCATGACGGCGAGCAGGATCGCCAGGACGACGAGGCTCGCGCCGGCGACCGGCAGCGCCCCGAAGCGCGCCTGCAGGCGCGGCGTGACGATCACCGAGAACAACGCCAGCAGGACGCCCCAGCCGAAAAAGATCAGGCCGACCGCGTGCGCCGACATCTGCAGCACGAANNACGGCGAAAAGCCCAGGATGGCCGAGCGCCACAAGCGGCGCGACGAGCGAGGTCTTGACGGCGGGCTTCGGCTGCTGCGGCAAGAACATCGCCACCGCGACCAGGCCGATCGCCATCAGGGTCGCGGTGCCGAAAAACGGATAACGCCACGAATGGGCGCCGAGCGCCGCGCCGACCAGCGGGCCGGCCGACAGGCCGAGGCCCATCGCCGCCTCGTAGACGAGGACCGCCGAACTGACGCCGTGGCGCGACGAGGCGACCAGCACCGCCAGCGCGGTGACGACGAAGAACGCGTTGCCGAGACCCCAGCCGCCGCGAAACAGCACCAGNNAGCGCCGAAAAGACGACGATCAGCGCCGCGCCGAGGATGAGCGTGCGGCGGCCGCCGAGCCGGCTCGAGACGAAGCCGGTCACCAGCATCATCAGCGAAGTCACCAGGAAATAGCTGGTGAACAGCAACGACACCTGGGTCGGCGTCGCCTGCAGCCCGGCGGCGATCGAGGTCAGGATCGGATCGACGAGGCCGATCGACATGAAGCCGACGACGCAGGCGAATCCCGTCGCCCAAACTGCCCGCGGCTGGTCAAAAAAACTCACCCTTTCGGCATGCTGCGCCACACCGTTTCCCCGTCGCCAAGATTTGAAAGTAGGTGTATGATACACATATTGTCGCATCGTGCAAGGCGCCTGCGGCGAAAGGAGGCCCAGATGGAGACCAAGACGGCGGCGCAGGAACTGGAGCTGGCGCTCGCCCTGCTGGTGCGCTCGATGGAGGCGATCTACCGCCTGCGCCGCTATCCGCTGGAGCGATCGCACCACCTCCTGCTCAGGACCTTGAGCGAAGGCCCTCGCCGCAGCAGCGATCTCGCCGACGTCCTCCTGCTCGATCATTCGACGATCGCCCGGCAGGTGAGCGCGCTGGAGAAGCTCGGCCTGGCGCGACGAAAGCCCGACCCGGACGACGGCAGAAGCTATCTCGTCGCGGCAACGGCGAAGGGCGAGGTCTTGTGCGCGGCGACGAGCGCAATGCGGGTGAAGCGCATCGAGACGCTGCTGGAAAGCTGGAGCGGCGAGCAGCGTCGCGCCCTCGTCGAGTCGCTGAAACATCTCAACGGCGATCTCTCGCAATCGCTGAGGGAGCTGCGCGCGTCCGACAGTTCCGCCTAGTGCAAGTTGTCCTTAGGTTGACGCAATTCCGACTGTCATCGCGAGCGACAGCGAAGCGATCCAGACTAAGCGGCCGCCGCAATCCCCAAGTCTGGATCGCTTCGCTTTGCTCGCGACCGAGATGGTTCGACTTGAAAGCAACATGCTCTAGCGCGGCGGCGACGCGCCGCCGGCGCCGGCCAGCGCCATCGCCACGACGGCGGCGAGGATCGCCACGCCGCCGATCAGCGTCGTCGCCGACGGCGTCTCGCCGAAGAACAGCCACACCCAGATCGGGCCGAAGATCGTCTCGGTCTGCGCCAGCATCGTCTGGCCGACCGCCGGCACCGCCGGCGCGCCGCGCAGGAACAGCATGAAGCCGATTCCGATCAGCAGGAATCCGGCGGCGAAGCCCGACAGCGCCTCGAGCGGCGGCGGCGCCAGCGTTGCGCCCTTGCCGAGGCAGACCGCGGCGGAGAGCGCCGCGCACAGGGCGCCGTAGCCGATCATCGCCGGGCCGAAGTCGCGCCGCGGCGCGAGCCGC
>PLRT01000144.1 GCA_003164915.1 Hyphomicrobiales bacterium | reverse complement strand
TGCGTCAGGCCGGGCCAGATCGCCGTCGGCTCGACGCGGGGCGCGTCGGCGACCTCAGCCATTTCGGTGAGGACGTCTTCCGGCAGGCTGACGACGACCGGTCCGGGGCGGCCTTGCATCGCAGTGTGGAAGGCGCGCTGGACGATCTCCGGCAGGCGGGCGGGATCCTCGACTTCAGTCGCCCATTTGGCGGTCGAACCGAAGAAGGCGCGATAGTCCATCTCCTGGAAGGCGCCGCGCCCACGCATGGAGCGCTCGACCTGGCCGACGAACAGCACCAGCGGCGCCGAATCGTGCTCGGCGATATGGACGCCATGAGCGGCGTTGGTCGCCCCCGGCCCGCGGGTGACGAAGCAGATTCCGGGCCGGCCGGTGAGCCGGCCGTCGGTCAGCGCCATGATCGCCGCCCCCGTCTCCTGGCGGCAGACGGTCACCGCGATCTTGGCGTCGTAAAGCGCGTCGAGCGCGGCAAGATAGGACTCGCCCGGCACGCAATAGACGCGCTCGACCCCCTGGGCGACCAGCTGATCGACGAGAATCTGCCCGCCCGTTCGCGCGATCGCGGCATCGTTCACCAGGCGCTCCTCTTGTCGGCCATGAGAGTGCGCGCCTGTTTTGCAGGAAGGCGCGGAGGGCGCAAGCGGGCGCAGCGACGCGGCGGGGCGTTCGAATCGGCATGGCGCCATTTTCCGGCGCGATAGTTTGTTTTCAACCGCTTGCGAGGAAATGTTCCGCCGCGCGTGCCGAGCGACGCCCTGGCACACCCGTCTGCCGAGCGCGCCAGCACCTAAAATAACTTATTGAAACTGTGTTTTTTAGGCACACACAAATATTCGACACCCCCGCTGCCGCGGATGACGATATCCGACAGAATCCCCGCGGCAGGTTTCCCTACCGCGGGTAATCCGTCAGCGGCTTGAAGAGCTTGCGCTCAAAGCCGCCTTGCCGTGGCTTTCCTACCGATTTCCCAAATGTAATATGCGGCTCGGGCCACAGCTCGTCAACGCCAGTTGCGACTGAGGGGGGAGTTTGTCCACATGACGCGCATACTCGGTCTCGACGTCGGCATCGCTTCCTGCGGCTGGGCGATTCTCGAAATCAACGGCGACGACGGCGCCATCGTCGCCGCCGGCGCCCGCTGCTTCGATTCGCCACTCGTCGCCAAAACTGGCGAACCGAAGAGCGCGGCAAGGCGAACTGCTCGCGGCCAACGGCGCGTCATCCATCGCCGCCGACTGAGAATGAACCGGCTCCGCGAATTGCTGGCCGGTCACGGAGCCCTCCCCGCCGCCGCTCGCGACGCCTTCGCCGAGGCGGCGCGACGCCTCGTCGAGACACACGCCGACGCCTCGCCGTGGCGCCTGCGCGCGGCCGCCCATGACCGCGCGCTCTCCAATGACGAACTCGCCGTCGCGCTCGGGCATATCGCCCGTCATCGTGGATTTCGCTCGAACTCCAAACGCGAGGCCGGCGCCAACGCTCCCGACGAGACGTCGAAGATGAAGAAGGCGATGGAGCAGACGCGCGAAGGCCTGGCGAAATATCGCGCCTTCGGCGAAATGATCGCCAGCGATCCCAGGTTCGCCGAGCGCAAGCGCAACCGCGACAAAGACTATTCGCACACGCCGAAACGTTCGGACCTCGAAGACGAAGCGCGCGCGATTTTCGTCGCCCAGCGCCGCTTCGGCCAACCCGCGGCGAACGACGCCCTCGAACGCGAATTCGCCGAAGTGGCGTTTTCGCAACGTCCGTTGCAGGACAGCGAGACGATGCTCGGCGACTGTCCATTGGAGCCGGCGGAGAAGCGCACATCGAGACAGGCGCCCTCATTCGAGCTGTTCCGCTTCCTCTCACGCCTCGTGACCCTAAGGTTGACGGCCGGCCGCACCGAGCGTCGTCTGAGCGCGGAGGAGATCGCGCGCGCCTCACACGATTTCGGCCAGGCGACCAAGGGCGTCACCTTTACGGCGCTGCGGCGAAGACTCGATCTTGATCCCAACACCCGCTTCGCCGGCGTGCCGGCCGATCGCGAGAAGAACGACGTGGCGGCGCGCAAGGGCGAGGCGGCTGCGGGTACTCACGCCCTATTTCAAGCGCTCGGCGAGGCGCCGTGGGCTTCCCTGACGCGCACGCCGGAAACACTCGACCGCATCGCGGAAGTGCTCACGTTCCGCGAGGATTTTGCGCGCATCGCCGACGGATTGCGTGAGATCGGCCTCGACCCGCTGGTGACCGAGCGACTGCTCGAAGCGACACGGGAGGGCTCGTTTTCGCAGTTCGGCGGCGCGGCGCATATCTCGGCGCGCGCCGCGCGCGCCATCATTCCCGGCCTCCGCCAAGGCCTCGACTATTCCGAGGCCTGCGCGCGCGTCGGTTACGATCACGCCGCGCGGCCGACCGTCGCGCTGAAGGATATCAACAGCCCGGTCGCGCGGCGCGCCTTTCTCGAATCGATCAAGCAGGTGCGGGCAATCCTGCGCGCTTTTGGCCCCATCGACGAAGTCAACGTCGAGCTGGCGCGTTCGGTCGGCAAGAGCGCGGAGGAGCGCGCCAAGCTCACCCAAGGCATCGAGGACCGCAACAAGGAAAAGGACAGGCGCGCCAAAGAGGCGTCGGAACTTCTCGCGTCGCCGGTCAGCGCCGACGAGCTGCTGCGCTATGAGTTGTGCAAAGAGCAGAATTTCAGGTGCGTCTATTGCGACGGCGAAATCGCGCCGAACGGTTTCTCCGCCAACGACACGCGCTATCAGGTCGACCACATCCTTCCGTGGAGCCGGTTCGGCGACGATTCGTATCGCAACAAGACCCTCTGCTGCGCCGCCTGCAACCAGCACAAGAAGGGGCGCACCCCCTTCGAATGGTTCGACGGCGACAAGACCGCCGCCGAATGGGAAGCCTTCGCCGCGCGCGTCGAAGGGTACAAGGAAATGAAGGGCCTGAAGAAGCGCAACTTCAAGCTCAAGGACGGTGCGGCCGTCGAGGACAAGTTCAAGGCGCGCAACCTCACCGATACGCAATGGGCGACGCGACTGCTCGCTGACGAACTGAAGCGCATGTTTCCGTCGAAAGGCGACGAGCGTCGCGTCTACGCCCGACCCGGCGCGA
>PLRT01000226.1 GCA_003164915.1 Hyphomicrobiales bacterium | reverse complement strand
CTGCTCGATGAAGATCACCCAGGATTTGCGCGCCGAGGCCGCAGCGATGGCGGGTATGGAAGAGAAGTCGCGCGAGTTCCTCGAGCACGGCGGCAAGCTCTACGTCGACGCGGCGGAATAGGGGCGGCGATGACGCGGTTCGCGGCCTGCGCGCGATGAATGCGCGCCTGCCGATCGCGCTGACGGTCGCCGGCTCGGATTCGGGCGGCGGGGCGGGGATCCAGGCGGATCTCAAGACCTTCGCCGCGCTCGGCGTCCACGGCGCCAGCGCGGTGACGGCGTTGACCGCCCAGAACACGCGTGGGGTCCGTGCGATCCACGTCGCGCCGCCGGCGATCGTCCGCGCCCAGATCGAGGCTGTGCTCGAAGATTTCGATGTGCGGGCGATCAAGATCGGCATGCTGGGGAGCGCGGAGGTCGTCGAGGCGCTGGCGTTCTCCCTTCTCCCCTTGTGGGAGAAGGTGGCGCGCGCAAGCGCGACGGATGAGGGGTCGGCGCCGTCGAGCGCCTTGCGGCGCGACCCCTCATCCGGCCAGGCTTCGCCCGGCCACCTTCCCCCGCAAGGGGGGAAGGGGCGGGCGACGTTCGTCATCTACGACCCCGTCATGGTCGCTTCCTCCGGCGACGCGCTCGCCGGGGCGGGGTTCGTCGCGGCGGTGAGGGCGCGGCTGCTGCCGCTGGTCGACTGCCTGACGCCGAACCTCGCCGAGGCGGCGGCGCTCCTAGGCCAAGCCGCCGCCGCGAGCGAGGAGGAAATGACTGCGCAGGGGCGCGCGCTGTTGGCGCTGGGGCCGCGCGCCGTGCTGATGAAGGGCGGCCACCTCGCTGGCGCGGAGGCGGTCGATCTCCTCGTCACCGCCGACGGCGTCCGCCGCTTCGCCGCGCCGCGGCTCGCTTCGCCGAATCTGCACGGCACCGGCTGCACGCTGTCGAGCGCGATCGCCGCCCATATTGTGCTCGGCGCCGAACTCGGCGAGGCGGTTGCGGCGGCGAAGGCCTTCGTCACGGCGGCGATCGAGCGCGGGCGCGGCGTCACGCTCGGCGAGGGGGCGGGGCCGCTGCTGCCGATTCCGCTGCGCTGAGCGGCCGCGGTGGACGGCGCCGCGCTCGGTCGTGCGCCGCCGGCGCCGGCCTGCTAGGCTCAATGCCGATGAACCAGGCGACCACAGCGGCGCCGCCCGCGACGGGCGAGACGACGGGCGATTCGGCGCGCCCACCCGAATCCGCGCGCGCCTCGCCGATGATGGCGCAATATCTCGGCATCAAGGCGGCCTATCCCGACTGCCTGCTGTTCTATCGGATGGGCGATTTCTACGAATTGTTCTTCGCCGACGCGGAAATCGCCAGCCGCGCGCTCGGCATCGTGCTGACCAAACGCGGCAAGCACGAGGGCGAGGACATCCCGATGTGCGGCGTGCCGATCGAGCGCGCCGACGATTACCTGCATCGCCTGATCGCCAAGGGCCATCGGGTCGCGGTGTGCGAGCAACTCGAGGACCCGGCCGAAGCCAAGAAGCGCGGCGGCAAGTCGGTGGTGCGGCGCGACGTCGTCCGGCTCGTCACGCCGGGGACGATCACCGAGGAGCGGCTGCTCGAGCCGGGCCGCGCCAACGTGCTGCTCGCCGTCCAGCGCGCGCGGCCCGGCGAGGGTCGCATCGCCTTTGGCCTGGCGGCGCTCGACATCTCGACCGGCGCCTTCAGCCTCGGCGAAGTCGACGAGGCGGGTCTCGGGCCGGAGATCGCGCGGATCGAGCCGAGCGAGATCGTCGCGCCGCAGGCCCTGTTCGAGGATCCGGCTTTTGCCCGGCTCGTCAGCGAGACGGGCGTGGCGGCGACGCCGCTGGCGCGCGAGGCGCTCGACGCCGCTTCGGCGGCGCGGCTGGTCGAGGATTTCTACGGTGTCGGCGCCTTGGAAGGGTTCGGCGCGTTCAGTCGCGCCGAGGTCGCCGCCGCGGCGCTGGCGCTCGGTTATCTCAAACGCACCCAGATCGACGCGCTGCCGCGNNCTCGAGCGGCCGGCGCGTCGCGCGCGCGGCGCCGGGCTGGAGATCGACGCGGCGACGCGCGCCAATCTCGAACTGACCCGCACGCTCGCCGGCGAGCGCGCCGGCTCGCTGCTGGCGACGATCGACCTGACCGCGACCCCGGCCGGCGCGCGGTTGATCGCCGAGCGCTTGGCGAGCCCGCTGACCGATCCAGCGGCGATCGACCAGCGGCTCGACGCCGTCGCCTTTCTCGTCGAAGCGCCGCCGCTGCGCGACGCGCTGCGCAAGGCGCTCGCCGCGACGCCGGATTTCCTCCGCTCGCTGGCGCGGCTGGCGGTCGACCGCGGCGGCCCGCGCGATCTCGCCGCGCTGCGCGACGGCCTCGCGGCGAGCGCGCGCATCGGCGCGAGCCTCATTGCGACGCAAGACCTGCCGGCGGCGCTGGCGCGATGCCGCGATCGGCTCGCCGCCGACGAAGGCGCGCTCGCGCGCGATCTCGCCGCGATCCTCGCCGACGAACTGCCGCTGATGAAGCGCGACGGCGGTTTCGTGCGCGCGGGCGCGCTCGCCCCGCTCGACGAGGCGCGGCGCCTGCGTGATGAAAGCCGGCGCGTCGTCGCCGAGATGCAGGCGCGCTACGCCGAAGAGACGGGCGCGCGCCAGCTCAAAATCAAGCACAACAACTTCCTCGGCTATTACATCGAGACGGCGCAGGCGCAGGGCGAGGCGCTGCTCAAAGCCCCCCATAGCGCAACCTTTATTCATCGCCAGACCATGGCCGGCGCGATGCGCTTCACCACCAGTGCGCTGATCGATCTCGAGGCTCGCATCGCCTCGGCGGCCGATCAGGCGCTGGCGCTCGAACTCGACGCGTTCGAGCGGCTCAGCCGGCAGGCGCTGGCCGAGAGCGAGGCGCTGCGCGACACCGGCGCGGCATTGGCCGAGATCGACGTCGCCGCCGCGCTCGCCGAGCTGGCGGTCAAGCGCGCCTGGGCGCGGCCACAGGTCGACGAGTCGCTCGCGTTCGCGATCGAGGACGGCCGCCATCCGGTGGTCGAGGCGGCGCTGTCGGCGCGCGGCGAGCCATTCGTCGCCAATGCCTGCGATCTTTCCGGCGCGGCCGAGGAGGGCGGCCGGTTGGCGCTGGTCACCGGCCCCAACATGGCGGGCAAGTCGACCTTTCTGCGCCAGAACGCGCTGATCGCGATCCTGGCGCAGATGGGCTCATTCGTCCCGGCGAGGCGCGCCCATGTCGGCGTGGTCGACCGCCTGTTCTCGCGCGTCGGCGCCGCCGACGACCTCGCCCGCGGCCGCTCCACCTTCATGGTCGAGATGGTCGAGACGGCGGCGATCCTCAACCAGGCGACGCAGCGGTCGCTGGTCATCCTCGACGAGATCGGCCGCGGCACGGCGACCTTCGACGGCCTGTCGATCGCTTTCGCCTGCGTCGAGCATCTCAACGCGGTCAACCGCTCGCGCGCTCTGTTCGCCACGCATTTTCACGAGCTGACCCAGCTCGCCCTGACCCTGCCGCGGCTGTTCAACCTGACGATGCGGGTCAGCGAGTGGAAGGGCGCGCTGGTCTTCCTGCACGAGGTCGTTCCCGGCGCGGCGGACCGCTCCTACGGCATCCAGGTCGCCAAGCTCGCCGGCCTGCCGGCCTCGGTGATCAGGCGCGCGCGCGCCGTGCTCGCCGAGCTGGAGGCGGCGCGGCGCGGAACCGGCGCGGGGCCGACCCTCGACGCGCTGCCGCTCTTTTCCTACGAGCCGCCGCCGCCGCCGGGGCCCGATCGCTTACGCGAAGCGATCGCGGCGCTCGATCCCGACGCGCTGACGCCGCGCGAGGCGCAGGCGGCGCTTTACGAACTCAAGCGGCTGTCGCAGGAAGAGAAGCCATGATCGAAGAGAAGATCCTGCTGGCGACCGCGCTCGCCGCCTATCTCTATGTCGTCGCGCCGGGGCCGGCGTTCCTGGCGCTGTTCACCCTGGCCGCCTCCAAAGGGCGGCGCTCGGGCGCCTGGTTCATCTGCGGCCATCTGGTCGGCGACGTCACCTGGGGCGCGCTGGCGGTTGCGGCGATCCTCGGGGCCAACCGGCTGGGGCCGACCCTGTTCGAGATCCTCGGCGCCGGCTGTGGGCTCTATCTCGTCTATCTCGGCGTGCGCGCCGTGCTGACGAAGAAGGACGCGCCGCCGCGCGCGATCGGCGCGCGCCGGCCGCTCGCCACCGGCATGGCGTTCGGCCTGACCAATCCCAAGTCCTATCCGGTCGCGCTGGCGATGTTCTCGGCGATCGTCGCGCCTTACGTGAGCGAGATCCACGTGAGCGACGCGCCGCAATTGCTGGCGGCGGCGCTGGCGGGCTTCCTCGCCGCCGACGCGACGCTGATCTTCGCCGCCGGCCTGCCGGCGGTGCGCCGCTTCTTTCTCGCCCACGGCGTCGTCGTGACGCGGCTGGTCGGTGTCCTCTTCATCGCCTTCGGCGCCAAGTCGCTGTTCGACGCGGCCGACGGGGCGATGCGGCGCACGACGTGAGGGAGGCTCAGACGACGATCGACATGGTGAAACGGCGCGCTTTCGCGCTCGCGCTGCTGCCCGTGGCGCTGGGCGCCTGCACGGCGGTCGCGGCGCCGCAAGCGGCGGTTGGCGATACGTCCTGCGACGTGGCGCTGGATTACGTCGCCACGAGCCCGACATTCGACGCCCAGTTTGCGGCTTTCCTGGACGGCTATCTCGCCGGCGAAAAGGCCGCCTCGGCGCGCGAAGGCGCCGACCGCGACGTCGCCGCCCTGATGGCCAAAGTCATCGACTATTGCAAAGTGCAGCGGAACGCCGACTTCAAGTCGGCGGTGGCGGCCGTCGCGAAAGACTGACTCGCTCGAGCGTCGTCTCGCGATGACGCCGCCGACGGGGCGGCGGACGGCGGGACGGGGCGCCATTTTCCGGCGCGACTCCAGTCTTTCAATCGTTTGCGAGAGATTTGTCCGCCGCGTCGGCCGGCGCGGGCAGGGCGAGCGCCGGCGCGGATGCGCGAAGCGCCCGCGTCGCGCCGGCCGCCGTCTCAGCCCGCTCGCCGCAGAAGCCGTGGTAGCGGTCGAGTTCTCCGACGATGCGCAGCACGCGGTCGAGCGCCTGCAGGTCGCCCTCCATCATCGCCGTATGTGCGACCATCATCGCGTCGCCGAGGCGGCCGATCTGTAACTGTACGAAACCCGCCGGCGGATCGACCTCGCGCCGCTCCAGGATCTCCTGAACGATTTCGCGCGCGCGTCGGACCGAAAACCCCTCCCGCAAGGCGATTTCCGCGATCGGCATGCCCGCCTTGAGCAGGTCGAACAGCCGCACGCTGCGCTCCGCTTTCGCCTGCCGCGCCTCCAGGCGCCGGCGACGGGAGCGAGCCTGCTTGGCGCGGTTCGGCGTGGCTTCGGGTTCGGCCAGGGTCTTGGACAAGGGGCGGCTCCACGGGCGCAGACAGGGTAGGCCGCGAGCCTATCACGAATTCTGTTTTTCAGAAAGCAAAATTCGCCTTGTCATTGAAATATAGCGGCAATTGGCTTTCCCATGGGCGTCCAACGCTTGCGGAACTTCTCGATCGCGGGGACTTTGCGCGGACGGCTGCGCCGCCGTTGAAAACGAAAGGCCCCGGAGCTTTCGCTCCGGGGCCGGGACGTTTCAGCCGATTTGCCGCCGCTCAGAACGAGCGGACGATGTGCAGGCGGCCGTTGAAGCCGTCCGAGTNNGTCGAACACCGCGCCGACCCACCAGGCGTCGGCCTTCTGCGACAGGATCGGGTACCAGTTGCTCTCGGCCGCGCTGCCGTAATCGACGCTGGCGTAGGCGACTTCCGGATCGATCTCGAACTGCGGCGAGACCTTCCAGGTCAACTGCGCCGCCGCCGTCCAGGCGTTCGACAGCGACCAGTTGCCGCCGCCGTCGTAGATCGCGTCGGCCATCGGGAACAGCGTGCCGTTGCCGTTGGGGTTGAAGCCCTGGTCCTGCTCGCCCCACGCCGGCGAGGTCGCGCCGGAATAGTCGATCGCGCCGTGAGCATAGGCGCCCTGGAAGGCGATCTTCGAACCAGCCGACAGCATCGGCAGGTTGAAGGTCACGCCGCCGATCACGCCGTAGCCCCACGTGTCGAGGTCGCTATCGCCGGTGGAGTTTTCGAGCCGCACGTTGTGCGCGACGCCGGCGAGATGGGCGCCGCCCCAACTCTGCGTCACGTCCAACGCCGCGACGATGTCCGGCGCGCGAACGCCAAGCTCCGTGCCGCTGGCGGCGTAGGTGCCCGAAGACGTCGGAGCGCCGAAATAGGCGTAGGGGTGGTACCAGGGGATGTTCACGCCCGCGGCCGACTCGTTCTGCTCCAACGACAGGGTGGCGGAGAAGCCGCCGCCGAAGGTCGCGGTATAGGCGAGCAGGTTGATCGGCGTGCCGCTGTGGTCGGGCGAGAAGAAGTCCTTCCAGGTGTCGCCGCCGGCGAGATAGTCGTAGAACGAACCGTGCTTGC
>PLRT01000045.1 GCA_003164915.1 Hyphomicrobiales bacterium | reverse complement strand
CAGATCGCGCATTCGCTGCTGCACGGAGTCCATGGGCGACGGCAAGCCGGGCCGGGCGAAACCTTCTGGCAGTTCCGCCCGTTTCTCTCCGGCGAGCCGGCGGCGCGGGTCGACTGGCGCCGCTCGGCGCGCGAGGACCGCGCCTTCGTGCGCGAGCGCGAATGGGAGGCGTCGCACACGATCTGGATCTGGTTCGACCGCTCGCCGTCGATGACCTTCGCTTCGTCGCTCGCCCCCTGCGCCAAGGTCGATCGCGCCGCGGTGCTCGCCTTCGCCCTCGCCGACCTCGCGGTGCGCGGCGGCGAGCGCGCCGGGCTGATCGGCCTGACGCCGCCGCTCGCCAGCCGCGACGTCATCGAGCGCTTCGCCGAGGCGATCGCCGCCGACGAACGGCAGGGCGGCGTCGCGACCGGCCTGCCGCCGGCGGCGCCGATCAAGACCGGGTCCAAGGCGGCGCTGATCGGCGACTTCCTGTCCGAGGCCGCGGCGATCGAAGAGGCGCTCGCGGGCTTCGCCGCGCGCGGCGCCGAGGGCCAGCTGGTGATGATCGCCGATCCGATCGAGGAGATCTTCCCCTTCGAGGGCCACACCGAATTCCTCGCCGCCGCGGGACGCGAACGGCTGCGCGCGCCGCGCGCCCAGAGCCTGCGCGACCCCTATCTCGAACGGCTCGCCGCACATCGCGAAGCCTTGCGCGCCGCCTGCGCGTCGCGCGGCTGGGGCTTCGCGCTGCATCGCACCGACGGTTCGGCGGCGCAGGCCCTGCTCGGGCTGCGCGCGCGCCTGGCCGGCCCAGAGCCGGCGCGCGCCGGCTGGAGCGCCTGAGATGTTTGGCCTGCCGCTCGCCTTCGCCGCGCCGGCGGCGCTCGCCGCGCTGGCGCTGCTCGCGGCCCTCTATCTCTTTCTCAAAGTGACGCCGCCGCGCCCGCGCGAGGAGGTCTTCCCGCCGCTGAGGCTGCTGATCGGCCTCGATCGCAAGGACGCGACGCCGGCCAAGACGCCGTGGCCGCTGCTGCTGCTGCGCATCGCCGTGGCCGGGCTGGTCATTCTCGCCATGGCGGGGCCGATGTGGAACGCGCTGCCGGGGGTCGGCGAGGGGCCGCTGCTGATGGTTGTCGACGACGGCTGGGCGGCGGCGCCGAGCTGGCAGAAGCGCTCCGCCTACGCGCGCGCCGCGCTCGAGGCGGCGACCCGCGCCGGACGCCTGGTCGCGTTGGCGGCGACCTCGCAGGGCGGCATGGAGATCGCCGCGCTCGACGCGCCGCGCGGCGAAGACCGTCTGCGCGCCCTCGCGCCGGTCCCCTACGCGCCGAAGCGGATGGCGGCGCTGCCGCCGATCGCACATTTCCTCGCCGCCAACCCGCAGGCCGAAGTCGTGTGGATCGCCGACGGCCTCGAGCTTGGCGGCGCGAGCGCGTTCGCCCGCGCGCTCGCCGTGGCCGCGCGCGGCCACAAACTTTCGGTCGTGCTCGACAACACGACGGCGATCGGCATCGCCGGCGCCGACAATCTCGCCGGCGCGCTGGCGGCGCATCTCACGCGCGCCGGCGCGGACGGACGGCGCGCCGGAACCGTGCGCGCGCTCGACGCGCAGGGGCGCGCGATCGGAGAGGCGCCGTTCGACTTTGGCCCCGGCCGCGCGACCGACGCCAAATTCGATCTGCCGGTCGAACTGCGCAACCAGATCGCGCGGCTCGTCGTCGCCGACGAACCCTCGGCCGGCGCGACCTGGCTGATCGACGAGCGCTCGCGCCGCCGCCGCGTCGCGATTCTGTCCGGCGTCAGCGCCGACGTCGCCCAGCCGCTGCTGTCGCCTGCCTATTACATCAAGCGCGCGCTCGCGCCATACGCCGAAATCCGCGAGGGCGGCGAAGCGGGCAACGACACGATCGAGGCGCTGCTCGCCGAGAAGCCTTCGGTGATGGCGCTTGCCGACATGAACGTCCCGCCCGGCCTCGCGCACGACGAACTCGCCCGGTTCGTCGAATCGGGCGGCGTGCTGCTGCGTTTCGCCGGCACCCGGCTCGCCGCCGGCGACGACGATCTGACGCCGACCGCGCTCAGGCGCGGCGGCCGAACGCTCGGCGGCGCGCTGTCGTGGGAGACGCCCAAACACATTGCCGCCTTCGACAAGGACAGCCCGTTCTTCGGTCTTTCGGCGCCCGACGAAGTCACGGTCTCGCGCCAGGTGCTCGCCGAGCCGGAGCCGGGCCTCGCCGACAAGACCTGGGCGCGGCTCGCCGACGGCACGCCGCTCGTCACCGCCGCGCCGCGCGGCAAGGGCCTGATCGTGCTCTTCCACGTCACCGCCGACACGACCTGGTCGAACCTGCCGCTGTCAGGGCTGTTCGTCGACATGCTGCGCCGCGTCGTCGCGCGCGCCGGGCCGGCGCCGGCGGAAACCTCCGGCGCCGAGAAGACCGGGACGGAGGCGACGCGCGCGCCCTATCGCACGCTCGATGGTTTCGGCGCGCTGGGGACGCCGCCGGCCGAGGCCGCGCCGATCAGCGCCGATTTCACCGGTCCCGCCGATGGGCGCCATCCGCCCGGCTTCTACGGTCCCGCCGACGCGCTGCAGGCGGTCAACGCGATGGCGCCCGGCGCGACGCTCGCTGCGGCCGACTTCGGCGCCCTGACGACCGCCGCCGGCGGGCTGGAGGTCGCCGCGCCGCTCGACCTCAAACCGTGGCTGCTGCTGGCCGCCCTGGTCGGCTTCCTCGCCGACGGCCTCGCCAGCCTGTGGCTCGGCCGACCGCCGCGCTTGGCCAGGCCGGCCGCGGCGGCGCTGCTGATCCTCGCCGCGTTCGCCGGCGCGGCGGCGCTATCCCCGCCGGCGCGCGCGGCCGACGCGCCGATCTCGGCGCGCGACGCTGACGCCGCGCGCCAGACCCACCTCGCCTATGTCGAGAGCGGCGATGCGACAGTCGACGAAACCACCCGGCTTGGCCTCGAGACGCTTTCGCGCGTGCTTGGCGAGCGCACCTCGGCGCAGGTCGCCGAACCGATCGCGGTCGATCCGGCGCACGACGAATTGAGCTTCTACCCGCTGCTCTATTGGCCGATCGTCGCCGGTCGGCCGCAGCCTGCGCCCGCCGCCGTCCAGCGCATCGCCGACTTCATGAAATTCGGCGGCACGATCGTCTTCGACACTCGCGACGCGCTGAGCCAGACCCCCGACGGCCGGCCGACCCCGGAAGCGCTGTGGCTGCGCAAGCTGCTGGAAGGCGTCGACGTGCCCGAGCTCGAGCCGGTGCCGCGCGATCACGTCGTCACCAAGACCTTCTATCTCATCGACCGCTTTGTCGGCCGCACCGAGGACGGCCAGACCTGGATCGAGGCGCTGCCGCCGCCCGATCCCAACGACCGCACGCCGCGGCCGGCGCGCGCCGGCGACAGCGTTTCGCCGATCATCGTCACCTCCAACGATCTCGCCGCCGCCTGGNNGAGATGGCGCTGCGCGGCGGCGTCAATCTGGTGATGTACACGCTGACGGGCACCTACAAGGCCGACCAGGTCCACGCGAAGGACCTGCTGGAAAGGCTGTCGCATTGAACGCCTGGTCGATCGCCTTCTCCCCGCCGATTCCGCCCTGGGCGATGATCGCGCTGGCGGTGGCGGCGCTCGCGGTCGTCGCCCTGACGGCATGGCGGCGGCCGGGCGCGGCGGCGTTGCGGGCGCTCGCCTGCGCGCTGCTGCTCGCCGGGCTGGCCGATCCGTCGTTCGTTCAGGAGGATCGGCGGCCGCTGAAGGATGTCGTCGCGGTGGTGGTCGACCGGTCCGAATCGAACCAGATCGGCGAACGGCCGCAGCAGACCGAAGCGGCGCGCGCCGAGCTGGAGAAGCGACTCGCGGCGCTCGACAATGTCGAGGTCAGGACGGTCGAGACGCCGCGCGGCGATCCCGACAACCGCGGCACCCAGCTCTTCGCCGCCTTGCGCTCGGCGCTCGCCGACACGCCGCCGGAGCGGGTCGGCGGCGCGGTGCTGATCACCGACGGAAACGCCAACGACATCCCGGCCTCGGCCGCCGCGCTCGGTTTCGACGCGCCGGTGCATGTGCTGGTCACCGGCCACGAGGGCGAGCGCAACCGCCGCATCGAGCTGGTCGAGGCGCCGCGGTTCGGCATCGTCGGCAAGGACCAGACGATCGTCGCCCGCGTCGTCGATTCCAACGACCAGGGCGAGCCGGCGAGGGTGACGGTGCGCCGCGACGGCCAGACGATCGCCACGCTCGACGCCGAAGTCGGCCAGAACCTGCAGATCAAGACGCCGATCGACCACGCCGGCCCCAATGTGGTCGAACTCGAAGTCGCCCCGGTCAAGGACGAGATCACCGATCGCAACCGCAAGGCGGTCGTCGCCATCGAAGGCGTGCGCGACAAGCTGCGTGTGCTGCTGGTCTCGGGCGAGCCGCACCAGGGCGAGCGCATGTGGCGCAACCTGTTGAAGTCGGACGCCAACGTCGACCTCGTCCATTTCACCATTCTGCGCCCGCCGGAGAAGGCGATCGACAGCACGCCGATCAACGAGCTGTCGCTCATCGCCTTCCCCGTCGCCGACCTGTTCGGCCGTAAGATCAAGGATTTCGACCTCATCATCTTCGACCGCTATTCGAGCCAGGCGATCCTGCCGCGCTTCTATCTCGACAATGTCGTCGCCTACGTCCGCCAGGGCGGCGCGCTGCTGATGGCGGAAGGGCCGGCCTATGGCACGCCCGACGGTCTGTTCGCGACGCCGCTCGGCGCGATCGCCCCGGCGCGGCCGACCGGGGAGGAGTTCGACGAGCCGTTCCGCGCCGCGATTTCGAGCGACGGGGCCAAGCATCCGGTGACGCGCGGCCTCGCCGGCGGCGACGCCGACCCGCCCGCGTGGGGCCGCTGGCTGCGGGAGATCGGCGGCGAGGCGACCGGCGGCGCGACGCTGATGACCGGCCCGGACAAGTCGCCGCTCCTGGTGCTGAACCGGGTCGACAAGGGCCGCGTCGCGCTGCTGCTGAGCGACCAGATGTGGCTGTGGGCGCGCGGCTTCGACGGCGGCGGCCCCTATCTCGACCTGCTGCGCCGGCTCGCCCATTGGTTGATGAAGGAGCCGGACCTGGAAGAAGAAGCCCTGCGCGCGCGCGCCAGCGGCCGCGACCTGACGATCGAGCGCCAGAGCCTCAAGGGCGAAGTCCCGCAAGCGACGGTGACCGGGCCGGACGGCAAGACGACGACCATTCAGCTCGCGCCGGTCGCGCCGGGCCTGTCGCGCGCGACCCTCGCCGTCGACGAGGACGGGCTCTATCGCGCCAGCGACGGCGAGCATGTCGCGCTGGCGGTGGTCGGGCCGCAGAACCCGGTCGAATTCCAGGACGTGGTGTCGACACCCGACAAGCTGAACCCGCTCGCCGAGGCGACCGGCGGCGGCGTCCATCGCCTCGCGCGCAGGGCCGACGACCCGGTGACGATCCCGCGCGTCGTCGCGATGCAGCCCTCGCCGAGCTATTCCGGCTCGGACTACATCGGGATCAAGCGCGCCGGGGCCAGCGCGCTGATCGGCGTCAGGCAGACGCCGCTCGCGATCGGCTTTTTCGGCCTGGCGCTGCTGCTCGGCGCGCTGGTGTGGGTGTGGCGGCGCGAAGGCGGCGGCGCCCGCGGGTAGCGCGCCGGACGCCCGACGCAGAGCCGCGCGACGCGCCTCGCCGCCGAATTAAGGAAAATGCGACCGATCTTCCCAAACGTAATTTTGGGAATCGCTGTTTACCTAACGGCAGATGGGCCGCTCAGGGGGCGCCGTCGGCTGGTCGGGACGCGTTTTCCTCTCACGCCTCGGGGTAGGTCGTCATGTGGTTCAAGGTCGAAGGCAAGCGCGGGTCGAAGGGACAGAAGTTCGTCGTTCGCTGCGCCTCGCAGACCGCCGGCCGGACGGTGGTCGAGGAACGCCCGGTGGTGGGCGCTGCGGCCGCGCGCAAGGCCGCCGAGATGCTCGCAACCAGCCTCAACGTGACGGCGACGGTTTCCGGCGCCGACGACAAGGGCGAGTTCGTCTTCGGCGTGTTCGAGCCCTCCGACGGCGCAGGCGAGGCCGCCAGCCCGGTGATCAAGCGCCTGTTCAGCGAATCGGCCGCCGCCTCGCTCTCGCTCAAGGACCAGCTGATCGCCGAAATTCCAGAGGATTCGATCCGCGGCTTCGCTTCGCTCGCCGCCTCGCTCGGATATTTCGTCAGCCAGCACAAGCAGGTGAAGCGCTCCGGCGCGCCGCGCATCGGCTATTCGACGCTGTTTCGCGTCTTCTGCGGCGCCGGCGAGCCGGGCGTGCTGACCCTCCCGGCCAACGAGGCGACGCTCGCGCTGCTCAGCCGCAAGCTGTCCGAAACGCCCGGATGGGTGTGGCTCAGCGAACTGACCGGCGGCGGCGTGGCGGAGCAGCAGGCGATCAACCCGCGCTTCATCCCCGGCAAGATCACGATGGATCTGGACGGCGAGCCGCGCGTACTGCGGCCGCGCACCGTGTTCCGCGGCGAGGCGCCGAGCGGCGGCCATTTCATGCTGATCCTGCAGGGAACGCCGCGGGTCGAGCCCGCCAACGGCTTCGTTCTCGACAGCGTCGGCCTCGTTTATCACGAAGCCGACGAAGCCGACGTGGTCGCGCTGGCGCGCGGCCTGCTGCAGGAGGCCGATCCGTTCAAGAATCGCGTCGTGCTGGTCAACCGCGACCTGTGGACCGTGCGCTCGCGCATCTCCAGCCGCAGCTGGGCCGACATCATCCCCCACGGGCGCGCCAAGGAAGAGCTCGACTTCATCGCTTCCTCGATCCGCGATCGCGACATGCTGAAGGCGGAAGGGCTGACGATCAAGCGCGGCCTGCTGCTTTCCGGCCCGCCGGGCGACGGCAAGTCGACGGCGATCGAGTGCTTCGCCAACAGCATTGCCGGCGAGGCGACGATCATCATCGTCGAGGCGGTCGAGCACGTTCGCGCGATCTACCATCTCGCCCAGGCCCTGGCGCCGGCGGTGGTGATCCTCGAGGATCTCGACCTGATGACCCGCTCGCGGCAGAACCCCAATCAGGCCTCGGCCAACAAGGACGACGTGACCGGCGAGCTGTTGCAGGTGCTGTCGGGCGCCTCGTCCTATCCCGACGTCGTCACCATCGCCACCACCAACCACAGCGAGGCGATCGACGAGGCGCTGTCGCGGCGCGCCGGACGCTTCGACGCGCATGTCCGCATGGGCTACCCGACCGAGGACGAGAAGCAGCGCGTCCTCGACCTCTACGTCGATCGCTTCGGCGTCGCCGACAAGCTGACGCGCCGGCGCCTGCAGATGGTGATCGCGCGCGAATTCGGCCGGCTGCAGCTCGTTCCCGCCCATATCGAGGAATTCGTCAAGGCGGGCGTCAAGCGCGCGCGGCTGGCGCGGCGCGCGCCCGAATATTCGGATTTCGAGCCGGGCATCGAGGCGATCCGGTCGATCGCCCTGCCCAAGCCGACGCCGGCGACCGGCGGCGCGCTCGCCGAGGCGCTCTCCCTGCTGCAGAAGCTCGAGCTGGCGGAAAAACCGGGCGCCGCGGCGCTCAACGCGCAGGCGATGGCGATGCGGCCGGACGCGCCGCGCCCCATCATCTCGCAGATGCCTTGAGCCGCCCCCGCAGCCCGAATCCGGGTTGAAGCGGCGCGCGGCGCGCTTGCGGTCATGTTCCCCCGCCGGTAGTGATTCGGATCCTCGACGGGAGGGATCATGAACAAGGTCTACGCGAGCGCCGCGCAGGCTCTCGCCGGCGTCCTCAGGGACGGCATGACGATCATGGCGGGCGGCTTCGGGCTCTGCGGCATCCCCGAGACGCTGATCGAGGCGGTGCGCAAGTCGGGCGCACGGGAATTGACCTTCGTCTCCAACAACGCCGGCGTCGACGGGATCGGCCTCGGCCTGCTGCTCGAGACGCGGCAGATCAGGAAGATGATCTCGAGCTACGTCGGCGAGAACAAGATCTTCGCCGCGCAATATCTCGCCGGCGAACTCGAGCTGGAGTTCAATCCGCAGGGCACGCTGGCCGAGCGCATCCGCGCCGGCGGCGCCGGCATCCCGGCCTTCTTCACCCGCGCCGGCGTCGGCACGATCGTCGCCGAGGGCAAGGAAATCCGCGACTTCAACGGCGAGGCGTTCGTGATGGAGACCGCCCTCGTCGCCGACGTCGCGCTCGTCCACGCCTGGAAGGGCGACAGCGAAGGCAACCTCGTCTATCGCAAGACGGCGCGCAACTTCAATCCGATGATGGCGACGGCGGCGGAGATGACGATCGCCGAGGTCGAGCATCTGGTCGAGCCGGGCGAGATCGATCCCGACCTCATCGCCACGCCGGGCGTCTACGTCAAACGCATCGTCGCCGTTCCGCAGGCGGTGAAGCGCATCGAACAGCGCACCGTGCGCAAGCGCGACGCGGCTTAAGGAGACCCGCCATGGCCTGGACCCGAGACCAGATGGCGGCGCGCGCCGCCAAGGAGCTCAAGGACGGCTTCTACGTCAATCTCGGCATCGGCATTCCGACGCTGGTGTCGAACTTCATTCCCGCCGGCGTCAACGTGCAATTGCAGAGCGAGAACGGCATGCTCGGCACGGGCCCGTTCCCCTTCGAAGGCGAAGAGGACGCCGACCTGATCAACGCCGGCAAGCAGACGGTGACCGAGCTGCCGACGACCAGCTACTTTTCCAGCGCCGATTCCTTCGCGATGATCCGCGGTGGCCACATCGATCTCGCCATCCTCGGCGCGATGCAAGTCTCGGAGGAAGGCGACCTCGCCAACTGGATGATCCCCGGCAAGATGGTCAAGGGCATGGGCGGGGCGATGGACCTCGTCGCCGGCGTCAAGCGCATCGTCGTGGTGATGGAGCACGCCGCCAAGGACGGACCGAAGCTTCTGCATCATTGCACGCTGCCGCTGACCGGCAGGCGCGTCGTCGATCTCGTCATCACCGATCTCGGGGTGTTCTCTATCGACAAGCACGGCCTCCGCGGCATGGCGCTGATCGAACTCGCGCCGGGCGCGACGCTCGACGAAATCGCCGCCAAGACCGAAGCCGCCTATCGCGTGGCGCTCGCTTGAGCGCCGCGGCGGCGATCGCCGATTCGGCGCTGGCGCGCGGAAGACTCACCGGCTTCTATGAGCGGGTCTAGAGGCCCTTCAGGCCTTGTCGACCAGCGGGATGCGCGCCCGGTCATAGGGCGTCGCCTCGTAAACCAGCTTCACCCAGTTGGCGTAGAGCTGCGCCGTGTGCCGCCAATGGTTGATCGGCGCGCGCGACGGGTCGTCGTCGGGGAAGTAATGCCGCGGCAACGAGGCGTCGGGATCGAGGGCGCGGTCGCGCAGGTATTCGTTGCGCAGGGTGTCGGTCTCGTATTCGGGATGGTTGAGCACATAGGCGCGGCGCGGGAAGCGCCGGCCGGTTTCCCCGAACGGCTCCGACTCGACCAGGATATTGGGCCCGGTCTCCTCCGACACCGCGACCACCTCCAACTGCGGGCGCCGGGCGATCGCCTGCTTGTCGGGGTTTTTCCACCGCGACACCGGGGCGGAGAACTCGTCAGGAAAGCCGAACAGCAGGCCGGTGCTGTCCTCGAGCACGTGATGGTGAAAGAGGCCGAAGGTCTTGCGCTCGCCCTTGATGCTCTCGACGTCGTGGAAGTGCTTCAGCGCCGCCTTGGCGCCCCAGCAGAGATAGAGCGACGAGAACACGTGGCTCGCCGACCAGTCGAGGATCTCCTGCACCTCGGGCCAGAAGGTCTCGTCGCTGACCCGCGGTTGCAGCGCGTTGACGCCGGTGACGATCAGGCCGTCGAACTTGTCGCCGCGGATGTCGCTCAGCGGATTGTAGAATTTGACGATGTGCTCGGCCGGCGTGTTGCGGCTCTGATGACCGTTGCGGACGGCGCGGACATAGGCGTCGGTGGCGACGAAGGTCAGGCTGACCTGCAGCGGCGTGCTGCCGAGCCAGGCGGCGAGCTGGCGCTCGGTCGTCATCTTGTCGGCCATCAGGTTGAGGATGGCGATATGCAGCGGACGGATGTCCTGATGCAGCGCGCGGCCCTGGTCGATCGCCGAGCCGGAGCCGAGCGAGGGCAGGAAGGGATGGGCTTCCTCGGAAGCGACGATGACGGGCAATGGAACCTCCTGATCGCGCGAACCAAAAACGCGCGAGCTTCGCCGCGGCGTCCGCCGGCGACGAAGTCGCCTGCCAGGATCACAGCGCGGAGGCTTTGAGGAGGCTTCCTGATCTGTGACGCTTTAGCTGTTGGTGACGCGGCAGCAAGCTGATCCTGTCAAATCCCGCGGATCGACGTCTTTCGCCGCCGATCGGACGCAGACTTAGGGACCGAGGCCCCGGCCTGTCAAGAGTTCGGCGTTTTCGCGCTTCGGCTCGGCGCAGTCGGCGCGGCCGAACGCTCTGAATTCGCCGCGAGCCTTGCCGGCCTCCTTCGGCGCGCGCGCACAATTTTCGCGGTTGCGTGAAGGAATCGCTAAGCGCGACCGGCTGCTCCCGCCGCCGTTGAGGGTTCATTCACCAATTTGGGGCCAAATGGGCGAGGTCAAATTCGACGACGCCCGCCCGCCGTCCGAAAGGTCGAGCCATGTCGCCTCGCCTGCTCCTGCTTCTCGCTCTCGCCGGCGCCGCGCCTGCGGCGGCGCTGGCCGCGCCTGCCGCGCCCGCTTCGGCGCCGGCCGGCATGCTGACGGTCACCATCGACCAGGCCAAGGTCGCGCAGCTTCCCGCCGGCACCCGCACGCTGGTCGTCGGCAATCCGGCGATCGCCGACGTGACGATGCTGAAAGGCGGCTCGGCGATGGTCGTCACCGGCAAAGGCTACGGCCTGACCAACCTGATTGCGCTCGACGCCCAGGGCAATATAATCGACGAGAAGAACATCGCCGTCGAGGCGGCCAAGGCGGTCCTCGTGGTGCAACGCGGCAACGAGCGCGAGTCGTACTGGTGCAATCCGCTCTGCATGCCGACGGTCCAGGTCGGCGATGACAACCAGGCGTTCGAGACCGCCAGCGGCCAAATCACCGCCCACGGCACGCTCGCAGCCGGCGCCTCGGGCGCCAAGACGGGCAACTAAGGGTCCGCCCCTGGCGGCGCAGCGATGCGCCGCCTGATCGTCGACGAACCGCTTTCGCGCGCCGCCGTATGGAGCCAACGGACGGCGATCTTTGCGCTCGCCAGCGCCGCTGTCGCGGTCGGCCTCGCGCGCTTCGCCAATCTCGACGCTGGCGCCGTGCTCACCGTCTTCGCCGCCGCGCTGACGCTGGCCTTTCTCGCGCTGCTGCTTGCCGGTTCGGCCGGCGTGGTCATCTGGCGCACCGGCCGGCATGGCGCCGGCCGCGCCGCCTTCGGCTGCCTGCTGTCGCTCGCGCTGCTCGCCTACCCGGCCTATCTGGCGGGGATCGCGCTGGTCAGACCGATGATCGCCGACGTCACCACCGACTTCGCCTCGCCGCCCGCCTTCATGATCTCGGCCAAGGCGCGCACGGCGCGCGCCGGCCGAACGCCGCCGGCCTGGGATTCGGCCGCTGAGGCGCTGCAGAAGGACGCTTATCCCGAAGTGAAGCCGATCCTCGTCGACCTCGAGCCGGCCGAGGCCTACCAGCTCGCGCTGCGCGTGACGAAGGATCTCGGCTGGAAGATCGTCGATTCCAATCCGCCCAATCTGCGCGTCGACGGCGTCGCGCAGATCGAGGCGATCGCCCGTTCGCCGGCGTTCGGCTTCGCCGACGACATCGCCATCCGCGTGCGGCCGCTCGCTTCGCAGACGCGCATCGACCTCAGATCGGTGTCGCGCGTCGGCAAACACGATTTCGGCGCCAATGCGCGCCACGTCGACCGTTTCGCCGCTGCGGTGCAGGACGCGCTGCAGGAGCCGTGAGGCCTTAGAGGCGGCGGAAGCGCGCCTCGAGACCCGCTCTCCGATCGCCGACCACCAGCCCGCGCTCGGCGAGGTGTTCGAGGTGGGCGAGCGTCGACAGGCTCGCCGCGCCGATCAGCGCCGGCGCGAGGCGGGGATAGACCCGCGCGACGATGGCTCCGAGGCTCGCTTCGCCCGCCTCGACCTCGGCCAGGATCGCCGCTTCGCGCTGGCGGCGATGGCTGATCAGCGCGCGCGCGTAACGCTGCGGCTCGGCGACCGGCGCGCCGTGTCCGGGCCAGTAGATCGCTTCGCTGCGCCGCGCGACCTTCTCCAGCGAGGCGAGATAGTCGCGCATCGAGCCGTCGGGCGGCGCGATCACCGACGTCGACCAACCCATGACGTGATCGCCGGAGAACAGCGCGCTCTCTTCGACCAGGGCAAAGGCGAGATGGTTGGCGGCGTGGCCGGGCGTGGCGATCGCCTCCAGCGTGAAGCCGCGCCCGGCGACGCGCGCGCCGTCGACGAGCGCCTGGTCGGGCGCGTAATCGAGTGCGTGCGACGCGTCGGCGCGAGTCGGCGGCGCGCCGGCGACGGCGTGAGCGCGCGCCCCGACGATCGGCGCGCCGGTCATCCGCTTGAGCGCCGCCGCGCCGGCGGCGTGGTCGCGATGGCTGTGGGTGACGACGATCATGGCGATCCGCTCGCCGGGGATCGCCTGGATCACCGCCTCGAGATGGGCGGGGTCGGCCGGACCGGGGTCGATGACCGCAACCTCGCCCTCGCCGACGATGTAGACGCAGGTGCCGGTGAAGGTGAACGGCGACGGGTTCGGCGCGATGATCCGGCGGACGCGCTGGCTGAGCCGCGTCAGGCCGCTCGGCGGTCGTTCGGCGCCGCCCGGCGGCGGCAAATCGCTTGACGGCTCGGCCAAAAGTCGCGTCCCGCTGGGCGGCGTCCGGCTTGTTCGCCGCGGCGGGCTTCTCTATACCGGCTGCGGACGCCGAACGCGATCCCGCCGGGCGGAAACGACGCCGGCGGTTACGGGAGAGGACCAGCATGACTGACCGTCCGAATGCGACTTTTGTCCCGGCCGCGAAGCCGACCGCCGCGCTTCTCCGCGGCGCAGCGCTGGCGTTGCTGGGGACGCTCGTCCTGGCCATTTCGGCCAAGGTCGAAGTTCCGTTCTATCCGGTGCCGATGACGTTGCAGACGCTCGCCGTGCTGACGCTCGGCGCCCTGTTGGGCGCCCGCCTCGCCGCGGCGACCGTCGTCCTCTATCTCGCTGAAGGTCTCGCCGGCCTGCCGGTCTTCGCCGGCGCGGTCGCCGGGCCGGCCTATCTCGTCGGGCCGACCGGCGGCTATCTGGTCGGCTTCCTCATCGCGGCGGCGCTGGTCGGGGGACTGGCCGAGCGCGGCTGGACGCGCGGCTGGCCGCTCGCGCTGGCGGCGATGACGCTCGGCCATCTCGTCATTTTCGCCGCCGGCTTCGCCTGGCTCGCGCCGATGCTCGGCGCCGGCAAGGCCTGGGCGGTCGGCGTCGCGCCTTTCTACGCGGCGACCGCAGCCAAGACGCTGCTTGCCGCGGCGCTGGCGCTCGCCGCGCGCCGGTTCGCGCCGCGCGGGAGCGTCGGCTGAGCGGCGCGGACGAACCCATCGTCCCGAAGCGCGCGCCGCCCTCAGGCCGCGCCGCCTTCGCCCGCTTCGTGCCGTTGACCACCCGCTGGAACGACAACGACCCCTACGGGCATCTCAACAATGTCGCCTATTACGCGTTCTTCGACGCGGCGGTGAACGGGGTTCTGGTCGAGGCCGGCCTGCTCGACCCGGCGTCGAGCCCGATCGTTGGCGTCGTCGCCGAGAGCCACTGCCGCTTCCATTCCAGCCTGTCGTTTCCCGACCCGATCGAGGTCGGGATCGCGGTCGATCGACTCGGCCGCTCGTCGGTGCGCTATCATGTGGCGGCCTTCAAGGCGAAGGCCGCCGCGGCGAGCGCGGAGGGGCGATACACCCATGTCTATATCGAGCGCGCGACGGGCCGCCCGACGCCGATTCCGGCGGCGCATCGTCAGCTGATGGAGGCGATGGCGCTGCGCTGAATCGCGCCGCCGCGCCGGTGCGGCTCATCCAATGTTTACGCGCGAGGGCTAGAGCTGGGCCGCGGCTTGCGGCCGCCAGCCAACGGTCGAGGTCGAAATGGCGAGGAAAGTCCTGCCGGTCATCATGTGCGGGGGCGCCGGCACGCGGGTCTGGCCGGAATCGCGCGAGTCCATGCCCAAGCAGTTCATCCCGCTGATCGGCGCCTCCTCGACCTTCCAGCAGACGATCAAGCGCCTCGAGGCGCCGATGTTCGACGAGCCGGTGGTCGTCACCAACCGCGACTACCGCTTCCTGGTGCGCGAGCAGCTCGAGGAGATCGGCGCCAAGGCGCAGATCGTCATCGAGCCGGCGCGGCGCGATTCCGGCGCGGCGGTGGCGATCGCCGCCGAGATCGGCGCGGCGCGCGATCCGCAGACCGTCCTCGCCGTCTTCGCCGCCGACCATGTCGTGCTCGACCAGAAAGGCTTCCTCGTCGCCTGCGCCACCGCCGCCGAAGCCGCCGAAGTCGAGGGCGCAATCGTGACGCTCGGCGTCACGCCGACCGAGCCGGCGATCGGTTACGGCTACATCCGCCCCGGCGATTCGCTCGGCCTTCGCGACGCGCGCCGCGTCGCCGCCTTCGTCGAGAAGCCCAACCTCGCGCTCGCCAAGCGTTACGTAGCGGAAGGCTATCTGTGGAACTCGGGCAACTTCTTCTTCCGCGCCGACGCGATGCTGTCCGAACTGCGGGCCTTCGAGCCGGAAATGGTCGAAGCGACCGAGGCGGCGCTCGCGGCGGCGCACGACGACCTCGGCTTTCTCATCCTCGACAAGGCGGCCTTCGAGCGCTCGCCGAAGAAGTCGATCGACTACGCAGTGATGGAGCGCACCCACCGCGCCGCGGTGGTGCCGGCCGACGTCGGCTGGTCGGACGTCGGCAATTGGGACGCGGTGTGGAAGCTCAGCCCGCACGACGCCAACGGCAACGCCATCCACGGCAACGGTTTCGCGCTCGAGGCGAAGAACGTCCACATCCGCTCCGACGACCTGTTGACGGCGGTGGTCGGCGTCGACGACGTCACGGTGGTGTCGACCCAGGATGCGGTGCTGGTGCTCAAACGCGGCGAAGGCGACAAGGTCAAGGACCTGGTCGACGCGCTCAAGCTCGACCGGCGGCGCGAGGCGACCGAGCATCGGCGTATCTATCGGCCATGGGGCTATTACCAGTCGATCGATTCCGGGCCGCGCTATCAGGTCAAGCGCATCGTCGTTTCGCCCGGCCGCCAATTGTCGCTGCAAAAGCACTTCCACCGCGCCGAGCACTGGGTGGTGGTGAAAGGAACCGCGCAGGTCACGCGCGGCGCCGAGGACGTGATGGTGCACGAGAACGAGTCGGTCTACCTGCCGCTCGGCGTCGTCCACCGTCTGGTCAATCCGGGCAAAATCGACCTCGAGCTGATCGAGGTGCAGACCGGTTCCTATCTCGGCGAAGACGACATCGTCCGCATCGAGGACGTCTATCATCGCCCGTCGAAGGACTGACTTCGCAGGGCGCTTCTCTGTCAACCTCCAAGTTACTGTCACCCCCGCGAAAGCGGGGGTCCAGCGCTTGTCGCGGTCTGCGGCCTGGGAAAGACTGGATCCCCGCCTGCGCGGGGATGACAGGGGAGCGGCGCTACGCCGCCGCCTTCTTCGCGGCGCGGCCGTAGAAGGTTTCGCCGTTCGCCGCCATCGCCTTCAGCCCCTCGCTCGGCGCGAAGCTCGGCCCGTGCCTGGCCGCCAGCGCCTCGGCGCGCGCGACGAACGCCTTGGCGCCGAGCCCGTCGATCAGCGACAGCACGCCGCCGGTGAACGGCGCGAAGCCGAAGCCGAGGATCGAGCCGAGGTCGGCCTCGCGGGGGTCGGTGACGATGCCTTCCTCGAAGCAGCGCGCCGCCTCCAGCGCCGCCGTGTAGAGGAAGCGGTCCTTGAGTTCCTGCACGTCGATCGTGTCGGCGTCGAGCGCCTTGCCGGCGATCTCGGCGAGGCCGGGCCACAGCGACTTCGTCCCCGAGGCCGGATAGTCGTAGAAGCCCTTGCCGTTCTTGCGGCCGAAGCGCTGCTCGCGCACGACCATCGCCTCGATCAGCGCCTCCTGCTGCGGATCGACCGCCTGCGGGCCGAGATCTTTCTTCGCCGCCTGGAGGATCTTCCACGACAGGTCGACGCCGACCTCGTCGTTGAGCGCCAGCGGCCCGACCGGCATGCCCGCCATCCGCGCGGCGTTCTCGATCATCGCCGGCGGCACGCCTTCCACCAGCATCTTGTGCGCCTCGACCATGTAGGCGGTGACGCAGCGGTTGACGAAGAAGCCGCGGCAGTCGTTGACGACGATCGGCGTCTTCTTGATCGCGCGGACGAAGTCGAGCGCCGTGGCAAGCGCGCGCGGCCCGGTCTTGGCCCCCATGATCACCTCGGCCAGCATCATCTTGTCGACCGGCGAAAAGAAATGGACGCCGATGAAATTCTCCGGCTTCTCGGCCGTTTCGGCGAGCGAGGCGATCGGCAGGGTCGAGGTGTTGGAGGCGAAGATCACCTCGCCGCCGACCACGGCCTGCGCCTTCTTGGTCGCTTCGTTCTTCACGCCGCGATCCTCGAACACCGCTTCGACCACCAGGTCGCAGCCTTTCAGCGCGGCGTAGTCCGGCGTGGCGTGGATGCGCGCCAGCAGCGCGTCGCGGTCGGCGCTCTTGGCGCGGCCCTTGGCGATCTGGTTGGAGATCAGCTTCTCCGAATGCGCCTTGCCCTTGTCGGCCGCTTCCTGGTCGCGGTCGATCAGCACGACCTCGAGTCCGGCGCTGGCCGCGACATAGGCGACGCCCGCGCCCATGAAGCCGGCGCCGATGATTCCGACCTTGCGAAGGTTGGTCGGCGCGACGCCGGCCGGCCGGCGCGCGCCCTTGTCGAGCTCGCCCTTGGAGACGAACAGCGAGCGGATCATCGCCGCCGCCTCCTTCGAGCGCAGGATCTTGGCGAAGTAGCGGCTCTCGACCGCCAGCGCGAGATCGATCGGCAGCTGCAGGCCCTCGAACACGCAGGCCAGGATCGCCTTGGCGGCGGGATAATTGTCGTAGGTCTCGCGGCGAAGAATCGCGTTGGCGGGCGGCCAAATCATCATGCCGGCCGGCGAGAACACCTTGCCCGACGGCGCCTTGAATTTCGGATCGTCCCACGGCGCCTTGGCGTTCAGGTTGGCCTTCACCCATGCCTTGGCACGCGCGACGATTTCGCCCGCCGGCGCGACGTCGTGGACGAGGCCCATGCGCTTGGCGGCGGCGGGCTTGAGCTGGTCGCCGCGAAACAGCATCTGCAGCGCGTCGGGCGTCGGCATCAGCCGCGCCACGCGCTGGGTGCCGCCGGCGCCGGGGAACAGGCCGACCTTGATCTCCGGCAGGCCGACGCGCGCCTTGTCGCTGTCGGCGACGATGCGATAGTGGCAGGCGAGCGCGAGCTCGAAGGCGCCGCCCATGCAGACGCCGTTGATCGCCGCGGCGAACGGCTTGCCGCAGCTTTCGAGCTTGCGATAGATGAGCGAAAGCTGGCGCGAGCGGTCGAAGAAGACGCGCATCGCCTTCTCCTCGCCCTCGGCCTTGGCGACGCGCGCATATTCGCTCGCCATGCCCTGCAGCATGGTCAGGTCGGCGCCGCCGGAGAACGTCTCCTTGCCCGAGGTGACGACCGCGCCCTGGATCGCCGCGTCGGCGGCGACCTTGTCGATCAGGCCGTCGAGATCTTCGATCGCTTCCGGCGTCAGCACGTTCATCGACCGGCCGGGCATGTCCCAGACGATCAGCGCGACGCCGTCGGCGTCGACTTCGAAGCGGAAATTCGGCGTGGTCATCGGGCGTCTCCGATAGCGGCGAAAAAGGGGAAAGGGGTCGCGGTCACAGCGGCGTTCCGTCCTTGCGGCTGTAATGGACGCCGGTCTCGTCCTTGACGACGGCGAAATCGGAGTCGGGAAAATGCGCGCGCTCGCGCGCCGCCCGCGAACCGATCTCGAGGAACAGGGCGTCGGCGCTGCAGCGGTTGACGAGACAATGGCCGTTGGCGACGCCGGCTTTGAATCCGGCGGCGTCGCCAGGCTTGAGGATCGTCTCGCCCTCGTCCTCGACCAGCGTCAGCTCGCCCTCCAGCACGTAGACGAACTCGTCCTCGTTTTCGTGCCAGTGGCGGTGGGCCGAAGCCGAGCCGGGTTTCAACGTCGTCAGGTTGGCGCCGAACTGCGTCAGCCCGACGGCCTCGCCGAGCCGCTTCTTCGAGCGGCCGGCCACGCGCTGGTCGTGCGGGGGCGGGTAGCCGCGCCGACTGTCGATTCTCAGCCCGCCGATGTCGATCTTCGGCATCAGACGCGCTCGATCAGCGTGGCGGTGCCCATGCCGCCGCCGATGCACAGCGTGATCAGCGCGGTCTGCTTGCCGGTGCGCTCGAGCTCGTCGAGCGCGGCGCCGAGGATCATCGCGCCGGTTGCGCCGAGCGGGTGGCCGAGGGCGATCGCGCCGCCGTTGACGTTGACCTTGTCGGGATCGAGATCGAACGCCTGCAGGTAGCGAAGCACCACCGAGGCGAAGGCCTCGTTGACCTCGAACAGATCGATGTCGGAGATCTGCATGTGGGCGCGGGCGAGCAGCTTCCGGGTGACGTCGACCGGGCCGGTCAGCATGATGGCTGGCTCGGAGCCGATGTTGACGAAGGCGCGCACCCGCGCGCGCGGCTTGCGGCCGAGTTTGGCGCCCGCCTCCTTCGAGCCGATCAGCACCGCCGCCGCGCCGTCGACGATGCCCGACGAATTGCCGGCGTGGTGGACGTGGTTGATGCGCTCGATCTCCGGATGCGCCTGGATCGCCACGGCGTCGAAGCCGCCCTGCTCGCCCATCATCACGAACGACGGCTTCAGCGCCGCGAGCGATTGCATGTTGGTCTCCGGCCGCATGTGCTCGTCACGCTCGAGCAGCGGCAGGCCGTTGACGTCGCGCACCGGCACGATCGACTTCTTGAACCGCCCTTCCGACCACGCCTTGGCGGCGCGGCCCTGCGATTCGACGGCGTAGGCGTCGACGTCGTCGCGCGAGAAGCCGTATTTGGTGGCGATGAGATCGGCCGAGACGCCCTGGGGCATGAAATAGGCGGGAATGGCGATCGCCGGATCGACCGGCCAGGCGCCGCCGGAAGCGCCGATGCCGACGCGGCTCATCGACTCGACGCCGCCGCCGACCGTCAGCTCGTGCTGGCCGGCCATCACCTGCGCCGAGGCGAAATTGACCGCGTCGAGGCCGGAGGCGCAGAAGCGGTTGATCTGCACGCCGGGAACGTCGTTGCCGAAGCCCGCCGCCAGCGCGCCCATGCGGGCGATGTCGCCGCCGGCTTCGCCGACCGGATCGACGCAGCCCATCACCACGTCGTCGACCTGACCCGATTGGATGCCGTTGCGATCCTTGATCGCCTTCAACGCGGTCGTCGCCAGATGCAGCGTCGTCGCGGTGTGCAGCGCGCCGTCCGCCTTGCCGCGCCCGCGCGGGGTGCGCACGGCGTCGTAGATGAACGCGTCAGCCATGGTCGTCTCTCCTTCGCGCGCGGGGGGGCGGCGCTCCGTTCAGGTGTCGTGGTCGGGATGCTGGCGATTGCCGAGATGGGCGGCGTCGACCGGATGGCTGAAAGCGCCGAACGGCAGGCCGGCGACGTCGTCGAGCCAGGCGAGCCGCGATTCCGGCGCGTACTGAACGACCGGCGCGACCGCCGCCGGTCGGTCGAGCGATCCGATCGTCACGCCGATGCGGTCGCGGCCGGCGCCGCGGTAAGTCAGCGGCGTGCCGCAATCGGAGCAGAAGCCGCGTTCGCCGATCGCCGAGCTGACGAAGATCTTCGGGGCGCCGCGCGTCCAGACGAGCTCGGCGAGCCGGACGCCGGCGAAGGCCATGAACGGCGCGCCGCCCGCCTTCTGGCACATGCGGCANNGGCCGACAGGCTGAGCTTCCGCCGCCATCGTTCGTCCTCCCGTTCGCGCTTTCGCGCCGTGATCGTTCAGAACGCCGCCATCGGCAGCGCCATCAGCGTCTCCGCGCCGCTCGACAGCCGGGCGAGGCAGGCGCCCGCTTCCGGCAGCATGCGCTGGGCAAAGAACTTGGCGAGCGTCAGTTTGGAGTCAAGCGCGGCGTCGCTCGTTCCCGCCGCCTGGCGCGCCAGCACCGCCTTGGCGATGCGCGCCCACATGAAGGCGAGCGCCGTCAGGCCGAACAGAT
>PLRT01000250.1:36779-36951 GCA_003164915.1 Hyphomicrobiales bacterium | reverse complement strand
CGGCCATCGTCCAGTCGCTCTTCATGCCCGCGACCTTGTGGACGAAGTTGCGCAGCAGCTTCGCGCCGTCGGGGGTGTGGACGACCTCGGGGTGGAACATCAGGCCGTAATAGCGGCGCTTTTCATCGGCGATCAGCGCGAAGGGCGCGTTCTCCGACGTCGCGACGCGGGA
>PLRT01000250.1:0-36741 GCA_003164915.1 Hyphomicrobiales bacterium | reverse complement strand
TCGCCGCCGAGCTGTTCGGCCATGGTCATCTGGCCGTAGCAGATGCCGAGCACCGGCACGTTCGCTTCGAAAATCGCCTGCGGCGCGCGGGGGCTGCCCTCGTCGGGCACCGAGGCGGGGCCGCCGGAGAGGATCACCGCCTTGGGCTTCAGCGCGTCGAAGGCGGCTTCGGCGTTCTGGAACGGCGCGATCTCGCAATAGACCCCCGCCTCGCGCACCCGCCGCGCGATGAGCTGGGTCACCTGCGAGCCGAAGTCGACGATCAGCAGCTTGTCGCGGGCGAATGCGGGCGGGTTCACGGGCTTCGCGTCTTCGGCCATGGGGTTCCTGGCGACTCGCTGGGGAAAGAGGCTTTTCGCTTAGGCGAGCGCAGCGCGAATCGCAATCGCCGCGACGCCGCGGACGGCGCTGGCCGGCCCCGTCCTTCGAGAGGCGCGCCCTCGCCCGGGGGGCGGATCGAAGGACGAGGGAAGCGTTACGCGCCCTGCCGCTCCGGCCTTGCGGTCACGAAACCGCTCCATTCCGCCGGCAGGCTTCTGCCGGGTCGTCGGCTCCGCACGGGCTGCGACGGGCGGGGAAGCGGCGGCGCGCCGCGCAAACGACGGTTCTTTTGACGGGCTGCGCCATAAAAGCGCTTTCAAGCGCAACCAATCCGCTTTAATCCGGCGGTATGCTTCCCGCGGCGCCCCGGCGCGCCGACGGGCAGATGAAGGAACACGGTTGATGACGCAAGCGCCGCGCGTCGCGGACGCGGAGTTTTCAAAGCGGCTTTCGACCGCGTGGGACGCCGCGCTCTACTTCAAGTTCGGCGCCGAGCGCGCCCAGCCGCCGCTCGACCTGGTCACCCGTATCGATTTCACGCCCAAGCGGATCGTCGACCTCGGCTGCGGCCCGGGCGTCAGCACGCGCATGCTGCGCGATCGCTTCCCGCAGGCCGACATCCTCGCCGTCTCCAATTCCGAGGAGATGCTGGTCGAGGCGCGGCGCAGCCTGCCCGACATGCGCTTCGAGGAAACCGACATCGCCGAATGGCGGCCGACCAAGCGCCCGGACCTCATCTACGCCAATTCGTCGCTGCAATGGCTGCCCGAGCACGAGACGCTGTTCCCCAAGCTGATGGGCTATCTCGCCGAAGGCGGCGCGCTGGCGGTGCAGATGGCCGACAACCTCCAGGAGCCCAGCCATTCGCTGATGCGGATGATCGCCGCCGACGGTCCGTGGACCAGCCGGCTCGCGCCGATCGCCAAGACCCGCGCCGTCATCGGCACCTATGTCGACTATTACGGCTGGCTGAGGCCGCTGTCCGAACGGCTGCACATCTGGGAGACGACCTACGTCCATCCGCTGAGCGGCGTCGACGCGGTGGTCGACTGGTTCCGCAGCGGCGCGCTGCGGCCGTTTCTCGATCCGCTCGATCCGCGCGAGCAGCAGGAGTTCCTCGAGCGCTACAAGCGCGAACTCGCCGACGCCTACGACGCGGCGCCGGAGGGCGGACTGCTGTTCCTCTACCCGCGCCTGTTCATCTACGCGCGCAAAGGGGGCGAGCCCCGCTAATTCCCGCCCTTCTCCCCGCAAGCGGGGAGAAGGAACCCGAGGCGCTGCTCCAAAGCGGCCGCGCGCGGCGCCAAGTCTCTCCTTTCGCCTCAAGCCTCTCATGCGCAAACGCGCCGATCTCCTTCTCGTCGAACGCGGATTTTTCATCAGCCGGGCGCGCGCGCAGGCGGCGATCGCCGCTGGCCTGGTCAGCGCCGACGGCGCGATCGTGCGCAAGGCGTCCGACGCGATCGAGGCGGACGCGCGCATCGAAGCGAGCGCTCCCCATCCCTGGGCCTCGCGCGGCGGGGTCAAGCTCGCCGCCGCGCTGGTCGCCTTCGGCCTCGATCCGCACGGTCTCGATTGCCTCGACGTCGGCGCCTCGACCGGCGGCTTCACCGACGTGCTGCTCAAGAACGGCGCCGCCTCGGTGGTCGCGGTCGACGTCGGAACCGGCCAGTTCGACCCGCGCCTCGCCGCCGATCCGCGCGTGACGTCGCACCAGGGCCTCGACGCGCGAAGCCTCACCGCCGCCATCGCCGGCGCGCCGCAGGCGATCGCAATCGACGTCAGCTTCATCTCGCAAACCCTTGTTCTGCCAACCGTCCTGCCACTCGCTGCGCGTCCGGCGTGGCTCGTCAGCCTGGTCAAGCCGCAGTTCGAGGTCGGCCGCAACAAGCTGGTCAAGGGCGCGGTCAAGGACCCCGCCGACTTCAAGGCGGCCTGCGCCGCGGTGCGCGGCTGCGTCGAGGGGCTCGGCTGGTCGAGCCTCGGCCTCGTCCCTTCGCCGATCGCCGGCGGCGACGGCGCGCGCGAATTCCTCTATGCAGCGCGGCATGAGTGAAGTCCGCCGCGACGTGACGATCGTCTCTCTCAATTCGCGCGGCGAAGGGATCGCGACGGACGGAACGGTCGCGCCTTTGGCGCTGCCGGGCGAGAGGGCGCGTATCGAGGCCGACGGCGAGCGCGCGCGCGTCGTTGCGATCGAGGTCGCGAGCCCCGATCGCGCCGAACCGTTCTGCCCCTGGTTCGGCCGCTGCGGCGGTTGCGCGGCCCAGCATATGAACCCCAGCCTCTACGCCGCATGGAAACGCGACAGCGTCGTCAAGGCGCTCGCCCACGCCGGCGTCGCCGCCCAGGTCGGGCCGCTGGTCGACGTTCATGGGCATGGCCGCCGCCGCGCGACCTTTCATGCGCGCTTCACCGACGGCCACGAGCAGGTCGGCTTCATGCGCGCGCGCGCCCACGACATCGTCGCCATCGACGCCTGCCCGCTGTTCGCGCCCGGCCTCGCCGGCGCGATCGCCGCAGCCAACGCGCTCGCCGCGGCGGTGCGGGGAATCAGCAAGCCGCTCGACATCCAGGCGACGGCGACGCTGGGCGGGCTCGATTTCGATCTGCGCGGCTCGGGCGCGCCCGACGAGCTGACCCGGCGCAAGCTCTCCGCCGCCGCCGAGCGGCTCGATCTGGCGCGCCTCTCCGTCCACGGCGAGACGATCGTCGAGCGCCGGCCGCCCGAGATCCGGTTCGGCGACGCGCTCGCCGTCCCCCCGCCCGGCGGTTTCCTGCAGGCGACCGAAGCGGGCGAGCAGGCGCTCGCCGAGGGCGCGGCGGCGGCGCTCGACGGCGCCAGGCGGGTCGCCGATCTCTTCTGCGGCGCCGGCGCCTTCGCTCTGCGGCTGGCGCGCGAGCATGAAATCTTCGCCGTCGATTCCGACGCGGCGGCTGTCGCGGCGCTGTTGCGGGCCGCCGGCGCGGCGTCGTCCCTGCGCGCCGTTCACGCCGAGACCCGCGATCTCTTCCGCCGGCCGCTCGCCGGTCCCGAGCTTGCGCGCTTCGACGCGGTGCTGTTCGACCCGCCGCGCGCCGGGGCGGAGGCCCAGGCGCGCGCGCTCGCCGCCGCCGGCCCGCCGCTCGTCGTCGCGGTCTCCTGCAACCCCGAGAGTTTCGCCCGCGACGCGCGCATTCTCGTCGCCGGCGGCTATGCGATCGGGCCGGTCGCGGCGCTTGACCAGTTCCGCTTTTCCCCCCATGTCGAAATCCTCGCCGCCTTCCGGCGTCAGCCCGCCAAGCGCCGCAAAGGAATTCTCGGGTGAACGACAGCGCCGCCCTCCTCGATCGGCTCCGGCGGATCGTCGGCGCGGCCAACCTGCTCGTCGATCCCGACCTCGTCGCCCCCTATCTCGAAGAGCCGCGCGGGCTCTTTCGCGGCCGCGCCCTGGCGATCGTTCGGCCCGCTTCGACGGCGGAAGTCTCGGCCGTCGTCGCCGCCTGCGCGGCCGCTCGCGTCGCGATCGTGCCGCAAGGCGGCAACACCGGCCTGGTCGGCGGCCAGACCCCCGACGCCAGCGGCCGCGAGCTGGTGCTATCGCTGACGAGACTCAACCGCATCCGCGAAGTCGACGCCGACGCCGACGCGATGATCGTCGAGGCCGGCGTCACGCTCGCCGAGGCGCAGGCGGCGGCCGAGCGCGCCGACCGCATGTTCCCGCTGTCGCTCGCTTCGGAAGGGACGGCGACGATCGGCGGCAATCTCTCGTCCAACGCCGGCGGCGTCGCGGTCATCGCTTACGGCAACGCGCGCGACCTGACGCTGGGGATCGAGGTCGTGCTCGCCGACGGCCGCGTCGCCAACCTGCTCAGCAAGCTGCGCAAGGACAACACCGGCTACGATCTCAAGGACCTGTTCATCGGCGCCGAAGGGACGCTGGGCGTCGTCACCGCCGCATCGCTCAAGCTGTTCGCGCGGCCGCGCGCGCGCGCCACCGCCTTCGCCGGCCTCGCCGATCCGGAGCGCGCGCTGAGCCTGCTCAAGCTGGCGCGGGAGCGCTTCGGCCAGCAGGTCACCAGCTTCGAGATCATGCCGCGCATCGGCATGGAGTTCGTGCTCGCCTATGATCCGAGCGCCCGCGATCCCCTGGCCGACGCCCATCCATGGTACGCGCTGGTCGAAATCAGCGCCCAGAACGACGCCGGCCTCGACGACGCGCTGACCGCCCTGCTCGGCGATGCGCTCGAGCGCGGGTTGATCGCCGACGCCGCGCTCGCCGCGTCGCTCGAACAGCGCGCGGCGTTCTGGCGGCTGCGCGAATCGATGTCGGACGCCCAGAAGCCGCAGGGCGGCTCGATCAAGCACGACGTCTCGGCGCCGGTCGGCCAGGTTCCCGCCTTCATCGCCGAGGCGACCGCGGCGGTCGCGGCGTTCATGCCGGCGGCGCGGGTGGTGGCGTTCGGCCATCTCGGCGACGGCAACATCCATTTCAACGTCAGTCAGCCGATCGGCGCCGACAAGGAAGCCTATCTCGACCAGTGGTCGGCGATGAACGAAGTCGTCCACGCGGTCGTCGCGCGCCATTCCGGCTCGATTTCGGCCGAGCACGGGATCGGCGCGCTGAAGCGCGACCTGCTGAAGACGGTCAAGGACCCGGTCGCCCTCGACCTGATGCGGGCGCTGAAGACGGCGCTCGATCCCCATGGCCTGCTCAACCCCGGCAAGGTTCTTTGATCGGCCGCTCCGCGTTAGAATTCGGACGATTCGCTCGCCAGGAGGCCGACACGCGCGCCTGCCCCGCCAAGCGCCGGTCGACGGCCATGGGATGGCTCGCCGCTTTCGGCGCGCTGGCGCTGTCCGTTGCGCCGCTTTCCGCCGCGCCGCTCGCCACGACGCCGGCGCCCGCGCCCGCCTGCGCCGCGCGCGATTTCGAGGGGGCGTCCTACACCGTCTGCAGCTTCGACGCGCGGCGCGACGACATCCGCCTCTATTGGGCCGACGCCCAGGGCAAGCCCTACGGCAGCTTCGCCGCGCTCGGCCAGGCGCTGGCGGCGCACGGCAGGAAGCTGCGTTTCGCGATGAACGCCGGCATGTACGGCGCCGACCTCACGCCGGTCGGCCTCTATGTCGAGAACGGCAAGCGCCTGCGCCGCGCCGACACCCGCGCCGGGATCGGCGGCAGCAATTTCCATCTCCAGCCCAACGGCGTGTTCTGGATCGGCGACGGCGTCGCCGGGGTCGAGGAGACCTCGCGCTATCTCGCCGAGCCGCCCGCTGCGCGCTACGCCACCCAGTCGGGGCCGATGCTGGTGATCGACGGTCGCATTCACCCGAAGATCCAGCCGACCGGCACGTCGGCGAAGATCCGCAACGGCGTCTGCGTGCGCGAGGGGGCGACGGCGATCTTCGCCATCGCCGAGGAGCCGGTGACATTCTACGCGTTCGCGCGGTTGTTCCGCGACGGACTGTCCTGCGCCAACGCCCTGTTCCTCGACGGTTCGATCTCGTCGCTCTACGCGCCGGAGCTTGGCCGCGACGACGAATTGTGGCCGCTCGGGCCGGTGATCGCCGTCACCGCGCCTGCTTCGCCATAGGCTCGTCGGGCGGCTGCGAATCGCCGGCGCCCAGCGCGCGCTGCAGGATCGGCGTGTCGACCCAGCGGCCGAACTTGTAGCCGACCGCGCGCAAGGTTCCGACCGGCGCGAAGCCGTAGCGCCGATGCAACGCGATCGAAGCGGCATTGTCGCTGTCGCCGACGATCGCCACCATTGTCCGCCATGGGCCGCCCTCGCAGCGCGCGAGCAACGCGCTGAGCAGCGCGCCGCCGATTCCGCGTCCGCCGAGGCCCGGCGCGACATAGACGCTGTCCTCGAGCGTGTGGCGATAGGCGGGACGCACATGATAGGGCGCCGCGTAGCAATAGCCGACGATTTCGCCGCCGAGCTCGGCCACGAGGTACGGCGCGCCGCATCCGAGCGCCTTGCGTCGGCGGACGAGCATTTCCTCGCGCGTCGGCGCGACCTCCTCGAACGTCGCCAGCGCATGGTCGACGTAATGCGCGTAGATCCGCGCGACCGCCTCCATATCGGCCTCGGCCGCGTCGCGGACCGTGACGTTTCCCGTCCGCCCTGAACCATCCTGCATCGCGATTCCGCTCTTTCCTCGCTTCTGCATCCCAGGTTAGACGTGGCGACCCGTTTTCGCGAGATCGCTGATGCCGCACGCCGCCAGTTGGATCGCCTTCGCCCTGGTCGCGCTCGGCATGGTGCTGACGCCCGGCCCCAACATGATCTATCTCGTCTCGCGCTCGATCTGCCAGGGACCGGCCGCCGGACTGGTGTCGCTCGGCGGCGTCGCGCTCGGTTTCGTTTTCTACATGCTCAGCGCCGCTCTGGGCGTCACCGCCTTGGTGATCGCGGTTCCCTACGCCTACGACGCGCTGCGCATCGCCGGCGCCCTCTATCTGCTGACCCTCGCCTGGCAGGCGGTCCGTCCGGGCGGCCGCTCGCCGTTCCAGCTGCGCGACCTGCCGAAGGACGGCCCGCGCCGGCTGTTTGCGATGGGGCTGGTCACCAACCTGCTCAACCCCAAGGCTGCGGTGCTCTACCTGTCGCTGCTGCCGCAATTCATCGACCCGAAGATCGGCCACGTGCTCGGCCAGTCGCTGGCGCTCGGCTTCACCCAGATCGCGATCAGTCTCAGCGTCAACGCCATGATCGCACTGGCCGCAGGCTCGATCGCGCTCTTCCTCGCCCGCCGTCCGACCTGGCTGATGGTCCAGCGCTGGCTGATGGCGACCGTGCTCGCCGGCCTGGCGGTCAGGATGGCGACCGAGGCGCGGCGATAGGCGCGGCTGCGCTAATCATGGCGATCAGATTCTGGCGGTCGGCGCCCACACTGACGGAGCGGAGTGGACATTGAGTCGCCTTTCGCCGGCCGCGCCAAGTCGACTGAAGCTGGCCGGAAGCGGAATGACCGGGCTGGAGCGAGTCGACGGCTGACGCCTCTCAATGTCGCAGCCCCTCACCGCCTGCAACACAGCGGCTTACGACGACATACCATCAAGGCGTCTCGGAGCTGCGCGCTTTTGCTGGTGGTGACGGAGGCTCCCGGTCAACGCGCGACAGGTTCGCTACCGAGGAACGGATCGGGTTGCGTCAGTGTGGCGGGTCGATTGTTGGAGATCCATTGCCTTTGAATCTCGTGCAAATGCGCGTCGTGAGCGCCGCCCTTGATCAATATTTCGAGCGCGCGCGCTGCCGCCGCGTCGTCGCGCACGCCGACCCAGAGAACCAAGCCGCCCTGCGCCAGTTGCTCCCCGACTCGGTCGACGTGGCGGTTCGAAATCACGCGCGCCAGCAACCCGCCGATTCCCGCTCCGACCGCGCCGACGGCGCTCGCCGCAACGACGGCCCCGGCGAGCGCGCCGCCGGAAGCAACGACGGCGAGACCGCCCGCGATCCCGCCGATGAACATCGGGACTCCTACGGCCGCCGCCTCACCCTCGACCCGCGAGTCCTTGGAGACGAAGGCGGCCAACGGCGCTCGTGGATCATCCACGATCTCGCCGACCGAACGATAAAGACGCCCCAGGCGGTCCCTGACAATCTTGTCGCTCGCGAGCACGGAAATAGCGGCGCGGTTGAAACCCGATATTTCGAGTTCGTCCACCGCGGCCTCCAACACGTCGGCGTTGTCGAAGACTCCCACGGCTTCGCGGCGGACGCCGCCGAGGGTCCCGTCGTCGGGCATATTTTCGGCCATCGTCGTCAACTCCTCGCAGCCCGCGGCTCCCGACGGCGTTTCCAGCCGAACTGGAATTGGCTTGCGCGGATTCTCGCCGAGACGGTAGCCTCGGAAATTACCCACGGATCGCTTGACCAGATGTTCGGCTGAGATAGGAGGGCCCGTCTCGCAGTTTGCAGCGCGCCAGGGTTGCGCTGGATGGAGCGGCGCCGACCCCAAGAATGGGAGACGGATCGTGGAGCCGCCTATCAACTCCGTCGGCCCGAACGTGTGTTGGTCGGCCCCGGGTCCGGAAGCCGATCGGCGTCTCGACGCTTGGAGACGGTTGGTCGTCACGGGGTCAGATCCTGGCGCTGAATTGCAGCGGTAAGGTCAACTCGCGGCCCTAATTCGCATTCAGCTCACATCGCCACGAACGCCGCGCCCGGGAGCGACGGCGCCGCCACAGTCTGCGGAAGCGATGAATTCGCATTGGGACGCCCAGTGATGTCGGCTCTGCCGAACGTGGAGACCTCATGACGAACCGCATTGAAGACTACGCCATGATCGGCAATTGCGAGACCGTTGCGCTGGTCGGGCGCGACGGCTCCATCGATTGGCTAGGGCTGCCACGGTTTGATAGCGCCGCCTGCTTTTCTGCGCTTTTAGGCGAGCCACGGCACGGGCGGTGGTTGGTCGGACCAACGGAGAAAGAGGCGCGCGTGACGCGACGCTATCGCGGCGACTCGCTGATTCTGGAAACCCACTTTGAAACGGAACACGGCGTTGCGTGCGTGGTCGATTTTATCGCTCGCCGCAACGGGGGGGCGGACGTTGTGCGCCTGGTCAGAGGGCTGCGCGGCAAGGTCTCGATGCAAACCGAACTCATTGTGCGATTCGAGTACGGATCTGTGGTGCCGTGGGTTTTGCGTCAAAGTGACGGGCGGCTTCAGTTTACGGCAGGTCCCGACAGGCTGCTGCTCGACACGAGCGTTCCGATGCGGGGGCAAGACTTTCGCACGATCGGCGAGTTCGATGTCAGCGCCCAACAGGAGGTCAGCTTCGTACTGAGCTGGACGCCGTCGTACCGTCCCGCTCCCCCGCCGTTTCAAGCGGCCCGAGTGCTGCAACAGGTGGAGTCCTTTTGGTCGGGGTGGACGTCGACATTTAGACCGACGGAAGAATGGTCCGAGGCTGTTCTGCGATCGATTCTGACGCTGAAGGCGCTCGCTCATTGGGAGACTGGGGGAATTGTCGCAGCCGGCACGACTTCGCTCCCGGAGAAGTTGGGCGGTTCACGCAACTGGGACTATCGGTTCTGCTGGCTTCGCGACGCCACGTTTACGCTTTACGCCCTGATTGGCGCGGGCTTCCTGGAGGAGGCCAAGGCGTGGCGAGAATGGCTGCTGCGCGCGGTCGCGGGCGCTCCCGGCGACCTTCAGATCATGTATGGCGTCGGCGGCGAACGGCGGCTCGTGGAATATGAGATCCCTTGGCTCCCGGGCTATGAAGGCGCCAGTCCTGTCCGTATCGGCAACGCGGCCGCCGGGCAGGTTCAGCTCGACGTTTACGGCGAAGTTCTTGACGCGCTCTATGTCGCGCGGCGCGCGGGTCTTGCGGCCGAGATGGCGAGTTGGGCGCTGGAATGCGCGCTGATCGCCCATCTGGAGACAATCTGGAGCCAACCGGACGAGGGGATCTGGGAAGTCCGGGGCGGCCGCAAGCATTTCACGCACTCCAAGGTCATGGCTTGGGTCGCCTTTGATCGCATGGTGCGCTCGGTCGAGGAATTCGGATTGGAGGGACCGGTCGATCGTTGGCGCACAATTCGCGAGGCTATTCACGAGGAGGTCTGCGCCCATGGCTTCGACGCGGCAAGAAACACTTTCGTCCAGTCCTACGGCGCGACCGCGCTCGACGCCAGCCTCCTTCTGATTCCAATGGTGGGCTTTCTGCCGCCCAGCGATCCCAGGGTGCGCGGCACATTGGCGGCCATCGAACGCAACCTTCTCCGCGACGGCCTCGTCCTGCGTTATGATACGGGAGCGGAAACCGATGGCCTGCCTCCTGGGGAGGGCGCGTTCTTGGCCTGCAGTTTCTGGCTCGCCGACAATTATGTGCTGCAGGGACGCGACGAGGAGGCGCGGGCGCTGTTTGAGCGGCTCCTATCGCTGCGCAACGACGTGGGGTTGCTCGCCGAGGAATACGACCCGTCCGGCAGGCGACAACTCGGCAACTTTCCGCAGGCGTTCTCCCATCTCGCGCTGGTCAACACCGCGTGCAACCTCATGAGAGCCGGCGGTCCCGTTCACCAGCGCGCAGCCGGAAGCGGCGCCGCGGCGCGTCTTGGTCCTAACGGGCTCGCCGCGCAACGACCCCAGCACGGCTGATGGCCTCGGGCCGGTCCGAGGGAGCGGCGCGCTGTCGAGACTCGCCACAAAGGCTGTCGTGGCCAGGTCCGCGGCGCGTTCCCCGTGCATCTGGTTTGGCGCGGCCGGCGTCGCCACAGAGTCAGTCTGGGCTGGGCGCGGCGCTGGGCCCCTTGCCGGCGAAGTGGTCCGTGCAGCGGATCAGCCGGTCGAGGATGCCGGGCTCGGACCAGGCGTGGCCGGCCCCTTCGACGAGGTGGAACTCGGCTTCGGGCCAAGCTTTGTGCAGCGCGTAAGCGGAACGCGCCGGGCACGGCATGTCGTAGCGGCCGTGGACGATNNGTGGGTGAAATAGTGGTTCTCGATCCGCGCGAAGGCGAGCGCGAAGCCGTCGTCGCCGTGGACGGCGGAAAAATCGGGATTGGGCAGCAGGGTGATCGTCTCGCCCTCCCACAGGCTCCACGCCTTCGCCGCTTCGATCTGGGCGGCCGGGTCGTCGCCGGTCAGGCGCTTGCGGTAGGCGGCGATCATGTCGCCGCGCTCTTGCGGCGGGATCGGCGCCTGGAAGCGCTCCCATTTGTCGGGGAACATCTCGGAGACGCCGAACTGGTAATACCAGGCGAGCTCGGCCTTGGTGACCGTATAAATCCCGCGCAGGACGAGCGCGCTGACCCGCTCGGGAAGGGTCTCGGCATAGGCGAGCGCCAGCGTCGAACCCCAGGAGCCGCCGAACACCAGCCATCGGTCGGCGCCCGCCGCCGCGCGCAGCCGTTCGATGTCGGCGACCAGCCGCCAGGTCGTGTTGGCCTCCAGGCTGGCGTTGGGCGTCGAGCGGCCGCAGCCGCGCTGATCGAACAAGGTGACGTCGTAAAGCTCGGGATCGAACAGGCGGCGATGGTCGGGCGAAATCCCGCCGCCCGGCCCGCCGTGGAGAAAGACCGCCGGCCTCGCCCCGCGCCGCCCGCAACGCTCGAAATAGACCCTATGCCCTTCGCCGACATCGAGCATGCCGGATTCGTAGGGCTCGATCGGCGGATAGAGGGTGCGCAGTTCAGTCATCGGTCGCGTCGCGACTCCAGTTTGTCGGCTGCCGGTCTGATTAGCGCGGAGATCGCCGCGCCGCCAGGAGCTTTATGGAAACAACCCCCTCGCCTGCTTGGCCTTGCGCACGCGCTCGACCCCGATCGCCATCGCCGCGTTCCTGGCTCGCGGGGCCGGCCGGCGGTCGCGTCCAGTCCTCATGTCTCGAGCTTTGTCGGGTTGCGGTCAAACGCCGCGATCCCCAGCCCTGATCTTGCGCAAAAATGGATTTCGGTCCCCGGGTATATCCGCTATTTGCGGACCAGCAGGAATTCTCGGAAATGGAAGCGCAAAGCATGACGGCGGGCTCAGCGACGGCGACCACGTTCCGTTGGCGCCGCTTCCTCGTCGTGGCCGGGCCGGGACTGGTCGTGATGCTGGCCGACACCGACGCCGGCAGCATCATCACCGCCGCCCAGAGCGGCGCGCAATGGGGCTACCGCCTGCTGGCGCTGCAGTTCCTGCTGGTCCCGATCCTCTATATCGTCCAGGAACTGACGGTGCGGCTCGGCGCGGCGACCGGCAAGGGCCACGCCCGGCTGATCCTCGAGCGCTACGGGCGCTTCTGGGCGTGGTTTTCGGTCAGCACCCTGATCGTCTCCTGCATCGGCGCGCTGCTCAGCGAATTTTCCGGCATTGCCGGCGTCGGCGCCCTGATGGGCGTTCCCGCGCCGGTGAGCCTGACCTTGGTCGTGGCGATGCTGCTCGCCATCGCCTTCACCCGCAGCTACCGCTCCGTCGAGCGCATCGCGATTTTCGTCGGCGCCTTCGAGTTGGTTTTTCTGCTCGTCGCCTGGCTCGCCCATCCGAGCCTGCGCGAAATCGGCGCCGGCCTCGTGTCTGTTCCGCTCGGCGACCCCCAATACCTCTACCTCGCCTCGGCCAACATCGGCGCGGTCATCATGCCGTGGATGGTGTTCTTCCAGCAGTCCTCGGTCGTCGAGAAGAAGCTGAAGGCGAGCGACATCGGCGCCGAGCGGATCGACACCGCGATCGGCGCGGTGATCACCCAGATCATCATGGCCGCGGTGCTGATCGCCACCGCCGCGACGCTCGGCAAGTCGGGCGGCGGCCAGGCGCTCGACACGGTCCAGGAAATCAGCGCCGCGATCACGCCGTTCCTTGGCCAGATCGGCGGCAATGTTCTGTTCGGACTCGGCATCTGCGGCGCGGCCTTGGTGGCGACGATCGTCGTCACGCTGGCCGCCGCGCGCACGCTCGGCGAGGTGCTGGGCGTCAACCACAGCCTCGACCACGAAGTGAGCGAGGCGCCGTGGTTCTACGGCGCCTACGCCGCGGCGCTGATCGCCGGCGCGCTCGTCGTCGCGTCAGGCGTCAACCTCGTCACGCTCAGCGTCGGGGTGCAGGTGATGAACGCGCTGCTGCTGCCGATCGTCCTCGGCTTCCTGTTCCTGCTGGCGCGCGGCCTGCCCGAACCGTGGCGGCTCCAGGGCTGGTACGCCTGGTTCTCGGGCAGCCTGATCGCCGCAACGACGATTTTCGGCGTCTATTCCGGCCTGGCGGGCCTGTGGGGCTAAGTCCGCCGGGCGCCGTCCCGTTGCGAACGACCGTTTTGCGCCCGCCGCCAAAGTCGGACGATCCAAGGACCGCGCCGTCGCTCAATCTTGATTTTGAAGCGCCCGCTTGGCGGATTCTTAGCAGTTCCCGAATAGGGAAGTCTCGCCGGTCTTGCGGGAGCGCGATGTGGCGACTTCAAAGCTGAATGTCAGGCCCAGGGCTGCCGGGATGACGCTCCTGTTGAGCCCCTTCGCAGCGTTCTTGGGCTGGAATGTCTACACGGGGGTGTTTCAAGGTTACACTTACGTTAAGTATGCCGGTTACGTGACATACGCCACCAGCGGGGCCGATTATTACGCCGAAGTTGCATTCAACTCGATCCTGTTCGTCCTGTTTCTCGGTGTCAGCATCCTCTTTTTCTACGCTGCGCTGACCGGAGGTTTTCCCCGGTATCTGCGGTCCGCAGCAGGGGCCGACCCAGCCAAAGCCTCCAATTCCGATCAAGATTTTGGCGGCGAGCGCGCGCAGGCGTGGGAGCTTCGCTGCCGCGCGGCCATCGACTCGGAGACTCGGGAGAGCCGCTGCAGGCAGTTCGGCGCCTGACGCGGCTCGCAAGACCCTGACGGCGACGGATGGAAGCGTGACGGCTTCTCGGCCCGTTGGCCTTGGCCGCACGAGACGCCGCGCCCAATCGGCCGCCCCATGTCGGCGAAGTCCGCCCAATTCCCGAGGGCTCCGCTCGTCGGCAGACCCTCCGGAAACGGCCTGATGCAGAAAATCAGGCCGACCCGCTGTCGCCTGTCCGGCTCGGCTTGACTTCCGGCGCTCCCCGATTATGGTGCGCCGCGACTGGCGCCGGCGGGGCTTCCCGAGGGCGCTGTTTCGTTTTTCCGGCGCCTTGCGCCGCTGACATCGGACGATTCGCGATGGCCAAGGCCGCCTCACTGAAGATCAAGCTGCTGTCGACCGCCGACACCGGCTATTTCTACGTCACCAAGAAGAACGCGCGCACCAAGACCGAGAAGTTCACTTTCAAGAAATACGACCCGGTCGCGCGCAAGCACGTCGAGTTCAAGGAAACCAAGATCAAGTAAGCGGCTCGGCCGCACCGGCGATGGTTTGAACAGGGCGCCTGCGGGCGCCCTTTTCGTTTGGCGGCTTTTCAGTCATGCGGCGGGCCTGTCGCCGCGCTCGCCGAGCGCGGCTCCAGAAGCGCCCTCAGCCGACGATCAGCTTCTCGATCTCCCACACCGGGCGCTTGGTGAGATCCTTGTCGATCTCGCCGATCAGCCGCGCCTTGACGTCGGGGTGAAGCGCCTGGCGCAGATCGGCGAGCGCGCGCGGCGGCGCGACAATGACCAGCGCCGGCGGGTCGAGCCGGCGCACCAGCGCCTCCAGCGCCGCCGACACCCGTTGGACGAAGCGATGCTCCTCGATCTCGTGCCAGTCGGTTGGCTCCATCGCCGAACGTTGCGTCGAATGGGCTGAGGCTTCGCTGCGACCCGGCCTGTCGCTGCCCTGGTCGTGCGTCGCGGGGTTCGCCTCGGCGAATACCTGTTCCGTCACCAGATTGGGGAATTTCGCGTCGCCGGCGTTGCGGAGGAAGAGCGCCTTGCGGCCGTCGCCGACGAAGACGAAGGCGTCGTGGGGAAGCGCCAGCTTGCTCATGTCGAACTCCTGAGAAATGGAACGCCGCTCAGCCGCGCGCTTCTCGCGCGAAGTCCTCGATCTGCCGCACCGCCGCGTCGAAGGCTTCGCGAACCGCGACCAGAGGGTGCGTGCGCTCGGGCATGTCGCCGTGAGCCCTGGTGACGATGACGTCGTGATGCTCGGGCATCGCGATTCGGATGTCGACTTTGAAGAGCCCGCCTTGCCGGTGTCGCGTCTGCGGCCCGGCGATCGCCACATGACAGCTCGTGATCCGGTCGCTGAACTTATCCAGACGCTTGGCTTGTCTGGCGACTTCCGCCCGAACTTCCTCAGACGGTTCAAAGTGCTGAAAGGCGATCTCGATTGGCGTTTGCATGACGCAGCCCTTTCTTCCGGCGCGGCGTCGATGCGACCCCGCCTGGGGCCGCTTACCGAACTCTTTTTCACATGTAGGGAGCGCGGGGCTTCAGCGCCAGCGCGAGGGGCGGATTTCCTTTGCTATCCCGGCGGCTCTTCGCCGGGATCGGCCGGATCGGCGCCCTTGCTCGCCGGCTGGCCCGGCCGCACTACCCGCTCGCCGCGCGGCCGTTTGGGCGCCGGCGACCATGGGCGATCCTCCAGCGCGGCGCGATCGGCGGCGACGACGAAGCGCGTCCCGTCCCACGCCAGCCCGACCGCGCCGGTCGTCGCCAGCTTGCGCTCGTCGAAGGTCAGCGCGGCGCAGTCGGCGGGCGCGGTCAGCGGGCTGACGACGACTTCGGCGCGCGCGCAATCCTCCTCGAAGGCTGCGCGGTCGAGCACGAGCGCGAGCGACTGTCCCTCGGGCAAAGCGGCGACGCAGCCGGTGCGGTCGCAAGGCGCGTCGGGGTCGCGCGTCGTCGCCGGGTCGCGTCCATCGCCGTCGGCGGCGAGCCATTGTTCGGCGGCGAAAGCGTTGAAGCGTTTGCCGGCGATCTCGAGCCGGCCGTCGGCGTCGCGCGCCGCGACGAGATCGCCCGACGGCGCGACGATCGCATCGTAACGAGGGCCGCACAACGCGCCGAATATCCCGATCGCGGCGAAAGGGATCGCCATCGCGCGAAAGGTCCAGGTCCGCCACAGCGTCATGCTGAGCACGGCAAGGCTGAGGAAGGGCAGCGCGAAGGGCGCGAAAGCGGCAAGATGCAACGTCGAGCCGGGCGCTGCGGCGATGAAGCGCGCCGCCCACAGGACGAAGTGGATGCCCTGCCCGACATAGAGCCACACCGGCGCGTCGAGGCCGAGCGGATAGAGCGCCGTCCCCACCAGCGCGCCCGGCACCGCGAACAGCTCGATCACCGTCAGCGTCAGCGGATTGCCGATCAGCACGTAGGGGCTGAGGTCGTGGAAATGATAGGCCATGAACGACGCGGTCGCGCTGGTGGCGCAGAAGGTGGCGACCAGAAGCGCAAGCGGTTTGTCGACGAGATGGAAGAGGATCGGCCCGCGTCGCGGCGGGCGCCCACGCGGCGGCAGGAACGGATCCTGCCCGATTTCACCGCGCGCCAGCCGCGCCTCCATCACCGCCACCAGCGCCGACACCGCGGCGAAGGAAAGCTGGAAGCTGACGCCGAGAATCGCTTCCGGCTCGAGCGCGACGATCGCCAGCACCGCCAGCGCGAGATTGCGCATCGTCAGCGCGCGGCGATCGAGAATGACGGCGCCCAGCACGATCAGCGTCATGATCAGCGCGCGCTCGGTGCCGACGCGCGAACCGGTGCAGAGGTCATAGGCGACAGAGCCGAGCATCGCCGCGCCCGCCGCCCATTTCTTGATCGGATATCCGAGCGCGAGCGTCGGCGACAACGCCAGCAGCCGCCGCGCGACGACGAAGAAGATGCCGGCGACCAGAGTCATCTGCACGCCGGAAATGGTGATGATGTGGAAGATGCCCGCCTCGCGGATGAGGTCCTTGGCGTCGTTGGACAGGAAGTCGCGTTTGCCGGTCACCATCGCCGCCGCGATCGCGCCTTCGTCGCCGCCAATGATCGCGTCGACCCTGAGCGCGAGGCGATTGCGCGCGTGGTCGATCGCCGCCCCGAGCTTTTGGCGCCAAGTCGCGTCGACCGGAGCCGGCAGGACATTGATGCCGCCGAGGGTCGAGCCGACCGCGCCGACGCCGCTGAAATAGGCGTCACGCGCGAAGTCGTAGCCGCCGGGCAATTCGGCGCGCGAGGGCGGCAGCAGCCGCGCCTGCAGGGCGACGTAGTCGCCGGCGGAAATGGCCGGCGCCTTGCGCGTCGTCAAGCGGACGCGGCGAGGCGCGAGGTCGGCCGGCATGTCGCCGTGATCGACCACCCCGAGCACCAGCCGCGCGCCCACCGGACGGAAATCGATCTCCTCGACGAAGCCCTCGAGCTTGACGATGCGGACATGGTCGAGCATCGGCGTCTCGACCCGCGCNNGAACACCGCCGTCAGCAGCGTCGGCAGCCACAGCGCGGGTTCGCGATCGGCGGCGAAATTGAGCGCAACGCCGGCCATCGCCGCGACGGGAATCCACAGGAAGAAGCGCCGTTCCGCGACCTCGCGCGCGAGCGCCCCCGCCAACAGCGCGCGCCAATCCGGCGCCAGAGCGGCGGCATGCGCGCGGCCGGCGACGGAGAGAACGCCTGAACGCGTGGGCGCCAGCATGGGACGCGAGCTAAGCACACACGCCCGTCACGGAATAGACCCAAAAAAGCCACACTCATTACTTGTCTTCTTGACGGCGCTTTTGCTTGCCGCCCGCCTGCCGTCGCGCCGCTCGCTCCCGCCGCATTTGGAGGGGTTGACGATGTTCAAGACCTGGTTGATCGCCGTCGCGCTCGCTTCGAGCTGCGCGGGCGCCGTCGCGCAGGTGGAGCGCATCGAACCGTCGGCCGGCGGCCTTCCCGCCGGGGCAGGCGCGGCGTCCGGCCTGGGTTCGCTCGGCGGAGCCGGTCTGTCGAGCGGCGGCGGCCAGAGCTTGAGTCCCTCGTTACAAGGCCTGTCTTCCTACAGCGGCCAGGCGGCCGGCGGCCCGGCGACGCAAGGGACGACGGCGCCGACAAGGGTATCGGCGGCCGATCTGCTGGCCGAGTGGGCCTCGACGCGCGGCGAGGACATCTACGGCCTGCCGATCGTCCTCAAGTTCCAGCACGCGATCGCGCAATGATCGTCGGCCGCCGCGCGGCGCGCGCTTTGCGCCTCGCCGCCGCGGCCCTTTGCTCGGGCGGCTTGTGGCTCGGCGCCGGAGCGCAGGCCGAAGCCGAGCGCGTCGAAGTGCTGCCGTTCTGTTATTACGCCGGGCTCGAAGTCGCCGGCGACGCGATCGCCACGGCGGCATTGCGCAACCCCAATCCTTGGGTGTTCGGCGCCGGCGCCACGTTCAAGGTGGCCGACCTGGCCATCAACACGACAAGCGACGTCAGCGAGGCCGCAATCGAGCATCGCGACAAGTGGCTCGGCGCGCAATTGGCGTTTTCCGGAGCGGACGCCGTGCGCCTCAAGCAGATCAAAGCCCAAGGCGGCGATCTCAACGGCGACGAGGCGACGGCGATCAAGGCGCGGCTGCGCGCGCGGGTCGAGGAAATCCAGCGCCCGGACCACGGCTTGCTCGGCTACACCACCGCGGTCGTCCTCGATAACCTGCCCTACGCCGTCGCCGAGGTCGGAATCGACAAGCTGCTCGAAAAGACCGTCGGGCTGACGCTCGACAAGATCGGCGTTTTCGCGCTGATCGACAAATTCAGCCCGGCGCCCAAGGTCGTCAATTGGGCGTTGAACAACGGCGGCCCGCTGGCCGCCGCGGAGAAGCGCGCCGGCTGGCGGGCCCTGAGCCGGCTGGCGCGGGAAGCCGGCGAGGCGGCCGAGGACCAACTCCACGAACAGGCCGCCTCGATCGTCGAAAAGGAGAGCGAGGCGGTCGCCAATTATTTCGCCGAGGATCGCGTCGCCCAAATCAAGGACAGCGTCGCCGACGCGCTCGCGCGGGCCTACCAGAAGCAGATGGCCGAGCACCCGTCGGCGCCGCGTCCGGCGATGATGGCGAGCGCGCGCCTCGAGGTTGCGCGGGCGGTCGCAGCGGCGCCGGTGGCGATGATCGCCCCGCCGCCGGCGCCGGTCCAGGTCGTGACGGCGTTTCCCGCCGATCCGATGGTGCGCATCCTCCAGGCGGACGATCAGGCCTGGAATCGACGCAGCGACGCGCCGCGCGTCGTCATTCACGCCGCGCCGCCCCCCGCGACCTGGAGTCCCGCGCCGCCCAGCGCCGCGGATCAGGCCCGCTGGGCGCAGTTGCATGCGGAGATGGCCCGCGTCGGCGACGGCAAGACCTACACCCTGTGCTCGAACGGATGCCCCGCCACCGCCGAATCGTCGTGGGACGGCCGGCGCAATCAGACGCTCTTCAACCATTAGGATGAACGTGCCGGCGCGCGCTTACGGGCTTCCAGCCGTCGTCATCGGCCTCGCCGCGGCGGGTTACATCGCGTTGCGCGCGACGTCCGCCTTTTTCCAGGCGCAAGCCGAGCTCGCCGCTTCGGCGCCGACGACGATCGCGACGGCGCGCATCGATCCGCTGCTCGGCCCCGCCGACTTCGCGGCGATCGGCGACCGCATCGGCCCCGATCTGGGGGTGACCGGCAAGGGCGAGATCGCTTTTTCGGCCGGGGGCGCGTTGCGCGCACTGACCCCCGGCGCGTTGCGCCCCGGGCCGCAGACGATCGCAATCGACGGCGACCAGCCCGACAGCTTCGTCGTCGACGCCGACGGGCCGATGCTCGGCGTCGCCGACGGGTATCTCGGGCTGCTGGGAGCGGACAAGCGTTTCGAATCGGCCCGGCCGCTGCCGGCGGCGTCGTGGCGGCTCGCCCCTTCGATCCAGCCTGGCGTCTTCTACCTCTTCGGCGGCGCCGCCGGCGATTTTCGCCTCTACCGCTTCATCGACGACGGGACTTTGCAGGTGCTGATGCAGTCGACCGAGCCGATCGTCGACGCAGCCGACAGCGAACACGACGTCTACGCCGCGACCGCGACCGAGATTCTCAAGGTCGCGTCCGGACGGCCGGACGTCTTGTTCCATGTCCCCGATGCGGACTTCGACGGCCCGATCCGTTCGCTCGCCGTGACCGGCGACGCGTTGCCGCTGTTTTCGACCGACTCCAAGATTTACGCGCTGCTCGGCGCCGTTCCGATTTCGATCGTCAACGACGCCGGCGGAACGATACGGATTCGCGGCGACGCGCTCTATGCGCTCGATCCCAAACGCGCGCTGCTGTTCGCGCTGCGTCCCGCTTCGACTCAACTCTTCGACAAGGCGCCGCCATGAAAGGCTCCACGCGCATTCGCCTCTGGCTGGGGGCCGCCGCGATCGTCGCTGCGGCGTACTTTCTCTTTCGACCCGAAAGCGGAACGTTGACCCTGGACGAGGCGGTCCAAAAGGGATCGGTCGACGTCGAGATCCTCGCCGGCGACTCCAACGCCGGTTCGGTGACCATCACCTTGACGCGGCGCGCCGACGACTCGAACGCCTACGTCGTCACGATCCCGGCCGGCGAGCTGCTTCAGGCGTCGGACGGCGCTGGCCAGCGCCTGATGACCTCCAGGACGGCGACGATCGTGGTGGACGACGCCGAGCCTTCCGCCAGTCAGACGATCACGACCCTCTGCATCGATCCATTCAAGGCGCCTCCCTTGGCCAACGCCACGCTGGCGCTTGCCGCTCCGGCCGGCGGCGCCGCCATGGAGGAGACCGATCCGATCCGCAAGCTGGTTGGCTGCATGTCCGACAGCGAGATGACCGACTCCGCGAGACAGACGGCGGTATGGGCGGTGGCGGCGCAATTGCTGCGCAAGACCCCGGAGGACGCCAGGGCCTACGTCAGCAAGGGCCTCGAGCAGGAAATGATCGGCGAGCGACGGGAGCAATTGGAGGCCAAGCGCGAAAGGGCGCGCGAAATGGCGGCTTCGCTGAGCGAGGCGCAGCTCGACGCGCTGATCGATCGGGAGTTGCAGAATTCCATGCCCACCATCCGGCAAGTCGCCGCCCAACAATCCGCCGGGTTGCTCGACGCGCTGCGGCAGGGCGACGGGAGCGTTCTGGCCGCGTGCGGATATGCGGTCGCGGAGATGGCGGTGTTTCAGTAGGCGGAGCCGCAGCCCGCCGTCTAAGGCTTTGTCCGCGCCGGGCGTTTCTGATACAGCGGCCCGGCCGGGCCCATTCGGCGCCTGTCGACCCTTCGCCCTCGGGAAGATTCCCACTCGCCCATGCCGCAGATCGTAACGCGTTTCGCCCCCTCGCCGACCGGCTTCCTGCACATCGGCGGCGCGCGCACGGCGCTGTTCAACTGGCTCTACGCCAAGCGCCTGGGGGGCAAGTTCCTGCTCAGGATCGAAGACACCGACCGTGAACGCTCCACGAAAGCGGCGGTCGAGGCGATCCTCGACGGCCTCGCCTGGCTCGGGCTCAATTGGGACGGCGAGGCGATCAGCCAGTTCGAGCGCGCCGACCGCCACCGCGAGGTCGTCGCCCGCATGCTCGGCGAAGGTCGCGCCTACCGCTGCTACGCGACGCCCGAGGAACTCGCCGAGATGCGCGAGAGACAGCGCATCGAGGGCAAGCCGATGCGCTACGACGGCCGCTGGCGCGACCGCGATCCGGCTCAAGCGCCCCCCGGCGTCAAGCCGGCGATCCGCCTGAGAGCCGAGCAGGGCGGCGAGACGGTGATCGACGACAAGGTGCAGGGCAAGGTCGTCTTCGCCAACAAGGAACTCGACGACCTGGTGCTGCTGCGTTCGGACGGCAATCCGACCTACATGCTCGCCGTCGTCGTCGACGACCACGACATGGGCGTCACCCACGTCATCCGCGGCGACGACCACCTCACCAACGCGGCGCGGCAGATGCAGATCTACAGCGCGCTCGGCTGGGAGGCGCCGATCATGGCCCATATCCCGCTGATCCACGGGCCCGACGGAGCAAAACTCTCCAAGCGCCACGGCGCGCTCGGAGTCGACGCCTATCGCGCGATGGGCTATTTGCCAGCGGCCTTGCGCAATTATCTCGCGCGGCTCGGTTGGAGCCAGGGCGACCGCGAGTTCTTCTCGACCGAGGAACTGATCGAGGCTTTCGACCTGCCGGCGATCGGTCGTTCGCCGTCGCGCTTCGACTACGCCAAACTCGAAAACATGAACGGCCATTACATGCGCGCGATGGCCGACGACGAGCTGATGGCGATCCTGGTCGACGCCCTGCCCCACCTGCCTGGCGGTCCTGCGATCGCCGCCGCGCTCGACGCGACCAAGCGCACGCAGCTCCACGCCGCCCTGCCTGGTCTCAAGGAGCGCGCCAAGACGTTGATCGAGCTCGTCGACGGCGCCGGCTTCCTGTTCGCGCAGCGGCCGCTGGCGATCGACGACAAGGCCTCCGAGATCCTCGCCCGCGGCGGCCGCCTCCACCTCAAGGCGCTGCTGCCGCGCCTGACCGCGGTCGCAGACTGGGGCGCGGCGGAAACCGAATCGGCGGTGCGCGCCTACGCCGAGGCCGAGGGCGCCAAGCTCGGAACGATCGCCCAACCTTTGCGCGCCGCGCTGACCGGCCGCTCGACCTCGCCCGGCATATTCGACGTGCTGACGGTGCTGGGGCGCGACGAAAGCCTCGCCCGGATCGCCGACCAGGCCGGGATCGCCTGAGCCGCGCGGCGAGGGCGGCGCGGAGCGCGCGCGTCTGTCGTCGTCCTGTCACGAATGCCGGTCATGGCCTCCTGGCCGGCGCGTCGCGCTTGTTTCGCGCAGGGGCCGGCGCCGCTCGTTTTTCGTTTGCCAATCCAGTCGTCGCTGTGGTTTCCATGCCGGGGGCTGGACGTCCGCCCTCTGCCGAAATCCTCGCTCCCGTCGGAACGAACGCATGTCGATGATGAATGTCGCCGCCGCGGCCGGTCGTCGCGTCCTGCCCAACCACTGGGACCTGATCGCGCTGGCGGCGATCATGGCGGTGCTCACCGCGATCGCGCGCGCCTATCACGGCATCGCGGCGCCCCTGCCCGCACCCAACGTGCCCGTCATCACGCTCGACTACGCCGCGCTGCCCTATTACGCGCTGCGCACGGCGCTGCGCATGTTCGCGGCGATGTTCTTCTCGTTCCTGTTCACCTTCACCTACGCGACGCTGGCGGCCAAGAGCCGGCGCGCCGAGATGGCGCTGATCCCGATCCTCGACATCCTGCAGTCGGTGCCGATCCTCGGCTTCCTGTCGTTCACGGTGACCTTCTTTCTCGGCCTGTTCCCGGGCAACGTGCTCGGCGCCGAATGCGCGGCGATCTTCGCCATCTTCACCAGCCAGGCCTGGAATATGGCGTTCTCCTTCTATCAGTCGCTGCGCACGGTGCCACGCGACCTCGACGAGGTGGCGCGCGGCTTCCGCCTCACCGGCTGGCAGAAGTTCTGGCAGCTCGAGGCGCCCTTCGCCGTGCCCAGCCTGGTGTGGAACACCATGATGTCGATGTCGGGCGGCTGGTTCTTCGTCGTCGCCTCCGAGGCGATCACGGTCGGCGACACCACCATCACCCTGCCCGGCGTCGGCTCCTACATCGCCGAGGCCAACAACCAGGGCCGCTGGGACGCGATCCTCGCCGCGGTGGCGACGATGGCGGTGGTCATCCTGATCTACGACCAGGTCCTGTTCCGGCCGATCATCGCCTGGGCCGGCAAGTTCCGGGTCGAGCTCTCGGTCGGCCAGCAGGTCGAGCGTTCGTGGGTGCTCGAACTGCTGCAACGCACCAACTGGATTCGTCGCGGCGTGCGGCCTTTGTTCGCCGCGCTGCGCGCCGCGAGCCTGTGGCGGCTCAGCCTGCCGCGCGTCCTGCCCGCGCGGGTGTTCGACTCGAGGCCGGTCTCGCGCCTGGTCGACATCGCCTGGGTCGTCGTCGTCACCGTCGTCGCGGCCTGGGCGATGTGGTCGGTCGTGATCTACGTCTCGACCGAACTCTCTTGGTCCGACGTCGGCAAGGTCGGGTTGCTGACCTTCTACACGCTGCTGCGCGTCGTCACGCTGATGGCGATCGCTTCGGCGATCTGGGTGCCGATCAGCGTCTGGGTCGGCCTCAGGCCGCGCTGGGCCGAGGCGGTGCAGCCGATCGCCCAGTTCCTCGCGGCGTTCCCGGTCAACCTGCTGTTCGGCGCGGCGGTGAGCCTCATTCTGGCGTTCAACCTCAACCCCGACATCTGGCTCAGCGTGCTGATCGTCTTCGGCACGCAATGGTACATCGTGTTCAACACGATCGCCGGCGCGGCGGCCTTTCCCAACGACCTGCGCGAGGCGGCCGCCAATTTCCGCGTCCGCGGCCTCGACTGGTGGCGGAAGGTGATCCTGCCGGGCGTCGCCCCCTACTATCTGACCGGCGCGATCACCGCTTCCGGGGGCTCGTGGAACGCCTCGATCGTCGCCGAATACGTCAAATGGAAGGACCAGACGGTCGCCGCCCACGGCGTCGGCGCGTATATCGCCGAGGCGACCGACAAGGGCGATTTTCCCCGCATCGTGCTCGGGGTTGCGATGATGTCGATCTTCGTGACCCTGTTCAACCGCCTGTTCTGGCGCCGGCTCTACGCCCATGCCGAACGGCGGCTGCGCCTGTGACCCGACCCCTCTGAAGGAGACGCGCCCGTGCTCGACCCCTCCTCCGCGATCCTGCTCGACGTCAGCCACGTCAGCCAGACCTACGAGACCGGCTCAGGCGAAGCGCGCGCGCCGGTGCTGCACGACGTCTCGCTGAGCCTGCGCCAGGGCGAGATCGTCGCGCTGCTCGGGCGCTCGGGCTGCGGCAAGTCGACGCTGCTCAGGATCATCTCCGGCCTATCGCGGCCGACCGACGGTCACGTCAGCATCGGCGGCGAGACGGTCGACGGGCCGGCCGAAGGCGTGGCGATGGTGTTCCAGAGCTTCGCGCTGTTCCCGTGGCTGACGGTGCTCGACAACGTCGAGATCGGCCCGCGTGCGCAAGGGGTGCCGCTCGACGAGACGCGCAAGCGCGCGCTGCAGGCAATCGACGTCATCGGCCTCGACGGCTTCGAATCCGCCTATCCCAAGGAACTCTCCGGCGGCATGCGGCAGCGCGTCGGCTTCGCCCGCGCGCTGGTCGTGCAGCCGAAAATCCTGCTGATGGACGAACCCTTTTCCGCGCTCGACGTGCTGACCGCCGAGACCTTGCGCACCGACCTGCTCGACCTCTGGCAGGAGGGCCGCATCCCCATCAAGTCGATCCTGATGGTCACCCACAACATCGAGGAGGCGGTGCTGATGGCCGACCGCATCATCGTCCTCTCCTCCAATCCCGGCCGGATCGGGGCGGAAATCGCCGTCCCGCTGGCCCAGCCGCGCAACCGCCTCGACCCCGAGTTCCGCGAGCTGGTCGACCGCATCTACGCGCTGATGACGCAGCGGCCGGAGCCGAAGCGCGCCGAGCGCGAGGCGGCCGCCGCCGCCGTCGGGCTCGGCCTGGCGCTGCCGCTCGTCTCGACCAACTCGCTCGCCGGCATGCTCGAAGAGATCGCCGCCCCGCCCTATGACGGCCAGGCCGACCTGCCCCATCTCGCCGACTCGCTGCAGATGGAGATCGACGACCTCTTCCCGCTCGGCGAGACGCTGCAGCTGCTCAAGCTCGCCGAATTCGCCGAAGGCGACATCAAGCTCACGCCGACCGGCAAGCAGTTCGTCGACATGGGCGTCGACCAGCGCAAGCGGCTGTTCGCCGAGCATCTGCTCGCCAACATCCCGCTCGCCGCGCACATCAAGCGAGTGCTCGACGAACGGCCCAGCCACCGCGCGCCGGCGACCCGCTTCCGCGAGGAACTCGAGGACTACATGTCCGAGGACTACGCCGAGCGGACGCTGAGGGCGATCATCAACCTCGGCCGCTACGGCGAGCTGTTCGCCTACGACGAGAACGCCCAGGCGTTCAGCTACGAAAATCCGCAATAGGCGGGCGGCGCGCCTCCGCCTTCTTCGCGACAAATTATTGACTTGTCGCGCCACACGCGTTCCGATAGCAGTTATTGCACTGCACAATCGCGTTTTGGGCGCTGCGCGCCCAGGGGAGAGTTCGCATGACCGACACCACGGCGACCCTTCAGCTCGGCGACAGAAGCGTGGAGTTGCCGGTCAAGGCGGGCAGCATCGGCCCGTCGGTGGTCGACATCAGCAAGCTTTATGGCCAGACCGGGATGTTCACTTTCGACCCGGGCTTCACCTCGACGGCGAGCACCGAGTCGAAGATCACCTACATCGACGGCGACGCCGGCATCCTGCTCTACCGCGGCTACCCGATCGACGAGCTCGCCGAATACGGCGACTTCCTCGAGACTTGCTACGTGCTGCTCAACGGCCAGTTGCCGACCGCGGCGCAGAAGGCGGAGTTCGACTACCGCGTCAGCCGCCACACCATGGTCCACGAGCAGATGTCGCGGTTCTTCAACGGCTTCCGCCGTGACGCGCATCCCATGGCGGTCATGGTGGCGTGCGTCGGAGCGCTGGCGGCGTTCTACCACGACTCGATCGACATCAGCGACCCGCGCCAGCGCGAGATCGCTTCGGTGCGCATGATCGCCAAGATGCCGACGCTCGCGGCGATGGCGTACAAATACTCGATCGGCCAGCCGTTCATGTATCCGAAGAACGATCTCGGCTACAGCGCCAATTTCCTACGCATGTGCTTCGGCGTGCCGTGCGAGGACTTTCGCGTCAATCCGGTGATGGCGCGCGCGCTCGACCGCATCTTCGTCCTCCACGCCGACCACGAGCAGAACGCCTCGACCTCGACCGTGCGCCTTGCCGGCTCGTCGGGCGCCAATCCCTTCGCCTGCATCGCCGCCGGGATCGCCTGCCTGTGGGGCCCGGCGCACGGCGGCGCCAACGAGGCGGCGCTGAAAATGCTCGGCGAAATCGGCAAGGTCGAGAACATCCCGAAGTACATCGCGCGGGCCAAGGACAAGAACGATTCTTTCCGCCTGATGGGCTTCGGCCACCGCGTCTACAAGAACTACGATCCGCGCGCCAAGATCATGCAGAAGACGGCGCACGAGGTGCTCAACCAGCTCGGCATCACCGACGACCCGCTGCTCGACGTCGCGATGGAGCTCGAGCGCATCGCGCTCAACGACGATTATTTCATCGAGAAGAAGCTCTACCCGAACATCGACTTCTATTCGGGCATCACTCTCAAGGCGATGGGCTTCCCGATCGACATGTTCACCGTGCTGTTCGCTGTGGCGCGCACCGTCGGCTGGATCGCGCAATGGAAGGAAATGATCGACGATCCGGGCCAGCGGATCGGCCGTCCGCGCCAGCTCTACACCGGCTCCGTCGAGCGTGAGTACAAGGCGCTGCGCGACCGCTGACGCGGCCGACGGCCGCGCGGGCGGCGGTCAGCGTTTTGCCGCCTCGATCAGCCCGCGGGCGCCTTCTTTCAGCGCCTTCCACTGCGCCAGCAGCGATGCGGCGAAGCGCAGCTCGACGTCGAGATCGCCGAAACGGACGTCGGCGGCGCAGGTGTTGGGCGTCTTGCGCGACGGATCGGGACGGCCGCAGCGCGCAGCGAATTCCCGGCCTTCGGGCGCGACATAGAACAATTCGTCGCCCTCGAACGGACTGCCGTCGACGAAGGCGCGCGCGACGAGCCCGCCGGGATGGCTCCACGAATTCTCGTCGAGAAAGCGTTGGTAGAGCCGCGCCGTGCGCTCGGCAGGATCGATCTCGGGATCGGCGGACTTCAGCCCGATGACGACGACGCGCGCGAAGCGATCGTCGAGATCGGTCGCGGCGGCGACGTCGGCGAAATCGCCGGCCGGCGCGAAGTCGGGAAAGAAGGCGACGAGCTCCGCTCCGCCGTCGCCACGCCGACGTACGTAGCCCCTGGGGAAGGTGAGCCGCTCGGCGCCGACCGTAACGACGGCGAAGCGCGATTCCGGCGCGCGCAGCGTTTCGACGACGAGCGCGGCCGCGCCGGCGAGCGCGACCGCGGCGGCCATGGCGATCAACCGCGAGCGCATGGATCCTCCGTCGGCGAGGGCGGCGAAGCGCGAATCGCCGCTCTCCCCAGGGATAGGCTGCGCGTCGGCGCTGCGCTATAGGCTGGCGTCCGCTTCGGAGCCGAGACCCATGACCCTTTACGCCCTCGCCGGCCGGCGCCCGCTCCTGCCGGCCTCCGGCCGCTTCTGGATCGCACCCGACGCCAGCGTGATCGGCGACGTCGCGCTCGAGGAGGACAGCAGCGTGTGGTTCGGCGCAATCTTGCGCGGCGACAACGAGCGCATCGCGATCGGCGCTCGCTCCAACGTGCAGGACGGCGCGGTCCTGCACACCGATCTCGGCTTCCCGCTCGAGGTCGCCGAAGACTGCACGATCGGCCACAAGGCGATCCTGCACGGCTGCGCGATCGGCGCCGGGTCGCTGATCGGCATGGGCGCGGTGGTGCTCAACGGCGCGCGCATCGGCCGCGGCTGCCTGGTCGGCGCCGGCGCGCTGGTGACTGAAGGCAAGGAATTCCCCGATCGCACGCTGATCGTCGGCGCGCCGGCGCGCGCCAAGCGCGAACTCGACGAAGAGACCGTCGCCGGCCTCGTCCGTGCGGCCGCGGGCTACGTCGAGAACGGGCGGCGCTTCGCCGCCGGGCTGAAACCGATCGGATAAAAAAAATGGGCCGGCGCTGATGGCCGGCCCGAGCGCGAAGCGGAACTGGGGGACGAGTTCGGCTTCGATTGGAGGTCGACGACGAAGCTATCCCGTTCGATTTGCCGAACAGGTAAGGCAATAGCGACAATTCGAGTCGAATGCGTCTTGCTGCGGCGCGGCCCGCTAGAGGCGGACGTTCTCGTCGAACATTTCCTCGGGAATGAGCCGATTGAACTCGACTGCGAGGCCGCCGTCGAAGACGCGCACGATCTGGGCCGGGCGCGCGCCGACCACGACCGGCGCGCCGATCGGCGCGGAGGCGTCGACCGTGAGCGCCGCCCCCGAACGGGAAATGTCGATGATCCGCGCCAAGTGCTGGCGCCCGCCGGGCAGGGTGAGCGTCGTCGAACGGTTGCGCGGTTCGATGCGTTCGTGGCGGCGATCCTCGGGCATGCCGAGGATGTGACGATTGGCGAGCCAGGTGAGCTGGTCGGCGAGCTTTTCGCGCTTGAGCGGCGGCAGCTTCATCTGGATCGCGAAACCGCCGTAGAAGTGGCGCGCCACCGTGCCTTCGACGCGACCGATCTGGTTGAGATAGGCGATGATCCGTTCGCCGATCTCGCCGCTCGCCTCCGCTTCGAAGGCGATGCCGCCGGGCGAAATGTCGATCGTCGCGCAAGGAAATTCCTGGCGGTCCGGGCGCATGAATTGGCCAGTGAGGCGCACCTTCACGCGCTGATGGCGCCGGCGCTCATGGCGTCCGGCGTCGATCGCGAATGCAGTAGCCGCTCTCACCTCGCCCGACTCCACGATCTCGCTTGAACCGCCTGCCCGGCCATGCGCGCGGGAGTTGCAAATCACGCTAATGCGCAACTGCCAAATCGTAATGCGAATGCAGTTAACGGACGATTACGATTCGGACTTTTCCGCGTCGCGGCCGATTCAGCGGCCGGGATGGAGGAGGTAGAGGTGGCCGCGGCGCGCCGACCGCTGCGGCCGGGCGAATTCGCCCTCGCGCGGCGGCTCGCCTGCGACCGTGTCTTCCTCCCGGTCCGTCGGCCCGAGCGCGCGCAGCGTCAGCAAGGTCATCGACCCGACCCCGACCAGTCCGAGCCAGCGCGGGACGCCGCGCGGCGCGCAGCAGCCGAGCGCGCGGGCGTGGGTGTCGCCGCGGCGGCGCAGCGGCAACAGCAGGACCTCGACGTCGACTTGGGGAAAGCCGATCGGCGCGGCGGCGGCGCCGATCAGGAAAGGCTGCGCCTCGTCGGCGAGCGCCGTGACGATCGCGGAGATCTCCGGGCGATCAGCCTCGCGCCACAGATCGAGAAACGGTTCGCCGCGCAGCTCGCGCAGGAACAGCGCATTGGTGCGAGTGCCGACGACCCGCAACGGGAATCCGCGCGCGGGATCGAATTCGAGAATGAGCGTGTCGGCAAGAACGCCGCGGATCGCGCTCGGATCGACGTCGTCGCGCTCGGGCGCGCTGCGCTGGCCGCGCAGGGCGTTCCAATAGGCGAAGAGTTCCCGGCTGGCGGCGAGTTTCATCGATGCACCCGGCCGCCGAACGTCCCGAAACGGGACAAAGTCGGCGGCGCGTCATCCATGCTGCAGTCCGTGTGCCAGGTTATGTTTCGAGTCGCGCCGGCAGCATTAAGGATAAGCTAGGCAAGAGTTTGCCTCCCGCCGCCGCGACGCGCATATTGCGTCGCGTTGACGATCAAGCGACTGCGCCGCGCCCGCTCCGGCGCCGCACCTCGCAAGCAAGGATGTCGTCGCCACGGCGTTTGCTCCACCGCCGTAGGCGACGGCGAAGTCGACGGGCCAAGCGGCCTAGGAAAAGGGAGAGCCCCGAATGGGCTCTCCTTTTCTTTTTGCCTGCGGGCGACGCGGCGCGCGAGCCGCTTCGGCGCGCAGCGTCGCCAAGGCGGCGGGTTGGTGCTACCAAGTCGCCCCCAAACCCGAGTGCGCGCCTGATGTCCGAATTCCCGCCTGCCGAGGAGCCCGGACCGCCGCGCCGCGAGCCGATCTTCTTCATCCCCCCCGTGATCGTCGTGCTGATCATTGCGCTCGTAGGCCTTTACGCGCTCTTCGATTTCGCTTCGCCGGCGACGCAGGATTCGGCGCTGCGCGCCTTCGCTTTTGTTCCGAAGCGGCTGACGCTGGCGCTGTGGCTCTTACGCCCGCTCGACATTTTGACGCGCCTCGACTTCGCTCAGCCTTGGACGCTCCTGACCTACGCGTTCATGCACGGTTCGTGGACCCACGTGCTGCTGAATTCGGTCTGGCTCGTCGCGTTCGGGCCGCCGGTCGCGCGCCGCTTCGGCGCCGCGCGATTCCTCGCGTTCTTCGCCCTCACTGCGGCCGCCGGCGCGCTGGCCCATTGGCTCTTCTATCAGATGGACCTCGCGCCGGTGATCGGCGCCTCGGCCGCCGATTCCGGGCTGATGGCCGCCGTGACGCGCTTCATTTTCGAGCCGGGGGCGCCGCTCGGCTCGCCGCAAGGCTACTCGCTGTCGGCGGGCGAGGTCGATCCGTTCAAGCCCGCGCCGAGCCTGGCGCGGCTCTTGCGGGAACCTCGCGCGCTCGGCTTCATCGCGATCTGGATGGCGACCAATTTCGTCTTCGGCGCCGGCGCGCAGACGCTCGGCGCTTCCGACGCGCCGGTCGCCTGGATCGCCCATGTCGGCGGCTTCGTCGCCGGGCTCGTCGCCTTTCCGCTGTTCGACCGCCCGCCTCAGGCGCGCTGATCGATCGCGCGCGCCGCCGGTTCGCCTTCCGCATCGTCGAGCGGTTCGCGCTGCTTGGGCAGGCGCGCGAGCAAGGCGATCAGCGCGCGGTCGCCGAGCACCGCCAGCCGCTCCTTGCGCTTCAGCCACGCACAGGCGTCTTCGAGCGATTGCGCGTCGTTGAGCTTGGCGGTCGCCACCGCCTCGTCGACGTCGATCTCGCCGCGGCGGCGGCGGCCGGCCTCCGGCAGGAACGATTCGTGCGCCTTGCGCAGGGCGGGATCGGCGACGATCGCCTTGAGCGCGTCCTCGTCTTGGCCGCCCTCGAGCGCGAGTTCGGCCGACAGCGCGTTGGAGCGCTGGATGATCCCCGGGATCTGCGCTTCTTCAGGCGTGATCAGCAGGCCGAGGCGGCGCAGGCCGACGCCGATCCACAATTGGCCGCTCGCCCACGACAGCGGAATCGCCAGGATCAGGCCGCCAATCGTCGGCGACATCCACACCACCAGCGAGGGCGACAGCACGCCCGCCGCGAGCAGCGTGACAACGCCGAGCGCCATGTGCGAACGATGGCGACGAACAATGCTGATGAACGGAATCGAGCCGTCGTCGCGCCGCTGCGGGTTCCAGCCGGTGTCGCGGCCCGATAGGATCTGCAGCACCGCGCCCGACTGGATGACCATCATGATCGAAGCGAGGGCGGCCGACACGAGAATCTCGATCACGGTCGAAAGGAACAGCCGCACGGCGCCGCCACAGCCGCGCCGCGTCTCGCGATCGAGGCCGGCGAGAACCATGCCGAAGATCTTCGGCGCGAGCAGCACCGCGATCGTCAACTCGAACAGTTGCAGCGCGCGCTCGTAGTCGAAGCGCGGCCAGGTCGGGAACAGCGAGAACTCGGCCGTGAAATATTCCGGCCGGATGAACCTGGACTGCAGCACCAGCACGATGCCGATCAGCAGCTGCGCCATCCACAGCGGCGAGGCGAGATAGCCCATGATGCCGTTGACGAGGTGCAGGCGCGAGGCGAACGCGAGGCCGCTGGAGAAGAGCAGTCGCGAGTGCTGGAGGTTGCCCTGGCACCACCGCCGGTCGCGCGTCGCCAGATCGATCAGCGACGGCGGGCTCTCTTCGAAGGAGCCGCCCAGCGTCGGCAGCATGTAGACCGCCCAGCCGGCGCGGCGCATCAGCGCCGCCTCGACGAAATCGTGGCTGAGGATGTGGCCGCCGAACGGCGGCTTGCCCGGCAGTTCGGGCATGCCGCAATGGTCGGCGAAGGCGCGGGTGCGGATGATCGCGTTGTGGCCCCAGTAGTTGCCGTCGCGCCCCATCCAGGCCGACAGGCCGGCGGCGATCACCGGGCCGGCGATGCGGGCGGCGAACTGCTGCAGCCGCGCGAAGAAGGTGTTGCGATTGACGATCAGCGGCACGCTCTGGACCATGCCGGCGTCCGGGTCGGCCTCCATCGCGGCGGCGAGCCGCACGATCGTCGCGCCCGAAATCAGGCTGTCGGCGTCGAGCACCAGCATGTGCGGATAGGCGGCGCCCCAGCGGGTGACGAAATCGGCGATGTTGCCCGCCTTGCGCGCGGTGTTCTTGCGCCGGCGGCGATAGTAGACGCGCTCGCCCGCCAGCCGCTCCCGCATCGCCAGCAGCGCGCGCTCCTCGGCGATCCAGAGGTCGGGGTTGGTGGTGTCGGAAAGGAAGAAATAGTCGAAATGGTCGCCGAGCCCGGTCGCGCGCACGTCTTCGCAGATCGCCTGCACCGCGGCGAAGACGCGCGCCGGCGCCTCGTTGTAGATCGGCATGACCACCGCGGTCCTGCTCTCGAGCTTCTGCGGCAGCGGCCCGAGCCGCGGCGCCCGCAAGAGCCAGACGAAGCCGTAGACGCTCGAAGCGAAGGCGAGCGCGATCCAGGCGAAGTTGACGACGAACAGCACGACCAGCGCCCATTCGAGCGTGGTGATCTCGCCGACGGCGACCACGCCGTACATCTCGCGCGCGCCGTAGGCGGTCAGCGCGGCCGCGCCGCCGAACACGGCGATCCGCGCGAGCCAGGGCGCATGGACGTTGCGCGGCGAGACCCAGCGTCGCCGTTCGCGACGGTCGAACGTCCGCAGCGACTGCACCGGCATCGCCAACGGAGCCTCGCGCGGCGTCGCCGGCGGAACGCCCGTCGGGGCCGTCAGGCTGTCCATCGATAGAGCCATGTCTCGCTGACGGGCTGGTCGGCGGCCTTGAGCTGCACGCGCAGTTCGGAATAGGACTCCGAGCCGGCATCGAGGTCGAGGACGACGCGGATCGCGCGCCGTTCCTTGTAGGCGAACAGGCGCGTGGCGACAATCTGCCCGGGCGCGGCGGAAACCTGCGCGGTCACCTGCGCCGCCTTCTGCGGGTCGGCGAACAGGTCGGCGACGAACTCGACCGCGAAGCGGAGGCGCTTGCCGATCTTGCCGCCGCGCGAACTGACGACGGCGGCGAGCGGCGGCCGCGCCGGCGGCGTCCAGCACCAGAACTGGCGATAGGCGAACGAGATCGATGCGCCTGCGGCGAGCGCCATCTTCGGCCGCCATTGGGCGATGACGTTGTCGTTGAACTCGGAATCGGACGGGATCTCGAGCAGCAGCACCTCGCCCTCGCCCCAGTCGCCGATCGGCTCGATCCACAACGACGGCCTCAGCTCCCAGCGCGCGTCGTCGTCGTAGAAGGCGTCGAAGACGCGCGCGCGCTGGAGCAGACCGAAGCCGCGCGGGTTCTGGTCGGCGAAAGCGGAAATCTGCAGCGTCTCGCGCGCGGCGATCGGCCGCCACAGCCATTCGTTGGCGCCGCTGAGCATTTGCAGGCCGCCGATGTCGTAGGCGGCGGCGCGCGCGTCGTCGGGATGGCGATGGTCGAGCGGGCCGAAGACATAGGTCGAGGTCATCGGACTCAACCCGAGCTTGTCGACCGCGACGCGCGCGATCAGGGTCAGCTCGGTGTCGATGATCGTCGCCTCGCCCGGCCGCAGCGTGAAGTGGAAGGCGCCGGTCACGCTGGTCGAATCGAGCAGCGCATGGATCGTCAGCGCGTCGGCCGCCGGACTCGGCTTCTCGATCCACAGGGCGCGAAACTGCGGGAATTCCTCGCCCTGCGCGTCGCCGGTGCGGATCGAAAGCCCGCGCGCGTTGAGGCCGTAGGTCTGGCCGCGCGCCAGGCTGCGGAAAAAGGTCGCGCCCTGGAAGATCGCGAGCTCCCGCCAGCCCTGGTCGTCGCTTGCGCGCAGCACGCGAACGCCGGAAAAGCCGATGTCGGGCAGGTCGGCCGGCGGCTGCAACTTGCCGAAGTCGAAGGCGTTGCGGTCGTAGATGAGCCGGCGCGCCTCGCCATTCTCGACGACGTTGATCTGCACCGGGGCGGTGAACACGAAGCCGCGATGCAGAGGCTCGAGCGCGAAGCCGGTCTTCTCGTCGCTCCAGATTGCGGTGCCAGGATTGTGGCGGATCGACAGATATTGTTCGGCGGTGAGATTGCCGAACGGATCGGGCAACGACGTGTTCGGCGGCTTGAACGGCGATTTGGCGAGGTCGCGCGCCATGTCGAGGACGCTGTCGGCGGAAAATGGCGTCGGTTGAGCCATCGGCGCGGCGACCGCGCGGCGCAAGGCGATCCCGGCCGCGGCGAAGGCCCCGCCGAGGGCCAACTTGAGGAATTCCCGACGCGGACTCTCTGCCATGACGCACTTCATTCGCGTTCGGGGCCTCCGCTCGGGCGACGCCGTCGCCTCCGCACGGACACCCCGCCACACGGTTCCTTGAATTCTCCAGTCGCTTTGCGGCATTTACACGCCGGAGGGGCGTGAAACGAGCATCGCGCGGCGTTATTTCTATATCCTATTCCGGCGAGTCGGCGACGGGGTTTTTCGACTGTTCAACCAAAGCCTGATAAGCGCTCGTCGACCCGCCCGGCGGCGTTTCGCCCGCCGCGGCGCCGCCTCCAGGAGCCCGTCATGAATCCCCCGCCCTCGACCGCCCGAACCTGCCTCGGCGTCGTCCTCGCCGCCGGCGAGGGCGTGCGCATGCGCTCGGCGACGCCGAAGGCGCTGCACGAGGTCGCCGGCCGGCCGATGATCGTCCACGCGCTCGCGGCGCTGCGCGAAGCGGGCGCGAGCGCGGTCGCGGTCGTCGTCGGGCCGGGACGCGACGACGTCGCCGCGGCGGCGCGCGCCTATTTCGCGGATGCGGAAATCTTCCTCCAGAGCGAGCGGCGCGGTACGGCCCACGCGACCCTCGCCGCCCGCGCGGCGATCGCGCGCGGTTTCGACGACGTGCTCGTCGTCTACGCCGACGCGCCGCTGTTGACCGCGCCGAGCCTGGGCGCATTGCGTGAAGCGCTGGCCGACGACGTCGACCTCGCCGCGCTGGCGTTCGAGGCGACCAATCCGACCGGCTACGGCCGGATGATCGAGCGCGGCGGCCGCCTCGTCGCCATCCGCGAGGAGAAGGACGCGACGGCGGCCGAGCGCGCGATTCGCCGCTGCAACGCCGGGCCGCTGGCGGTTGGCGGCGCGCATGCGCTGGCGCTGCTCGAGGCGGTCGGCTGCGACAACGCACAGGGGGAATTCTATCTGACCGACCTCGCCGGGATCGCCGCCGGCCGCGGCCTCAGAGCCGAAACCCGCCTCGCCGCCGAAGAGGAGGCGATGGGCGTCAACGACCGCGTCCAACTCGCCGCCGCGGAAGGGGCGATGCAGCGGCGGCTGCGCCGCAAGGCGATGCTGGAGGGCGCGACGCTGGTCGCGCCCGAGACGGTGTTTCTTTCCGCCGACGTCGCGATCGGGCGCGACGTCGTCATCGAGCCGCATGTGGTGATCGGCAAGGGCGTCGCGATCGGCGACGGCGCGGTGATCCACGCCTTCTCGCATCTCGAAGGAGCAAAGGTCGCCGGCGGCGCGGCGATCGGACCCTATGCGCGGCTGCGTCCGGGCGCCGACATCGCCGCAAAGGCCAAGGTCGGCAATTTCGTCGAGATCAAAGCGGCCACGATCGAGGCCGGGGCCAAGGTCAACCACCTGACCTACATCGGCGACGCGCGGGTCGGCGCCGGGACCAACATCGGCGCCGGCACGATCACCTGCAACTACGACGGCTTCGGCAAATACAGGACCGACATCGGCGCGGGCGTCTTTATCGGCTCCAACTCGGCGCTCGTCGCGCCGGTCAGGATCGGCGACGGCGCCTATGTCGGCTCGGGTTCCGTCATCACCGACGACGTCGAAGCCGATGCGCTGGCGGTCGGCCGCGGCCGCCAGGTGGTCAAGCCCGGCTGGGCCAAGGCGTTCCGGGAGAAGATGAAGAAGAAAGGTTAGCGGTCGACGATCGACGTCCGCGCGCCGTCCGCCCTTGGAACACGGGCCAGGATCTTGTCTTCTGTCACAGTGTGCAGCTGAGTCAGTCGAACAGGACTGCAGATCCGATGCCGGCAACCAAGCGTGTCGTCTACAGCGTCGATTCCGATGTCGCCGCGCGCTTCGTGGCGACCTTCAAAGGCCGCGATCGCAGCCGCGCCATCGAGCGGCTGATGCTTCGCGCCTTGGGCGAACGCGAGGCCGAGATTGTCGCCGCCGCCAAGCTGGTCGAGACCGACCCTTCTTTTGCCGAGGCGGCCGCCGTCTCCGATTGGGCCGACGCCCAGGCGGTCGATCTCCTGTCGCGACGCTGAGCGATGGCGCGCGCTATCCTGCCCCGCG
>PLRT01000267.1 GCA_003164915.1 Hyphomicrobiales bacterium | reverse complement strand
CGCGGCGAGCGCCAGCGCGGCGACGCCGGCGCGGCCGCAGGCATAGCCGATCCAGTCGAACGACTGGGACGCGATCTTGATCAGCAGGAACGAAAAGCCCCACAGCAGCGAAAGAAAGGCAAGTTGGACGTAAGCCAAGGCGGTTCCGATCCGGGGACGGCGCTTGGCTAGCAAGCACGGCCGACGAAGGCAAACCGAAGCCCGCTACCCAGGCGCCACGGCGCCGGTCTAGGATCGTGACCCGCCAGGGGCGAAACCATGGACCATCGCGCCGTCTGCTTCGTCATCATGCCGTTCGGCCGCAAGCCCGATCCGAGCGGGAGGATGGTCGATTTCGACCGCATCTACGCCGTGGTGATCGCCCCGGCGGTCGAGGCGGCTGGTCTCGCCGTCGTGCGCGCCGACGAGGAGAAAGGCGCCGGCTTCATCCACAAGCTGATGTACGAGCGCATTCTCCTCAGCGAATTCGCCATCGCCGATCTCACCATCCTCAACGCCAACGTCTATTACGAGCTCGGCATCCGCCATGCGGCGCGGCCAGAGACGACCGTGCTGACCATGGCGCTCGGCTCGCCCCTGCCCTTCGACGTCGGCCCCTTGCGCGCGCTGCCCTATGCGCTCGGCGACGACGGGGCGCCGGCCGACGCGGCGGGCGCAACCAAGGCGCTGACCGAGCGGTTGATCGAGGCGCGCGGCCATCGCGCGATGGACTCGCCGCTGTTTCAGTTGCTCGAGGGCTACCAGGCGGCGCCGATCGACCGGCTGAAGACCGACGTCTTTCGCACCCAGGTCGCCTATGCCGAAGTGCTGAAAAAGCAGCTCGCCGACGCGCGCGCGGGCGGCGTCGCGGCGCTCGACGCGGTGCGCGACGGGCTCGGCGACATCGACACGGTCGAGGCCGGCGTCGCGGTCGACCTGCTGCTCTCCTATCGCGCGCTGTCGGAGTGGGAGCGCGTGGTCGATCTTTGCGGCCGGCTCGACCGCGCGTTGCAGCGCACCGTGCTGGTGCGCGAGCAATGGGCGATGGCGCTCAATCGCCTCGGCCGGGACCGCGAAGCCGAAGCGATCCTGGTGGAGATGATCGAGGAACGCGGCCCGTCGAGCGAGACCTGCGGCCTGCTTGGCCGCATCCACAAGGACCGCTGGGACAAGGCGCGCAAAGCAGGACGCGAGATCGAGGGGCGCGGCCATTTGCGCAAGGCCATCGCCGCTTACAGGCAGGGCTTCGAGACAGACTGGCGCGACGCCTATCCCGGCGTCAACGCCGCGACGCTGATGACCATCGCCGATCCGCGCGACCGCGCCGCCAGAGAGATCGCCGGCGTCGCACGCTACGCCGTGCGACATCGCCAGTCGCAAGGCGCCGACTATTGGGATCACGCGACGCTGATCGAACTGGCGGCGATCGAAGGCGACTGGGACGGCGCCGAGGAGGCGCTGGGCGACGCCCTCGCCGCGCTCGACGAAGGCTGGAAGGCCACCTCGACCGCCAACAATCTGCGGCTGATCGCCGAAGCGCGCGAGGCGGCGGGCATAGAGGCGGTGCGGCTCAAGGCGATCGTCGACGAACTGGCGCGCGCGTCGAAGAACGCGTGACGCACTTTGAGAAACCGTAACCTGGCGGCCGCACTTCGGCCAGGTTGAAACGGGAAATCGAGAGGCGACGGCGCGACGCGCCGCTTGTCATCAACCTCTCGGAGTCCCGAATGAAGACCATGTTCACGTTCGCCGCCCTCGCCGTCGTCGGCCTCGCCATCAGCCCCGCTTACGCCGCCGGCAAATGCGCCGCCGGCCCGAAGTCTGCGTGGCAGCCCAAGTCGGCGCTGGAATCGCAGTTGCAGACCGAGGGCTTCACGGTCAAGCAGATCAAGATCGAGAGCGGCTGCTACGAAGTTTACGCGACCGACAAGGGCGGCAAGCGCGTCAACATGGCCTACAATGCCCAGACGCTCGAGAAGCTCGACAACCCCGAAGCCGGCGAGAACTGATCGCGTTGCAGCGACTCCGGGCGGCGTGGAGGCGACGGTGATACGCGTCTGGGATCCGTTCGTACGGGCGTTCCACTGGTCGCTCGTCGTGAGCTTCGGCGTCTGCTGGCTCAGCGCGCAAGTTTGGCAGGACTTGCACGCCTGGGCCGGTTACGTCGCCGGCGCGATGGCGCTGGCGCGCGTCGTCTGGGGGTTCGTCGGCGGCGGTTACGCGCGCTTCGCCCAGTTCGTGCGCGCGCCGCGCGTCGTCTTCGCCTATCTTTGCGGGGTCGTTCGCGGTTCCGAGGCGCGTTTCGTCGGCCACAATCCGGCCGGCGGGGCGATGATCGTCGCGCTGCTCGTCGCGATCGCTGCGACGGTTGCGAGCGGCTACGCGCTGACGACCGACGCGTTCTGGGGCTCGCTGAGCGCGCAGCGTCTGCATTCCTGGATCGCGCACGGCCTGGCGCTGCTCGTCCTCGTCCATCTCGCCGGCGTCGCGCTGGCGAGCCTGCGCCATCGCGAGAATCTCGTGCGGGCGATGATCGTCGGCGACAAGCGCGCGCCGGCGCCCGACGACGTAGCCTAAGCCAAACCGCTTCATAATTGAGTCCGTCGCCAAACCCGAGCCGCCTCGTTCAGAGGAGCGCCCGCCAGTCGACGCCAGACGTCCTCGCCGTTCGAGACGTCTGCTGCGCAGGCTCCTCACGGCGAGGACGTTTTCCGGCGATCATCGTGGATCGGCTTCAATGAAAGCTCCGCCCCGTCGGCAGGGCGCGCGCCGCCTCCCGCTGCTCTGGCGTCGGCGGCAGGCGCGGGTCGTAGAAGAGCTGGGTCTGGGCGAATCGGTCGCCCTGGCGGCGCGGCGATGCGGGCAGCGGCGCTTCGGCGAAGCCGGAGGGAGCGGCCTCGGGATCTTCGCGCGACAGGAGGCCTAGCATTGGCGTCAGGTCCTCCATCCGCTCGACGATCAGGTGGACGACGCCGGATTCGTTCTGCAGTTTGCCGGTGGCGACGACGAAGCGCGCGCCGATCACGGTGGCGCGTAGCCGCTCGAACGCCTTCGGCCAGACGATCAGATTGGCGACGCCTGTCTCGTCCTCCAGCGTCATGAAGATCACCCCCTGCGCGGTGCCCGGCCGCTGGCGCACCAGCACCAGTCCGGCGACGGCGACGCGGTCGCCGGTCTTCAGCGTCGCCAGCGTCTCGCTGCGCCTGACGCCGCGCGCGTCGAGCCGCGCGCGCATGAAGGCGACCGGATGGGCTTTGAGCGACAGCGACAGGCGGCGATAGTCCTCGACGACATGGGCGCCGAGCAGCATCGGCGGCAGCTTCGCGTCGGGCTCGGCGTCGCGTTCGGGGCGGCTCAGCGCGAACAGCGGCAGGTCGTCCTGGTCGCCGACCCGGCCGAGGCCGCGCACCGCCCACAAGGCCTCGCGGCGGTCGAGGCCGAGCGAGCGGAACGCGTCGGCGTCGGCGAGCCGCTCCAGAACCGCCGGCTCGAGGCCCGAGCGCAGCCAAAGGTCGCGCGCCGAATCGTAACCCGCTCCGCGCCGCGCGACGAGCTGCTTCATCTCGTTCTCCTTGACGCCGGCGATCTGCAGCAAGCCGAGCCTCACCGCATGCGTTGCGCGGATTTCCGCCGCCATGGCGGCGTGGCGGGGGTGCAGGCGATCCTCCTTCCCCCCTTGCGGGGGAAGGTGGCCAGGCGAAGCGTGGCCGGATGAGGGGTCGCGCCGCGAGGCGCGCGGAAGCGAGGCGTTGCGGGATCGCGTCGCAAGGCGCGCCTCAAGGCGCTCACGCGCCGACCCCTCATCCGGCGGCCTGCGGCCGCCACCTTCCCCCGCAAGGGGGGAAGGGAATTTTTCCAGCGTGCAGTCCCAGTCGGACAGGTTGACGTCGACCTCGCGCACCTCGACGCCGTGCTCGCGCGCGTCGCGCACCAATTGTGCGGGGGCGTAGAAGCCGAGCGGCTGGGCGTTGAGCATCGCCGCGGCGAACACGTCGGGATAGCGGCACTTCATCCAGCACGAGGCATAGACGATCAGCGCGAAGCTCGCCGCGTGGCTCTCGGGGAAGCNNCGTATTCGCCGAAGCCCTCGATCTGACGGAAGCAGCGCTCGGCGAATTCGCGTTCGTAGCCGCGCGCGACCATGCCCTCGACCATCTTCACCTGAAAAGTCTGGATCGTGCCGGCGCGGCGGAAGGTCGCCATCGCGCGGCGCAGCTTGTCGGCCTCGGCGGGGGTGAAGCCGGCGGCGACGATGGCGANNGGATAGATCGTCGGCTCGAGCCCCTGGCGGCGGCGCAGGTAGGGATGGACCATGTCGCCCTGGATCGGCCCGGGGCGGACGATCGCCACTTCGATGACGAGGTCGTAGAAATTCGCCGGCTTGAGTCGCGGCAGCATCGACATCTGCGCGCGGCTCTCGATCTGGAACACGCCGACCGTGTCGGCGCGCTGGATCATTGCGTAGACTTGAGGCTCCTCCGACGGGATCGAAGCGAGGGTCAGCCGCTCGCCGTAATGGGCTTCGAGCAGCTTGAGGCTCTTGCTCATTGCGGTCAGCATGCCGAGCGCCAGCACGTCGATCTTGAGGATGCCGAGCGCGTCGAGATCGTCTTTGTCCCATTCGACGATCGTGCGGTCCTCCATCGCTGCGTTCATGATCGGCGCGATCTCGTCGAGCCGGTCGCGGGCGATGACGAAGCCGCCGCTGTGCTGGGTCAAGTGGCGCGGGAAACCAACCAGCTCGCCCGCGAGCTTCAGCATCAGCGCGAGCGTCGGCTCGCCCGGGTCGAGCCCAGCCGAGCGCGCGCGCTCTTCGCCGATCGGCGCCGAGCTCTGACCCCAGACGGTGTTGTTGAGCGCGACGATCGCGTCGTCGGACAGGCCGAAGACCTTGGCGGTCTCGCGGATCGCCGAACGGGNNACCTCCTCGCGCCGCTCGTGCTCGAAATCGACGTCGATGTCCGGCGGCTCGCCGCGCTCGGGCGAGACGAAGCGCTCGAACAGCAGGTCGAAGCGCGACGGATCGACCTCGGTGATCCCGAGACAATAGCAGACGGTCGAATTGGCCGCCGAGCCGCGCCCCTGGCAGAGGATGTCCTTCGCGCGGGCGAAGCGGACGATGTCGTGNNCGCGTAGCCGAGCTGGGCGATCAGCGCGAGTTCGTGGTCGAGCGCGGAGCGCACGCGGTCGGGGACGCCCTCAGGATAGCGCGCCCGCGCCCCCGATTCGGCGAAAGCTTCGAGCGCCTGCTGCGGCGTCGCGTAGCCCTCGCGCAGCTCCTCGGGATAGCCGTAGGCGAGCTCGTCGAGGCTGAAGGCGATCCCGTCGAGGAAGCGGATCGTCTCCTCGACCGCGCCCGGCGCCTCGACAAGCAGTCGCGCCATTTCCTCCGGCCCTTTGAGATGGCGCTCGGCGTTGGCCTGGGTCAGCAGCCCGGCTGCCGCGAGCGTCGTCTTCTCGCGGATGCAGGCGACGACGTCGGCGAGGGCGCGCCGCTCGGAAACGTGCATGAGGACGTCGTTGACCACGATCAGCGGCGCGCCGAGTTTTCGCGCCAGCGCCGCGCGCTCGGCGAGCCCGCCGCGCATGTCGAGGCCGTAAGTCGGACAAGCGCCGATCCACAGTCGGCCGGCGAACGCTTCGCGCAGTTGCGTGAGGCGCTTCCCCTCGCCCCAACCCTTCTCCCGCGCGCGGGGGACGCTCCCTTCTCCCGCTTGCGGGAGAAGGTGGACGCGCGCAGCGCGGCCGGATAAGGGCTCGTCCGAGCGCCGAATGAGGGGAAGCGCGATCGCCTGCAGCCCCTCGGCGCGCTCTAACAGTTCGTCGAAACGCAGATGGCATTCGCCTTTCGGCGCGCGCAGATTGCCCTGGCTGAGCAGCCGGCTGAGCCGTCCGTAGGCGGCGCGGTCCTGCGGGTAGACGATCACGTCCGGCGCGCCGTCGACGAAGGCGAGCCGCGTTCCCGTGACGACGCGCAACGCGCCGAGCGCCTCGCGGTTCTCGCGCGCGAAGACGTGCGCGCGCACGACGCCGGCAAGCGTGTTGCGGTCGGCGATTCCGATCCCCGAAAGCCCGAGTTCGGCGGCTCGCGCGACCAGCTCCTCGGGATGCGACGCGCCGCGCAGGAACGAAAAATTCGTCGTCGTCGCCAGCTCGGCGTAGCGCGGCGCGAGGCGGATCATTGTCCTTCTCCCCTTGCGGGAGAAGGTGGACGCGCGCAGCGCGGCCGGATGAGGGGTCGCGCCGCAAGGCGCGTTTCCAAAACAAGGCGCTGACGCGCCGACCCCTCACCCCTAACCCCTC
>PLRT01000041.1 GCA_003164915.1 Hyphomicrobiales bacterium | reverse complement strand
CACAACGGCATCGAATACGGAATCATGGCCGCCTACGCGGAGGGTTTGAATATCCTGCGTCACGCCAACGCCGGCAAACAGCAGCGCACGGTCGACGCCGAAACCGCGCCGCTTCGCAACCCCGAGAGCTATCCCTACGACCTGAACCTGGCCGACATCGCCGAGGTTTGGCGCCGAGGCAGCGTCATCTCTTCGTGGCTGCTGGACCTGGCCGCCGTCGCCCTCCTCAAGAGTCCGGACCTGGCGAATTTCTCCGGCCGGGTATCGGACTCGGGCGAGGGGCGCTGGACGATCGCGGCGGCTATCGACGTGTCGGTCCCGGCGCCTGTTCTCAGCGCCGCGCTTTACCAGCGCTTCAGCTCCCAGGGCGGGGATGACTTTGCCGACAAGGTATTGTCCGCCCTTCGCTATCAGTTTGGCGGCCATGAGGAAAAGGCCGCCGTCCGATGACCGCCCCCCGTTCGGACGCCCTGGTGCTCTTCGGCGTGACGGGCGACCTCGCTCACAAGATGATCTTCCCTGCGCTCTATGCGCTGGCGAAAAATGGCGCGCTGCAAATCCCGGTCGTCGGCGTCGCCTCGCCGAAGTGGGGCCTGGAGCAACTGCGCAACCGCGTGGAGGACAGCATCCAGCGATCGGGCGGCATCGACGACCAGGACGCCATGCGCCGTCTCACCGCGCTGCTGAGCTACGTAAGTGGGGACTATAACGACCAGGGTACGTTTGCGGCCTTGAAGACGGCGCTGGGAGTCGCTGCGCATCCCGCGCACTACCTCGCGATCCCGCCCTCGCTCTTCGAGACGGTGATCAAGGGGCTCGCAGCGGCAAGCTTGACCGAGGGCGCGCGCGTGATTGTCGAAAAGCCATTCGGGCGCGACTTGGCGTCCGCGCGGGCGCTCAATGCCGTCGCGCGCGCGGCGTTCCTTGAAGACGCGATCTTCCGCATCGATCACTTCCTCGGCAAGGAGGCGATCATGAACATNNTCCGCTTCGCCAATTCGTTCCTCGAGCCGATCTGGAACCGCAACTACGTGGCCAGCATCCAGGTGACCCTGGCGGAGGATTTTGGCGTCGGGAGTCGCGGCGCATTCTACGAAACAGCCGGGTGCCTGCGCGACGTGATCGAGAACCACCTCTTCCAGATCGTCGCGTTGCTCGCCATGGAGCCGCCCTCCGGCAGGAGTTACGGTTTCGTCCGCGACGAAAAGGTCAAGGTCTTTCAAGCGATGCGGCCCCTGGCCGCCGAGGACATGGTGCGCGGCCAATACGTCGGCTACCGCGACGAACCGAACGTGGCGAAGGACTCCGACGTCGAGACCTACTGCGCCCTTCGGCTCCATATCGACTCGTGGCGGTGGGCGGGCGTGCCGTGGTACCTGCGTTCCGGCAAATACCTGGCGCAAACGGCGACCGAGATTCTGGTGGAGCTGAAGGCGCCGCCGCAGCCGTTGTTCGCCGACTCGGCGCCGACCTCCGGCCGACCAAACTATCTGCGATTTCGTCTCTCTCCCCGTTCCGCCATCGCGCTGGCCGCCCGTATCAAGCGCGCCGGCAAAGAGTTCGTCGGCGACCAGCGGGAGCTCTTTCTGGTCGACGAGCGTCCTGGCCAAGAATCGGCCTACACCCGGCTGCTCGGCGACGCGATGGCGGGCGACGGCGCGCTCTTCACCCGCGAGGACGCCATCGAAGCGGCATGGGCGGTCGTCGATCCGGTTCTCAAGACCTGCCCGCCGGTTCGCCCTTACGAGCGCAAAAGCTGGGGGCCGACGGAGGCCGACGCGTTGATGGCGTCAGACGGAGGTTGGGACAACCTCGGCCCTCCGGGCTGAGCGTGTTTCAGCGCCGGATGGGACCACTCTCCGAATTCCCGCAAGCCGCAGAAATCGCGCATGAAGCGGATTAGCTCGATCTATTCGCCGCGCGGGTCGGCGATCGCGTTGGGTTTGGAAAGGTTGCGTTTGGACGCAATTGGCCGTTCGGCTTTTTCACGGCGTCGAGACCTGCACCTTTGAACGGGTTGGAGAGAAGGCGACGGCGAGCGGGGCTCACGCGCCGTCGTTCAAGGCCCGCTGCGCATGAGGGCGGCCGGCAAGGAGGCGAAGAGATCGGCCTCGGGAGAGGCGGCGGCGAAGGCCGGACGGACGCGGCTCGCCATTTCAAACGGCGCGGTCGGCGATCTTGAGCCGGTCGAGGCGCAACGTGGCGAACTCCGCCCTGGCCAGATCGCGCGCTTTCGGAAATGGCGTCGCGGACGGCGAGCATCGGCCAGCAGGCGACGGTGCGAAGGACGAGGCGAACCTGGTTGGCGAGCGCCGATCGGCGTCGCAACCTGCTGATTGGCTTTACGTTGATGGGGGCGATTTTGAGCGCGCCACGCACACCCTTGGCGGGGCAGGCGCACTGTCATGCCCCGTCGAGCGCCTATGGACTGTGCTCGCGTGGCGCAGTCGTCGTGGCCTCGCTCACGGGAGCCGCCGACGGATTGGCGCCAATTCCTGGCGGCGACGAAAGACTGGCGGAGAGCGCGAGCGCGATCATGGCCAGGATGGCCAGAGCGCCCAAAGCGAAGCGGATCTGCGCCTGCTGCGGCCCAACCGCCGAAAATACGCCATCCGACGAACCGACCGTGAAACCCGGCGCCTTCGGCAACAGCGTCACCAGATCGGCGGCGGTCGACTTGGCGGGATTGTCGCTGCTCTGTTCGTCCGGCAGCGCGGCGATCAATGCGGCCAGTCGCGCAGCGGCGGTCGCCTTGGGCATAAGCGCAAGGCTGAGGGCTTCCTGCCACGGATCGACATCCAGTCGCGCAAGCGCGGAAAGGACGCTGAGCGGCGTTCCGTTTCGATCCTCGCGGATCGGCGCGTAGAGGAACTTGTCGAACTGCGCTCCGATGAGAGGCGCTAAAGCCGCATGAGCCATGTCAACAGGCGATTCTCTTCTCGACCGCGGGAGCCAAGCGACGCTTGGCTTTCCGTTACATCGACCGGTCCCGACAAATAGGACTCCGCGGCGGGCGCCGTCAGACTCGGAAACTACCCACGCCGCCTGTCGGCGCTCGGCGGCGTCGAGAGCGACCGCAAAGCGGACGCGGCGGTCCCTGGGGCCTGGCCGCGACTAGGTAGTTTCCGAACCTCCCTGCGCGGCGCCCTGTCCGCTAGTCCTCGGGGGCGGCCACTTGCGCGTGCGCCGAACCGCCGAACGGTCGACGAGTGACAAATGCAGTCGACTCGCCGCTTTTGGGGGCGTGCTTTGGCTTCACTTCTCCACAGTCGTTGGACGTTGGCAGCCGCCGTAGCCGTGGTCGCACTCTGCGGCTACTTCGGCTGGCGCCACTTTTACAGCGCCGATACCGGGACGGCAGGTCCGGGCGCCGCCAATAGCTCGAAGGCGCCTGCGACCATTCCCGTCACCATCGCGCAAGCGAAGAAGGCTGATTTTCCTGTCTACTTGAACGGGCTCGGCGCCGTGGAGCCTTACCAGACGGTTCTCATCCGCAGCCGCGTCGATGGCCAGGTCACCAAGATCGCCTTCAAGCAAGGCCAAATGGTCAAGCAAGGCGATTTGCTCGTGCAGATCGATCCGCGTCCCTATCAGGCGGCGCTCGATCAGGCGGTCGCGAAGAAGGCGCAGGACGAGGCGAATCTCAAGAACGCGCAACTCACCCTGCAGCGCTACGCCGGCCTCGCCAAAGAGGATTCCATTGCGCTTATGACATTCAACGCGCAGCAAGCGACGGTCGACGAATTGGTTGCCCAGATCAAGGGCGATCAGGCGGCGATCGACAACGCCCAGACGCAAGTCGACTACACGACCATCCGCGCTCCGCTCACGGGGAAGATGGGCTTTCGCCTGGTCGACGCCGGCAACATCGTGCACGCGGCCGACACAACGGGCATCGTGACGATTGTGCAGCTGCAACCCATCTCGGTCGTGTTCACGGCGCCCGAGGAGGACGTGCCGCAGATCAACAAGGCGCTCGCGGCCGGCGTCACGCCGGTCATCGCCCTGAGTTCGGACGGGTCGAGCACGCTTTCGCAGGGCCATCTCGCCGTCGTCAACGACGCGATCGACCCGACGAGCGGCGCCATCAGCATGAAGGCGACGTTCGAGAATAAGGACAACGCCCTGTGGCCCGGCCTGTCGGTATCGACCCGCCTGCTGGTCGAAACGCTGGAGCAAGTGACCGTCGTGCCCGACGGGGCCGTCGAACGCGGACCGAGCGGTCTCTATGCCTTCGTGGTCGGCGCCGACAACAAGGTCGAAACGCGCGTCATTACGGTCGGGCAGGAAGGCGACGGCCAATCGGTCGTCCTGACGGGTTTGACGGCCGACGAGACCGTGGTCACGGCCGGCCAGTATCGACTGGTTCAAGGGTCCCCGGTCCAGCCGAGCGCGGCGGGTTCCGCAACGCCGGCGGCGAGCGTCGCGCCGAGCGCGCCCGTAAAGGCGCCCTGACATGGCGGGCGGCATCTCCGAGCCATTCATTCGGCACCCCGTCGCCACCTCGTTGTTGATGGTCGGCATCCTGTTCGTCGGCATCATCGCCTATCCGAGATTGCCGGTCGCGCCGCTGCCGCAGGTCGATTTCCCCACCATCCAGGTTTCCGCCAAGCTCCCCGGCGCCAGTCCTGAAACCATGGCCTCAGCAGTCGCCCAGCCGCTCGAGACGCAGTTTGCGCAAATTTCCGGCGTCTCGCAGATGACGTCGACGAGCACGCTCGGCTCGACCGCCATCACCATCCAATTCGACCTCGACCGCGACATCGACGCGGCCTCGACGGATGTCCAGGCGGCGATCAACGCCGCCAGCGGGCAATTGCCGACGGATCTGCCGAGTCCGCCGACGTATCGCAAGGTGAACCCGGCGGACTCTCCCATCCTCCTGCTCGCGGCGACCTCGCAACTCCTGCCCCTGACCGAGGTCGACGACAATGTCGAGACCAAGCTCGCCCAACAGATCAGCCAAGTCCCCGGCGTCGCCCAGGTGTCCATTGGCGGCCAGCAGAAGCCCGCCATCCGCATCCAACTCGATCCGGCCAAGCTGGTGGCCAAAGGGCTGTCGCTCGAGGACGTGCGCACGCCGCTCTCGGTCACGACCGTGGATGAGCCCAAGGGCGCGATCAACAGCGGGGCGCGCTCTTTCACGATTTACACCAATGATCAGCTCGTCCGGTCGGCGGATTGGAACGACGTTATCGTCGCCTACCGCGACGGCGCGCCGCTGCGGGTGAGCGATATCGGCCAGGCAGTGACCGGCCCGCAGGACACGAACCAGGCGGCCTGGGCCGATGGCAAGCGCAGCGTCTTCCTCGTCATCTTCAAGCAGCCCGGCGCCAACGTCATCGATATCGTCAACGCGATCATGGCCGAGCTGCCGCGCATCAAGGCCTCGATGCCGCCCTCGATCGACATCTTCACCTTGAGCGACCGCACGCAGACCATTCGCGCCTCCGTTCAGGACGTCCAGTTCACGCTTCTGCTCACCGTCGCGCTGGTGGTGATGGTGATCTTCGTCTTTTTGCGAAGTTTATGGGCTACCATCATCCCCAGCGTCGCCGTGCCGCTGGCGTTGCTCGGCGCCTGCGCGCTGATGTGGGTCTCAGGCTACAGCCTCGACAATCTGTCGCTGATGGCGCTGACGATTTCGGTCGGATTCGTCGTCGACGACGCGATCGTGATGCTCGAGAACATCACCCGCTACATCGAGGAAGGCGAGGAGCCGTTCGCCGCCGCGCTGAGAGGCTCGCGCGAGATTGCCTTCACCATCGTTTCGATCAGCATCTCGCTGATCGCGGTGCTGATCCCACTGCTGTTGATGGGCGGGATCATCGGGCGGCTGTTCCGCGAATTCGCGATGACGCTGACGATGACGATCGCCGTGTCGGCGGTGGTGTCGCTGACGCTGACGCCGATGCTGGCGTCGCGCTTCCTGACTGCGGCGAAGGACGCCCGCCATGGGCGTCTCTACGCCCTGAGCGAACGCGGTTTCGCCGCGCTGCTGAAGGCCTATGAGCGCGGCCTCGACGTCGCGCTCGAATTCCGCTTCGTCACGCTGATGGTCTTCTTCGCGTTTCTGGCGCTGTCGGTCTGCCTGTTCGTGGTCATCCCGAAGGGCTTCTTTCCGCAACAGGATACGGGACTGATCACCGGTGTATCCCAGGCGGCGCAAGACGTCTCCTTCGCCGAAATGGAGCGGCGACAGGTGGCGCTCGGCGCAATCGTCCTCAAGGATCCGGCCGTCGCTCACGTCGCGATGTCGATCGGCGGCACGGGCAACGCGCTCAACGCCGGGCGACTGTTCATAACTCTGAAGCCGCGCGACGAGCGCACGGCGACCGCGGATCAGATCATCGCCCGATTGGGCCCGCAGCTCGACAAGGTCGAGGGCGCCAAATTGTTCATGCAGGTCGCGCAGGACCTGACCGTCGGCGGCCGCGCCTCGCGCACCCAATATCAATACACTCTGCAGGGGTCCGACTCCGACGCGCTGAACGCGTGGGCGCCCAAGATGCTCGCCAAGCTGCAGACCTTGCCCGAACTGCGCGACGTCGCCAGCGACCAGCAGACGGCGGGCACGACGCTGACTTTGACTTTCGATCGCGACCAGGCGGCGCGGTACGGACTGACGGCTCAGACGATCGACGATACGTTGTTCGACGCCTTCGGCCAGCGCCAGATCGCCCAGTATTTCACCCAGCTGTCGAGCTACGAAGTGATCATGGAGTTGCTGCCGAGCCTGCAAAACGACCTGACGACGCTCGATCGGATATTCCTCAAGTCGCCGACGACCGGGGGCGAAGTGCCGCTGTCCGAATTCGCGAAATGGACGACGACGCCCGTCCAGCCTTTGTCGATCAGCCATCAAGGCCAGTTTCCCGCGGTCACCATCAGCTTCAATCTGGCGCCTGGCGTGGCGCTCGGACAGGCGACGAGCGCGGTTCAGCGCGCCCAGAGCGATTTGCAGCTTCCCGCCACGATCATCGCCAGCTTCCAGGGCAATGCGCAGGCGTTCCAGGATTCGCTCTCGACAGTGTGGATGCTGATTGTCGCGGCGCTGGTGGTCGTCTACCTGATCCTCGGCATCCTGTATGAGAGCTACATCCATCCGATCACGATCATCTCGACCTTGCCTTCGGCCGGCGTGGGGGCGATCGCGACATTGATGCTGTTCCATTTCGACTTCAGTTTGATTGCGCTGATCGGCATCATTCTGCTCATCGGCATCGTCAAGAANNCCACCATGGCGGCGATGCTCGGCGGCGTCCCGCTGATGCTCGGAACGGGCACTGGCTCGGAGCTCAGACAGCCGCTCGGCTACGCGATCGTCGGCGGCCTCCTGGTGAGCCAGGCCCTGACGCTGTTCACGACGCCGGTCATCTATATCTATCTCGACCAGTTGTCGGACTGGTTGTCAGGTCGGCGATCGTCCGCTTCGAAGCGGGCGCCCATAGCGAAACCGGCTGGACAAGCCGCCCCGCTCACGGAAGCGCGCGGCGCATCCGACTGATCGGCGCCGACCGCATCACGCCGCCGGTTCATGGGGTTGACCGACGTTCGCCGCGATCAGATCGGTTCCTGCCGAAGCGCGCGCGCGAGGGCGGGCTTCGCCGCGAGCGCCCGGTCGATCGCGTGAACGATGTCCGGGCCGCGGAACGGCTTCTGGATGAGCACGGCGTCCGGCCCGAGCGACAGGTCCCTCAACGCGTCGCCAGTGGCGAAGACATGGGGAACGAACCCGCTTCGCAGGATCTCTTTGACCGCAGCCACGCCGCTCTCTTCGCCGAGCCCGACATCGACGATCATCAGATCGGGATGGTGATGCGCGGCGGCGGCCACCGCTTTGGCGGCGTTGGTCTCGACGGCGCAGACGACGTAACCGAGATCCTCGAGCGTTTCGGCCAGCAGACCGCCGATCATGACGTCGTCTTCGACGACCAGGATGCGCAATGCCTTCATTGGCTTGGATTCCTGCCCACGCAGCCATGGTCCCGCCGGCGACTTCGCAATGTTCGCCGTGTGGCTCATTTCGGCGCCACGCGCGATTCGGCCGGCCGGAGCTGATGATCGACGCCGCGCGAAATTTCGGTGGAGAGATCGTCGGTGTCGGCGTCGCCAAGGGTCTCGGACTGTCCGATCGCGTCGTGGGCGGACTGCCCAAACGCCGCCGGCGTTGCGGCGACTGCGAACAGATGCTGAGTTTCGTCGGCGATGCGCAGGGGATAGGGGATGAGGAACGAGCGCTCGGTCGCGACCTGGATCGCGCCCGCGGCGCGTTCGGCGATCAGGTCGGAGTCACGCCGCGCCTCGCCGGCGACCTTGTCGAACAGCTCGTGGACGGCGATGAAGGCGGATCCCCGCACGTTCCCGCGCGCCTGCTTCAGTTGGCCATGCAGATCGATCGCCGCGGCCACGCGTCTATTCAGCAGTTCGGCGGACTGCACGGGGATGTTCTCGGATCGCGTGTTGTGGGTCGGATGCATGGTTGGCCTTCATGCGGTTCATAAGGCAGATTAGGCGCACAGCAGCGCGACCTCGTCAGACGACCGACCTTCTCGTTGCGCGTCGAAGCGAATCGCCGATGCGCATGAACCCACGGTAACGGATCGTTGTCCGCGAAAGGGAGCGTCGGAATCTACTCATGTGGCGGCGAGGTGACAGTCCCGGCGCCGGGGTTTGCCGTGGCGGCGACTAGCGCTCGCTGCCGACGAACACGCCGGCGAGCAGGGCGGCCACCAGGGCCAAACCCACATGCTGCTTGAACAGGCTCGTCGCCGCTGCGAGGGTTGCGTCGCCTGCCGAGCCGAGGGCGGGCGACCGCGAGCGCGACTTTTCAGCGCGCCAGGCCAGGCCGAACGCCACAAGCGCCATCACGCCAAAAACGATGGCGCCCGCCAGCAGCGCGCCAGCGCCGCCGAGAATGGGCGCGGCATAGATCCACAAAGCGCCCAAAGCGCAGCCGAGCGCCGCGATGACGCAGAAAGCGGCGACCGTCTGCAGCAACGCGACGCGTATGAGGGACTTGATCGATTGCTGCGCGTTGCGCGCGGCCCCGGATTGAAGCAAAGCGAGCGCAAGCTTGACGAGATCGCTCGTTGCTGCGGACCCGCTCACCGCAGGAATGCGCGCGCGCCAATGTAACCGACGCCGAGCGCAATCAGCAGCGCGAGAACCGGCTGCTTCTCGACCCAGGCGCCGACCGCTTTGGCCGAGCGCTCGCCTTCCGCCCCCATCTCGTGACAGATTCCGCGCGCCCCGCGATCGATTTGCTCGGCCGCGTTCTGCACTTTGTCCGTGGCTTCGCCTTTGACGTGCTCGATCAGGCTCGAGACGTCGGCCCTCAGCGCGGCGAGATCGTCGCGAAACGCCGCGAGATCCATCTCGGCGCTCTTTGATTCAGTCATGACCTCAAGTCTCCTGTCTTCGCCGCGCACTCGCCGGCGCGGCCGAAACGATGACCGAAACCTGCCGTCCGCATAAGAGTCGGAAAATACTCAGACCCTGGGCGCGCGGAGCCAAGTCGTCGTGAAGGCTGCGGCCATAATTACGTCGCAATAATTCTCGGATTGTGCTATCAATTACTGGAGCGTCCCGTTGGAGTTCCGCTCGACGAGAAAAATAGCCCGAATGCCTGGACGTCGTCCGCAGCAAAGCAAGGCGGAGCGGCCGCATTGGATTCGGAGGTCCCTGTCCGCCAGCGGCCGCCCCGATTTTCCGATCGTCGCGATCGGCGCCTCGGCCGGCGGCCTCGATGCGTGCCGGAAGCTGCTCGACGCGCTGCCGGCCGATAACGGCATGGCCTTCATCATCGTCCAGCACCTCGATCCGAGCCACAACAGCATGATGGTCAACCTGCTGTCCGGCAACACGGCGATGCCGGTCGTGCAGGCGACCGACGGCATGGTGATCGAGCGCGAGCGCGTCTATGTCATTCCGCCCGGCGCCTATCTGTCGGTGGACGACAAGGCGGCGTTGCGGCTGTCGCGACCGCGAGAGCGTCACGGCATGCGCCTGCCGTTCGATTTCCTTTTGAATTCGCTGGCGCGCGAATGGGGCGCGCGTACGGTCTGCGTGGTCCTGTCGGGGACCGGCGCCGACGGCTCCGTTGGGCTCAAGACGGTCAAGGCGAACGGCGGCCTCGTTATCGCGCAGGACGTCGGCGAAGCCGACTATGACGGCATGCCGCAAAGCGCGATCGCCACGGGCGCCGTCGATCTCGTGCTGCCCACCGCGAAGATCGCCGAGGCGCTCGCCAGCCGCCAACAGGGCGCGGCGTTTGTGCCGGCGCCGAAACGCGCGCCCGCGCGGGATTCGGTCCAGGTTCTTCTGCCGAAGATCATCGATCTCCTGCGCGCCAAGACGGTCCACGATTTCAGCCACTACAAGCATGGCACGCTCGAGCGCCGGGTCGAGCGGCGCATGGCGACAGCGGCGATCAAGACGGCGGGCGACTATCTGGACCTGCTGCTGCGCGACGCCGGCGAACGCGACCAGCTCTCCCGCGACCTGCTGATCAACGTCACGGGGTTCTTTCGCGACGCGCCGGTCTTCGATTTCCTGGAGAAGAGCGCCATCCCCGATCTCGTGCGCGACCACGACCTGGATCGACCGCTGCGGATCTGGGTCGCCGGCTGCAGCTCCGGAGAAGAAACCTATTCCCTCGCCATGCTGTTTCGCGAGCAGATCGCTGTCTCGGAACGCGACGTCAAGCTGCAGATCTTCGCCAGCGACGTCGACCCGGACGCGGTGGCGATCGCGCGTGACGGCCTCTATCCGCAATCGATCGAGGCCGACGTCTCGCCAGGCCGGTTGGCCGAGTTCTTCACCAGAGAGGACCATTCCTACCGGGTGTCGCCCGAATTGCGCGACAGCGTCGTGTTCACCGTGCAGGATGTGCTGGCGGACCCGCCGTTCGCCCGCCTCGACTTCGTTTCGTGCCGCAACCTACTGATCTACCTGCGCCCCGAGGCGCAGGCGAAGGTCGCCGCGGTCTTCCATTTTGCCTTGCGCGAAGGCGGCCTTCTGCTTCTCGGCAATGCGGAAGCCCTCAGCGCCGCCGACGGCCGGTTCGCCGTCGTCTCCAAACCCGAGCGCCTCTATCGACGCGTCGGCGGCAGCCGATTCGGCGACATCGGCCTGTCGCCGAGCGCCGGCAAAGGAGCAGGGATGCGCATCGTCGCCGGACCGACCCAGGCGCCGTCGCGCCAGACCGACCTTGCCGAACTCTGCCGCAGAATGGTGTTGGAGACTTATGGTCCGGCCGCGGTGATGGTCAACCGCAAGCTCGAATGTCTCCACTTCCAGGGACCCATCGATCGCTATCTCAAGGTCGCGGCGGGCCGCCCGGCGAACGACCTGATCGCCATGGCGCGCGAGGGCCTGCGCGTCAAGCTGAAGTCGGCCATTCAGCGCGCGCTGCGCGACAACGCGCGCGTCATCATGCCCGGCGGGCAGACCAAGGGCGAAGCCGGCGCCGCGCCGTTCCAGATCGTCGTCGAACCGGCGCCGGGCAAGCGCGAGGACCTGTTGCTGGTGTGTTTCGTCGAGGCGCCGGCGCCCGGAGCCTTCGCGAGCGGCAGCGTTCCGCCGGCCGACGTCCCTCGGATCGTCGAACTCGAACGGGAGCTCGAGGCGACCAAGGCCGAACTCCAGGGCGCCGTCCGCGACCTGGAGACCTCCAGCGAAGAGCAGATGGCGATCAACGACGAGGCGTTGTCCGTCAACGAGGAATATCAATCGACCAACGAAGAGCTGCTCGCCTCCAAAGAGGAGCTTCAGTCGCTCAACGAGGAACTGAACGCGCTCAACAGCCAGTTGCAGGAGACGCTTGACCGGCAACGCACGACCTCGGACGATTTGCAGAACGTGCTTTACAGCACCGACGTCGCGACGATCTTCCTCGACACCCGCTTCAACATCCGCTTTTTCACGCCGGCGACCAAGGCGCTGTTCAACGTGATCCCGGGCGACGTCGGGCGCCCGCTCACCGACCTGAAATCGCTGGCCGCCGACGACGCCCTGCTCGACGACGCGCGAAAGGTCCTCAAGAGCCAGACGCCGGTCGATCGGGAGATCCAGGGTCAAAGCGGCTACTGGTACATTCGTCGGATCCTGCCCTATCGCACCAGCGACGAGAAGACCGAGGGCGTCGTCATAACCTTTGAAGACGTGACCGAACGGCGGCGCACGGCCGACGCGCTGACCGCCGCCAAGCGACAGGCCGAACTGGCCACCATGGCCAAGTCGCGCTTTCTCGCGGCGGCGAGCCACGATCTGCGTCAGCCGTTGCAGACGCTTGCCCTGCTTCAGGGCCTGCTGGCCAAGAAGGTCGAAGGCGACAGGGCCCAGAGTCTGGTCGGTCGCATCGACGAAGCTTTGAGCGCGATGACCGGCATGCTGAACACGCTGCTCGACATCAANNTGACCTACCACGCGCAGGCGGCGGGCCTCGCGTTGCGCGTCTTGCCCTGCGCGCAATTCGTTCGCTCCGATCCGCGCCTGCTCGAGCAGATGATCCGCAACCTGCTTTCGAACGCCCTCAAATACACCCAGCGCGGCAAAGTGCTGGTCGGATGCCGGCGCCGCGGGGGAAAGTTGCGCATCGAGATCTGGGACACCGGAATCGGCATTCCGACCTCCGAGCTGCAGACGATCTTCGAGGAATACCATCAACTCGACAACGCCGCCCGCCAGCGCAGCCGCGGCCTGGGGCTGGGGCTGTCGATCGTCAAGAGCCTGGGCGAGCTTCTCGGCCATCGCATCCGGGTGCGCTCGCTGCAAGGAAAGGGCTCGGTGTTCTCGATCGAAGTCCCGCTGTCGCCGCCCGGCGCCGCGTCGAGGTCCGCCCAGGCTGCAGGCGGCGCCGAGGAGGCGTCAACCCGACCCGCGCCGCGCTCGGCGACGATCCTGATCGTCGAGGACGATCCGGAAGTGCGCGAGAACCTCGAGCTCTTCCTGAAAGAAGAGGGCTATGACGCCGTCACCGCCGTCGATGGCCCCGCCGCCGTGGACCTGGCGGTCCGCCGGACGATCCGGCCCGATCTCGTCCTTGCCGACTACAATCTGCCCAACGGCATGAACGGCATCCAGATTTGCCAGAAACTGCGGCAGGAACTCAGTCGCCCGATTCCCTTCATCATTCTCACCGGCGACATCTCGACCGAGGCCTTCCGCGACATCGCCCTTCACGACTGCGTCCAGTTCAACAAGCCCGTCAAGCTGAGGGAGCTGACGCATGCGATCGAGACAATCCTGGCGAAGCCGCCGGCCGCGCACGCGGTTCACCCGGTTCACCCGGTTGAATCTGGCGTCGCTTCCGGCCGCGCCAAGATCTTCGTCGTCGACGACGACGATCACATTCGCGAGGCGATCCGCACGGTGCTGGAAGACGACGGCCGCGTCGTCGAGACCTATGCGAGCTGCGAGGCGTTTCTCGAAGCCTTTCGTCCCGTCCATTCCGCGTGCCTGCTGATCGACGCCTACCTGCCGGGGATGAACGGGCTCGAGTTGCTGCGCAAACTCCACGACGACGGCCACCGCTTGGCCTCCATCATGATCACCGGCAACAGCGACGTGCCGATGGCGGTCGAGGCGATGAAGGCGGGGGCGCTGGATTTCATCGAAAAGCCGATCGGCCGCGACGAATTGATCGCCAGCATCGACCGGGCCCTCGAACTGTCTCAGGATTCGGACAAGCTGCAGGAATGGCGGGAGTCGGCGGCGACCCACCTAGCCGGTCTCACCGCCCGGCAGCGCGAGGTGATGGAGCGTGTGCTCGCCGGCCAACCCAGCAAGAACATTGCGGCCGACCTCGGCATCAGCCA
>PLRT01000027.1 GCA_003164915.1 Hyphomicrobiales bacterium | reverse complement strand
CGTAGAGCATCGGCGCCTTGCCCTTTTCGGCGAGGCGCCGTCGCGTTGTCGCTAAGAGTTCTAACGATAAAGCGCCGGCGGGCGATCCCGCCGGCGTTTTTCTTGCGCGCGAGAGGCGGCGCGGCCGAAGCGCCCCGCCCGCTTGGCTCGCAGCCTCCGCGCCTGTCGCCGCGGGTTCGCAGGCGCGAAGCCTGGGACTTGAATTTGAGGCCGAGGAGGGCCAGCACTTGGGGAGACCGGGAGAGCGCAATGGCTGAGCGAGAGATTGGCGTCGGAATCGTCGGATTTGGGCTGGGCGGGCGGGTTTTTCATGCGCCGTTCGTCAACGCCGTCCCCGGGCTGCGTTTGGCCGCGATCCTGCAACGCAACGGCGACGAGGCCGCCAAGGCCTTTCCCACGGCGCGCATCGTGCGCTCTTTCGACGCGATGTTGACCGACAAGACGATCGAGCTGGTCGTCGTCACGACGCCGAATCCGACGCACTTCGAGCTGGCCAGACAGGCGCTGGAGGCGGGCCGCCACGTCGTCATCGACAAGCCCTTCACGGCGACCAGCGAGCAGGCGTCGCAACTCGGCCAGCTCGCCAAGAGCAAGGGCCTGTTGGCGGTTCCGTTTCACAATCGCCGCTGGGACGGCGATTTCCTGACCGTGAAGAAGCTGATCGCCGACGGGGCGGTCGGGCGGCTCGTCACCTTCGAGTCGCACTTCGACCGCTTCCGCCCCGTCCCGCGCGCCGGGATCTGGCAGGAAGCGAAAAACCCGGCGAACGGCATGCTGTTCGACCTCGGGCCGCATCTCGTCGATCAGGCGCTGGCGCTGTTCGGACCGCCCGATTCCATTACGGCGAGCGTCCGCTCGGATCGCGACGGGACGGCGATCGAGGACGCCTTCGATATCACGCTGCACTACCCGGGCGCGAACGGCAAAGGATTGCTGGCGCATTGCCGGACAAGCTATCTCGCCTGCGACAATTCCCCGAGATTCCTGCTGCACGGAACCAGAGGCAGCTTTCGCAAGCATGGCCTCGACCCGCAGGAGCCGGCGCTGGTCGGCGGCGCGCGGCTTCCCAGGCTGGGATCGTCGGAGGTCTGGCTGCAGGAGAACGAATCGGCCTGGGGGACGCTGACGATCGCGCCGAACCCGGCGGCGCCGGAAAAGCCGGTCAAGAGCCAGGTGATGACCGAACTCGGCGACTATCGCGGCTTCTACGCGAACCTGCGCGACGCGGTCCTGGGCGCGGCGCGGCCCGCTTTGACGGCCGAGGACGGGTTCCGCATCATCCAGCTGCTGGAGCTGGCCCGCCAGAGTTCCGCCGAGGGCCGCACGTTGAAGGTGAAGTTCTAGCGGCGGACGGACAGCTATGAATTGCAGCCCGCCCCGCTCTTGCCGACTTCGAATCCATTGACCGAGAACCGCCACGGCACCGAGCCGATGCGGGCGACGACCGGCTGGTCGAGGCGGCCGCAGATCTCTGTCTCGTCGATCTTGGTGCCGCCGTTCAATCCGGTGACGAGGAAGTCGATCGGCTGCGCGGTCCTCTCTGCGACTGTGATCTGGTTGTAGAGCGTGCCCGCGTCGCGCTCGAGACCGACCGTGATCTCGCCGTCCGCGGGCTTGCTCGCGCCGAGCATGCCCAGGCGGGGCGTTCCGACAACGGGCTTGCCGTCGACGATCGCAATCGGGATCGTCAGCTCCGTCCCCGGCTTGACCTCGAACGGCAGTGTCTTGTGCGGCGGCGGCGCGAAGCCGCGGGGCGGCAGATGGCGCGGCGCGGCGACGGCGGAGGTAAGCCCGAGCGCCAGGGTGAGCGCGGCAATGACGAAAGTCCTCATGGCGACTCGCAGGTTGGGTTGGCGGCGCAGTCTACTCCGGCATTCGGCCGCGCCAAGCCGGGGGGCCCTTCGCCCTTGGGGTCCATCGCGGAAGCGCCGCCGGCGGCAAGCGAAGGCGGCACACGGTTTCACGGTGGACGCCGGCAACGCGCTGAGACGGGCGTTCATGCGTTCGCGCCCTGCGACTCGCAGCTAATGCGGCGCCGGCAGCTCTGGCGCGTCCACTGGTTGAAGCATGATGATATCGAGCGCGCTGAGGAAGCCGAAAATGACCGTGAAGAAGTCGACAGTCAAACCCGTGATGTAGGCTGCGGCGGCGTATTGGCGGCCTGCTAAAACGCCGGCAAGCGTCGCCAGTGTGACAACCGAACCGAGCACGACGAAGATCGCGAATATTGCTGGCGGCGGTCCTTTGCCGACCACTTTGCGGCGTCGTTGCGGATAGGTGACCTGAAGCGACAGCATCGGCAGCGCGAAAAGCACGCTGGAGATTCGCCAAATCCACTCTTCTTGAATGTCGTAGAGCGCAAATAGGGTCGGCAGCAGCGCCGCCGCCGCCAATACGAAAACGTACGTCATGACTGTTCTTGCAAGGTATCTGTCAAGCATTGACACCTTCGCTCCGGCGGCCTGTCGCAGGACAAGCAACAGCGACGAGAACCCCGCGAACGTGATCATCAGGCCAGCCAATGTGTACAAAAGCGCGGCGCCTTTGATTTCCATGCTTTGCTCCCCCCTGGAACCAAGCTCGTTTTATCGAGTCCTTGTTGTTGCAACAAACCTAGCTGGCGGCGGACCGCCCTGTGCCGGACCAGGCGTCGCCCGACCCTACCCTTTCTTCTTTGTCGCAATCCTGGCGATCTCGCGCATGATCTTCAGTACGCCCTCGAGGCGCTCGGGCAGTTCGTCGAATTCGCCGCTGACCACGATGCGCATGTCGGGGCGGACGCGCGCATTCGATCCCTGGGCGGCGACCCATTTCACCAGCCCAGCCGGATCGGCGAAGGAATTGTCGCGGAACGCGAGCGTCACGCCCTTCGCTCCGGCCTCGAGCTTTTCGACATGGGCGCGGCGGCAGAGGGCCTTGATCGCCACCAGCTTGATCAGCAGCGCGACTTCGGGCGGCGGCGGGCCGAAGCGGTCGACGATCTCGGCCGCCATCGCCTCGATCTCCGCGTCCTCCTCCAAGGCCGACAGGCGGCGATAGAGCGCGAGACGGGTGGTGAGGTCCGGAATGTAGCTCTCGGGGATGGTCACCGGACTGCCGAGCGAAATCGACGGCGACCACAGGTCCTGCGCCGGCTCCTCTTCGCCCGCCTTCAGCCGTTCGATCGCCTCCTGCACCATCTGCTGGTAGAGTTCATAGCCGACCTCCTTGATGTGGCCCGACTGCTCTTCGCCGAGCAGATTGCCGGCCCCGCGCAAGTCGAGGTCGTGGCTGGCGAGTTGGAAGCCGGCGCCGAGCGTGTCGAGCGACTGCAGCACCGCGAGCCGTTTCTCCGCCTGCGGGGTTATCGGCTTGTTGAGCGGCGTGGTGAAGATCGCGTAGGCGCGCGCCTTCGCCCGGCCGACCCGACCGCGCAACTGATAGAGCTGGGCGAGGCCGAACATGTCGGCGCGATGGACGATCAGCGTGTTGGCGCGCGGAATGTCGAGGCCGGATTCGACGATCGAGGTCGACAGCAGGATGTCGTACTTGCCGTCGTAGAAGGCGCCGACCTTGTCCTCGAGTTCGCTCGCCGCCATTTGGCCGTGAGCGACCACGAACTTCGCCTCCGGCACGTTCTGGCGCAGGAACGCCGCCGCCTCGTCGAGGTCGTCGATGCGCGGGCAGACATAGAACGACTGGCCGCCGCGGTAGCGCTCGCGCAACAACGCCTCGCGCACGATCAGCGCGTCGAACGGCGAAACGAACGAGCGCACCGCCAGCCGGTCGATCGGCGGCGTGGCGATGATCGAAAGTTCGCGCACGCCGCTCATCGCCAGTTGCAGGGTGCGCGGGATCGGTGTCGCCGACAGCGTCAGCACGTGGACTTCGGCGCGCAGCTCCTTCAGCCGCTCCTTGTGGCCGACGCCGAAATGCTGCTCCTCGTCGATCACGACGAGGCCGAGGTCCTTGAACGACACCGTCTTGCCGAGCACGGCGTGGGTGCCGATGACGATGTCGACGCCGCCCTCGGCGACGCCCTTCTTCGTCTCGCGCTGCTCGGAGGCGCCGACCATGCGCGACAGATGGCCGATCCTGACCGGCAACCCTGCGAAACGCGCAGCGAAGGTCTTGACGTGCTGACGTGCGAGCAGCGTCGTGGGCGCCACGATCGCCGTCTGCTTGCCGTTGATCGCGGCCGAGAACGCGGCGCGCAGCGCGACCTCGGTCTTGCCGAAGCCGACGTCGCCGCACACCAGCCGATCCATCGGCCGGCCGGCGGCGAGATCGTCGAGCGTCGCCTCGATCGCCGCCGCCTGGTCCTGCGTCTCCTCATAGGGGAAGCGGGCGCAGAACTCGTCGTAGAGGCCTTCGGGCGGGATCAGCCGCGGCGCCGATCGCGTCATGCGCTGCGCGGCGATGCGGATCAGCTCGCCCGCCATCTCGCGCACGCGCTTCTTCAGCCGCGACTTGCGCGTCTGCCAGCCGGTCGCGCCGAGCCGGTCGAGCTCGCCCTGCTCCGAGCCGTAGCGCGACAGGAGCTCGAGATTCTCGACCGGCAGGAACAGCCGGTCGCCGCCGGCGTAGTGGATCTCCAGGCAGTCGTGCGGCGCCCCCGCCGCCTCGATCGTTTTCAGCCCGACGAAGCGGCCGACGCCATGGTCGATGTGGACGACCAGATCGCCCGCCGTCAGCGCCGCCGCCTCGGCGAGCACGTCCTGGGCGCGGCGCCTGCGCTTGGGAATGCGCACCAGCCGGTCGCCGAGAATGTCCTGCTCGCCGACGATCGCCAGCTCGTCGGACTCGAAGCCGCTTTCGAGCGCGATCACCGCCAGCGGCAGAGCGCCCGCACGGGCCGTGCGCGCCTGCGGCCACGACGAGACGAGTTCCTGGCTCTTCAGCCCGTGCTCGGCGAGCACATGGCCGAGCCGCTCGCGCGAGCCGTCGCTCCAGCCGGCGACGACGACCTTGAGCCCGCGCTCGCCGAGTTCGCGGATGTGGCGCACGGCGGCGTCGAACACGTTGACGTTTTCGTCGAGCCGTTCGGGCGCGAAGGCGCGGCCGACACGACCGCCGCAGTCGACGACGCTCGCCGCGCCGGGCGGCCCCTCGAACGGCGCGAGCCGCGCCAGCGGCGCGGCGGCGAGCCGCGCGGCGAATTCGTCGGCGGTCAGATAGAGCCGCTCGGGCGGCAGCGGCCGATAGTCGGCGTTGACGGGATCCTCCCGCAACGCGGAGCGACGCGCGGCGTAATAGTCGGCGATCTGGGCGAAGCGCGCCTGCGCAGCGTCCTCGGCGCGCGCGTCGAGGACGAAGGGCGCGTCGCCGACATAATCGAACAGCGTGTCCATCCGCTCGTAAAACATTGGCAGCCAATGTTCGAGGCCGATCGCCCGCCGGCCCTCGCTCACCGCCTCGTAGAGCGCGTCGCCACGCCGCGGCGCGCCGAACTCGGCGGCATAGGCCTGGCGGAAGCGCCGGATGGATTCGGTCGTCAGTCGCGCTTCGCTCACCGGCGCGAGGTCGAGCGCGCGCAATGGCGCGACGCTGCGCTGCGTCTCGGGGTCGAAAGCGCGGATCGACTCGAGCGTGTCGCCGAAGAAATCGAGCCGGATCGGCGCCGCCGCGCCGGGCGGGAAGAGATCGAGGATGCCGCCGCGCGCGGCGAAGTCGCCGACGTCATGGACGGAGCTGACGCGGGTGAAGCCGCCGTCGGCGAGCCATTGCGCGAGCTCCTCCATCCGCACCGCGTTGCCCGGCGCGGCCGAAAAGGCGGCGGCGGCGACGAAATCCAGCGGCGGCGCGCGCTGGGTCAGCGCGTTGACGGTGACGACGAGAACGCGCGGACGCTCCAGCGCGCCGCGGCTGCGCGCCAGTCGCGCCAGCACGGTCATGCGCTGCGACGAAACCGCGGCGTTGGGCGAGACGCGGTCGTAGGGCTGGCAATCCCACGAGGGAAAGAGCAGCGCCTCGATCTCCGGCGCAGCGAAGCCCAGCGCGTCGACGAAGTTCTGTGCGCGCGCGCCGTCGCGGGCGACGAAGGCGAGCGCCGCGCCGCGCGTCTCGCCGGCGCGGGCGAAGCCGCGCGCCAGCTCGGCGACGACGAACGCGTCGTAGCCCTCGGGCGCGCGCGAAAGCGTGACGGCGCCGCCCGCGGCGAGGCGCTCGACGGCCGCAGCGAGCGGTCTCACGACGTCTCCGCGTTCCTCAGCGACGCCGCGGGCGCAAGACGCAGGCGTGCGACAAGCGGCGTGTCGAAGGCCAGCGGGATCGGCGCTTCGCCGGTGATCCACGCCAGCAGCTCGGGATCGGGAGCATCGAGCAGGCGCTCGAATTCGTCGAGCTCGCCTTCGCTCATCGTCGGCAGATGGGCGTCGGCGAAAGCGCCCATGACGAGGTCCATCTCGCGCATGCCGCGCCGCCAGGCGCGAAACAGGATGCGCCGCCGCCGCGCATCGAGCCCGGCGCTCGAAAGACTGTTGCCCGACATCGGAATCCTCGACGACGAACGAGCCTGGGCGGCCCTCCGTCGCACCGGCCTTATAGCCGGGCGTCAGCCCAATGTCAGCCGTCGCGGCGCGCGCTCAGACGTCGGCGAGCTTGAGCAGCGACGCGACGAGGCCAATCAGCGCGACGCCGACGATGAGGTAGCGCATGTAGCCGTTGTCCGCCGGCGAGAGCACGCTGGCGGTCGCCATGTCGCAGACCTGCCACAAGATGATCGCGGCGCACAGCGCCGCCTTCACGCCCCAGTGACCACCCTCACGCTTCGCCATGGCGGCGCTCCGATGGGCTCGATCCCCGATCGCCCGGCCGGCGCGAAACCGCGCCGCAGGCGACGGGGCGCAAACAAGCGACAGCGTTAAATGTGACGGCAAAAGATTGACGGATGTTTACGAAAATTCGCGCGATTTTCTCGATCGCGCCTACGGCTGCCCGCCGAGCAGCTCCAGCACCCGCCGGCCGCCCGCCATCTGCGGATTGGAAGGGTCGAAGCCCTCCGCCTGCTCGCGTTCGGCGACGAGGCTGCGCGCCAGCGCGAAGGCGGCAGGCAGCGACTTCGTCTTGGCCAGCGCCTCGCCGAAGAACGCCTCGCCGAAGCTCGTCCATTTCGCGCCGTCGCGACAGCCGAACGAGGCGTGGTCGCCGTCGGCGGCGGTGATGACCAGGGTGTCGGGTTCGGCCATCGCGTCGGCGAACACCCCCGAATAGCAGGCCGAGACGATGACGACGCTGAGCCGCGCGCCGCTTTCGCGCAGCATGGTCCGCAACTCGATCGGCGTGATCGACGAAGTCTGGTCCGGCGGCGTTTGCACGCCGACGCCTTCCTGGTCGCCATGCGAGGTGAGGACAAGGAACAGCAGGTCGCGCTCGGGGTCCATTTTCGCGCCGAGTTCGAACAGCGTCGCCCGGAGGTTGTCCTCGGTGGCTTCGCCGCTGCGCTTGGTGTTGGCGCGGACCACCACCTTGTCGACCGGACCGAACTGGCGCGCGATCGCCCGCGCGGCGCCTTCGGCCTCGCTGGCGAAGACGCTCTGATCGCCCCATAGGCCGAAGGCGACGATGTCGATCTTGCCCGGCGCCGCCGTTGCGCCGGCCGCCGCGAACGCGAGCCCCGCCGCCAGCCCTATGCGCGCAAAGACCTTCCCTCTCATGCCGAGCGCCCGCGTGATCGACCGTCACGCCCTGTCTAGGCGGTTCGCCGCCCCAGGGGAACCCCAAGAATCATGCGTATCCGGCCGGCCCGAGCGGCACGATTCCGGTCGGATTGATGAACTTCAGGCTCTCGTAATAGTGATGCCGGATATGGAAATAGTCGATCGTCGCCTCGACGCCCGGCCAGTCGCGCAGGGCCTTCAGATAACGGCTGAGGTTGGGATAATCGGCGATGCGGCGCGCGTTGCACTTGAACAGGCCGACATAGACCGGGTCGAAGCGCACCAGCGTGGTGAACAACCGCCAGTCGGCCTCGGTCGCGCGCTCGCCGCAGAGGTAGCGGCGTCCCGCCAGTCGCCCCTCGAGTCCATCGAGCGAGTCGAACAACGCCGCCGCCGCTTCGTCATAGGCCTGCTGGCTGCGCGCGAAACCGCAGCGATAGACGCCGTTGTTGACGGTCGGATAGATGCGCGCGTTGAGCGCGTCGATCTCGGCGCGCAATTCCACGGGATAGAAATCGCCCGGCGCGGCGCCGACGCCATCGAACGCCGAGTTGAACATGCGGATGATTTCCGACGACTCGTTGTTGACGATGCGCCGGCGCTCGGCGTCGAAGAGAACTGGCACCGTACAGCGTCCGCTGTAGCCGGGCCGCGACGCGAGATAGAGTTCGTAAAGCTTCTCCGCCCCGAGGATGGGATCGGCGACGACGCCGCGGCCCGGCGCGAACGTCCAGCCTTCCTCGCCCAGCAGCCAGTTGACGACCGAAACCTCGACGATCCGCTCGAGCCCCTTCAGCGCGCGGAAGATCAGCGTGCGGTGGGCCCATGGGCAGGCGAGCGAGACGTAGAGCCGGTAGCGCCCCGGTTCGGCCTTGAAGCCGCCCTCGCCCGAGGGTCCCGGCGCGCCGTCGGCGGTGACCCAGTCGCGGAACTGCGCGTCGGCGCGCACGAACCGCCCGGCGGCGTCGTGAGAGAAGTTCCCTTCGGGCCGCCACACGCCGTCGACCATCTGCATCGCCCGTTCTCCCTTGCAAGGTCTTTTTCGTCGATCAGCGGCGCGCGAGCTTCTCGGCGGCGGCGAGCCATTGGCCCTGCGCGCGGCGGACATGGACGGGCGCCCGCTTCAAGCTCCGCGCGACATCCTCGGCGATCGTGCGCGCTTCGTCGCCGCGGCCGAGGCGGACGAGCAGTTCGGCCAGCCGCACCCGCGGCTCGGCGCCGGGATAATAATGTCCGACCGCCTCGTAGGCCGCGAGCGCGTCTTCGTCGCGGCCTGCGCCTTCGAGCGCCCGGGCGTAGAGCAGATGGCCTTCGGGCGACTGATAGTCGGGCCAGCGGACTCTCAATTCGTCGAGCGTGGCGACCGTGGCCGCCGCATCGCCGAGGCCAAATTCGGCGCGCGCGCGGCCGAGCATGAAGCTCGGCTCCTCGCCGAGCGGCTGGGCGAGCACGCTGGCGTAGAGATCGAGCGCCTCGCCGAACTTGCCGAGCGTCAGGCACGCCTCGGCGAGCCCCGCGCGATTGGCGATCGTGTCGACGATCGCCAACTGGTCCTTGAGCTCGCGATAGCGGCGCTCGGGATCGAGCGCGGCGACGACGTTGCGCCCGGCGCGGCGCATGCCGGTCGAGCCCAGCCAGCCCGGAACCAGCTCGACGACGACATAGGCGAGCGCGCCGATCCCCGGCAGGAACAGGATGATGAAGCCCCAGGGCATGAAGCGGCCGTTGCGCGCGGAATGGACGATCAACGCGATGTCGACCCCGGCGACGATCCATCCGATCGGCAAACCAAACAAGCGACGCACTCCTTTGGCGGCCCCTGCGCCAAGGGTCCATTTGGCTATTCCGGGCGCGTTTGTCCAATCGACGCAGATCTCCGCGACTCAGTCGTCCGGAAGTCTTGCAGAGAGGTCGTTCTGAGCTCGGGCCTCGCCCATCCAAAGGCGGAAGCATGCGAACAGGAGGAAGCCCGCAAGTCCGCCAAGAAAGGTTGGATCGACGAACACGTTGAAGAAGAGCGTCCCCATCATCGATCCGACGATTGTCGATCCAAGAAGGCCGCTGATCCAGATGCCGAGCACTCTTGCGTAGCGCACTACAGGCCCCCTCTGTCGAATGGCCGCCGAGTTCGTGACGGCGTTTCGGCCATGTCCCTGGCCGGCCGCTGAAATAAGTGGGTAGCGGCGCGCCTCACGGTTCGAGACGCCGCCGTCGGCGGCTCCTCACCATGAGGGAAATCGTATCAACAACAAATCAATAGCCCTCATCCTGAGGAGCCGCCGCAGGCGGCGTCTCGAAGGACGAGGGCGGCCGACGCGTTTTTAGAGCAGCCTGCCCGGGCCGCGCTGCCTCCAATTCGGTCGTACTCGCTCCAACCGATTCTAATGCGGCCGCCCCAAGAATGGAACGGACTGCCGTTCTTGCATCGCGACGGCCGACCCTACCCGGCTTCCATCAGCTTCGCCGCTTCGTCGCGCTCGAACAGATAGAGCAGCAATCGCAAGCCGCGGTTCGCTTCGCCACGCAACCCCTCGCCCGCCGCCAGCGCCGCCTCCGCCTGGCGGCGCGCCAACGCCAGCAGCTTGCCATGAATCTCCAGCTTGGCGAGGCGGAATCCGGGCGCGCCGGCCTGGCGGACGCCGAGCACCTCGCCCTCGCCGCGCAGCTTGAGGTCCTCCTCGGCGATACGGAAGCCATCCTCGGTCTGGCGCAGGATCTCGAGCCGCGCCCGCGCCGCCTCGCCGAGCGGACCCTTGTAGAGCAGCAGGCAGGACGAGCGGCCGGCGCCGCGCCCGACCCGGCCGCGCAGCTGATGCAATTGCGCCAGGCCGAAGCGCTCGGCGTGCTCNNCGGCGACGTCGACGCCGACTTCGACGACGGTGGTGGCGACCAGCGCCTTGGTCTCGCCGCGCTGGAAGCGCTCCATCGCCGCGTCCTTCTCCGGCCCCTTCATGCGGCCGTGGACGAGGCCGACCGAGTCGCCGAACGCTTTGCGCAGGTCTTCCGCGCGCGCTTCCGCCGCGGCGAGGTCGAGCGTCTCGCTCTCCTCGACCAGCGGACAGATCCAATAGGCGCGCGCGCCCGACGCGATCGCGCGACCGACGCCGGCGACGACCTCGTCGAGCCGCTCGATCGGCAGCGCGCGGGTGTCGATCGGCTGGCGGCCGGGCGGCTTCTCGGTCAGCGCGGAGACGTCCATGTCGCCGAAATAGGCGAGCACCAGCGTGCGCGGGATCGGCGTCGCGGTCATCACCAGGAGATCGACCGCCTCGCCCTTGCCGGCGAGCGCGAGCCGCTGGTGGACGCCGAAGCGGTGCTGTTCGTCGACCACCGCCAGCCCGAGATCGCGGAAGACGACGCTCTCCTGGAACAAGGCATGAGTGCCGACGACCACGTCGATCTCGCCCGCCGCCAGACGCTCGAGCGTCTGGCGGCGCTCGGACGCCTTGTCGCGGCCGGTGGTCAGCGCGATCCGCAGGCCGGCGGCTTCCGCCAACGACCGAATGCGGTCGAAATGCTGGCGGGCGAGGATTTCGGTCGGCGCCATCAGCGCCGCCTGATGTCCCGCTTCGACGACGTCGGCCATCGCCAACAGCGCGACGATCGTCTTGCCCGAGCCGACGTCGCCTTGCAGCAGGCGGATCATCCGCTTGGGCGCGGCGAGGTCGGCGCGGATCTCCGCGACCGCCTGCGCCTGTGCGCCGGTCAGCGCGAACGGCAGCGCGTCGAGAATGCGCTGCGCCAGGCGGCCGGCGCTGATCTGGGCGCGGCCGGCGACCGAGCGCAGCCGAGCGCGGATCATCAGCAGCGCGAGCTGGTTGGCGAGCA
>PLRT01000198.1:2919-3089 GCA_003164915.1 Hyphomicrobiales bacterium | reverse complement strand
CTTCTCCGGCGCCGGGCCGCCGTTGCCGACGTTGTATTTGATGCCGAAATCGCCGTCCGGGCCGCCGGGATTGTGCGAGGCGGAAAGGATGATGCCGCCGTAGGCGGAAAGGCTGCGGATCAGCGCCGAGGCGGCCGGCGTCGACAACAGGCCGCCGCGGCCGACGACGA
>PLRT01000198.1:0-2781 GCA_003164915.1 Hyphomicrobiales bacterium | reverse complement strand
CGCGTCAAGTTTTGTCGAGTTTTGTCAAGCGGCGGCTTGACGCCTCGGGCGGTTCCTTCGCGATTCCAGGCGCTTGGCCGCGCGTCAAGGGGCGGCTCGGGCATTCGTCAAGCTCAGCCAGCCTTGGCGATCCAGGCGACNNCCGATTGCGACAGCACCGATTGCGATCGGCGCCGCCGCGCCTCTTCTCAGTCCTCGAAATTTTCGATCACCGTGTCGGCGATCGCGCGCTTGGTGACGACGCCGACCACGTTGCGCGTCCGCGGCCGCGCTTCGCCGGCGAAGACGATCGCCGCGCTGGCGCGGTGGCGGCGCAGGCGGGCGAACACCAGGCTCAGCAGATCGACGTCGCGGCACACGACCATGCGCGATTCGATGAAGCGCTCGATCGGCGCCTCCGGGTCCTTCTTCGCCGCGACCCAAAGGCCGGAGCGCGGCGGGACCAGCCCGACCACCCGCCCGTCGCGCTCGACGACGATCGGCCGCAGATCGTCGGCGATCTCGTCGGCGATCTCGTCGCCGAAGGCGTGGCCGATCGGCGTTCCGGCCGTGACCACCAGGAAGGCGCGCTCCATCACGTCCTGCGCCTGCTTGACGAGATAGAGGTTGATGTGCCGCTCCTTGGGGATGCGGTGGCCGCGGTGGCGCAGCTTGACGGTATAGATCGTCTCGTTGATCAGCGCGCGGCGGACGCCGGCGGCGATCGCGACGACGACGATCACCGGGACGATGATCGCGTAGTTGCGCGTCATTTCGAAGATCATCACGATCGCCGTCATCACGCCGCCGGTGCCGGCGCCGACCATCGCCGCCATGCCGACGGTCGCCGCCGCCGGAATGTCCAAGCTGATGTGGGGAAAGGCGAGATGGGCGAGCGCAACGAAGCCGCCGCCGAGCGTCGCGCCGAGATAGAGCGACGGCGAAAAGATGCCGCCCGAGGCGCCGCAGCCGAGGCTGACGGTCGTCGCCAGCAGCTTCAGCCCGAACAGCATCGCCATCAGCCCGACCGTGCTCATGCCGCCGTCGAGGATCGACTGGATGACGCCGTAGCCGACGCCGTCGATGTAGGAGTGGCCGAACAGGCGCGTCAGCACGACCATCGCCACGCCAACGCCGGCCATGCCGACGAAGTTCTGCACATAGGGCCCGCCCGGCAGCTTGGGGAAGCCGTCTTCCATGACGACCAGCAGGCGGATGAAGGCCCAGGCGGCGACGCCGCACAGCAGCCCGAGCACGACGAAGACGATCGCGTCCTCGGCCTGGAACGCCTGGGCGAAAGTGAACGAGAACTCGGGGACGGAGAAGGCCGGCGCCGGGCCGATCAGCCAGCGGCCAATCGTCGTCGCTGCGCCGGTGGCGACAACGACCGGCAGGAAGGTGCGGTTGGACACTTCCGGCAGCAGGATCTCCAGCGCGAACATCACGCCGCCGAGCGGCGTATTGAAGGTCGCGGCGATGCCCGCCCCGGCGCCGGCGGCGATCAGCGTGATTTTCTGCCAAGTCGACAGCCCGATCGCGCGAGCGAAGGTCGAACCGAGCGCGGCGCCGATCTGGATGATCGGTCCCTCGCGGCCGACCGCCGCGCCAGTGCCGATCGACAGCGCCGAGGCGAGCGACTTGATGACCGCCACCACGCCGCGAATGTTGCCGCGATCGTAGAAGATCGAATCCATGACCTCGGGAACGCCGTGGCCCTTGGCCTCCGGCGCAAAGCGCAGCACGAGGAACACGACGATGAGCCCGCCGACGATCGGCGACAGCGCGACAAAGACGCCGAAGCGGCTCGGCGCCTCGAGCAGATTGGCGTCGTAATGATACGACAGGATTCCGTTGTAGGAAGCGTTGTGGACGAGCCCGATCAGGTCGCGCAGCACGACGGCGCCAAAGCCGGTCGCCACGCCGACCAACAATGCCAGGGCGCATAAAGCCAACAGCCCCAGGCGATGCTCCTCGCCCTCCGCTTGCGGACCCGTCGCGCTGACGGGAAGCGGACTTGTGGGCGTGGACTCCATGGCGACCTGCGGCGGAAAGAATCGGCTCCGCCGCGATAAACCCTGAGGCTGCAATGTCAACCTCAGGCGCGCCAGCGGACGCCAGGCGTCGGACGCCCTCAGCGGCGCGGGCGCGAACCTCGCTCATGGCTTGGCGGCGAGACCCGCGCGGCCCGCCTCAGGCCGGCGAAGCCTGGGGGGGGCCGCCGCAACAAATGGTGACGGCGCGGGCGCATGTGGGAGGTCATGGCCGAGACGGGCGCCGTCACCACGCCAAGAGCGAAGCGCGGAACGATTCTAAGGTCGGGCGCCTGATTCGAGAAGCGGCCAGCGCCCGTCCGCGCCGACTTATCCCGCGTCAAAGCCGGTTGCGCTGTCGCCGCGGCGCGTGATTCTGCGCAGCGCCGAGGATTTGTCGGAATGGCGGAAACGCCCCCAACTTGAATTGGGGAATGTCGGGGAGGACACCGTCCGCGGTTAAGCCTTTGGCGCCACGCGGCACAGGCTCCGATGGTTCAAGGCGCCATCAGAGAGGCAACATTCCTCCTACCGCCAACGAAGCGCCGGGCTGCGCGCTCGTTTCGGCTTTTCGCCTCCGTACAACAGTCCGCGCCGCCAAAGCGGTCGCGGTGCGGGATCAAGCGCGCCGCCAAGGTCGGCGTTTCGCGGCGATGGCGTTGGGGCGCGCACGCAGAAGCGTGACAAATCCTAGCGGTGCAGATAGGTTGTCGACGAACCGCTTTGAACCATCTGGCGCCAAGGCTCCCCACATGCCCTCGGCTTTCACCGT
>PLRT01000105.1 GCA_003164915.1 Hyphomicrobiales bacterium | reverse complement strand
CCGACGGCGCGGCGAAGGCGGCGGAGAGGACCATCTTCGCCGACAATCTCCATCGCCCGTTCGGGATCGCCTTCTATCCGCCGGGACCGGACCCGCAATATGTCTATGTCGCCGAAACCGACCGGGTCGTGCGCTTCCCCTATCGCCCCGGCGAGACGAAGGCGGCCGGGCCGGCTGAAGTCGTCGTCGCGTCGCTGCCGTCGGGTCGCGGCCACTGGACGCGCGACCTCGCGTTCTCGCCCGACGGCAAGACGCTGTTCGTTTCGGTCGGGTCGGCCTCCAATATTGCCGAGGACATGCCCGACGCGCCGCCGCAAGGCCTGGCCGCCTTCGCCGCCAATCCCCCGCTGGGCGCGGCCTGGGGCGCCGAGGAAAACCGCGCCGACGTGCTCGCCTTCGATCCCGACGGCGGCGCCATGCGGGTGTTCGCGACCGGCCTGCGCAATTGTTCGGGCGAGACGATCCAGCCGCAGACGGGCGCGCTGTGGTGCGCGGTCAACGAGCGCGACGCGCTCGGCGACGACCTGCCGCCCGATTACGCGACCCGCGTCAAACCGGGCGCCTTCTACGGCTGGCCGTGGTTCTACATCGGCGACCACGAGGACCCGCGCCTGGCGGGCCGGCGCAAGGATCTCGCCGGTTCGGTCACGCTCCCCGACGTGCTCCTCCAGGCCCATTCGGCGCCGCTCGGGATCACGTTCTACCAAGGCGCGCAGTTCCCGGCGGACTACCGCGGCGACGCCTTCGTCGCGCTGCACGGCTCATGGAACCGCGCCAAGCGCACCGGCTACAAGGTCGTGCGGCTGATCTTCCGGGACGGCGTCGCGACCGGCGAATACGAGGATTTCCTCACCGGCTTCGTCGCCAACGACGCCGCCGTGTGGGGCCGCCCGGTCGATGTCGCGGTCGCGCGCGACGGCGCGCTGCTCGTCACCGACGACGCCGGCGGCGCATTGTGGCGCGTCGCCTACGCGGGGCGCTGAGCGCCGATCGAGCGCCGGGTCAGCGGCGGCGGACAGGGACGCGCACGCGGGCGCGCTGGGTTTCCGTTTCGTCCGTTACGCGACGCGCCAACCACAGCGAAGCGAGAGCGCCGAGCGCGACGATCGTCGGAGTGACGAAAAGAATGATGCCATTCATCGGGCTGTCCTCTGTCTCGAGAGTTTCGCCGACCGCGATTATGGGAATTCTCGGGCCGCCGACCTTGAGCGGTCGCAAACTGCAGTTGCGCAAATTTGCGGCGCCCGGCGCGGCGGCGCGTATGGACAGCGATGGGGACGAGCCCGTGTTAGCGGCAGGTCACGCTCACTCCGGCGCCAGGAGCCGTCCCATGCTGGCGAAATCGATCTTCGTATAGCCGGCGGGAATGTCGAACGCGCCAGCGGGCGGGTCCTGACGCTGGATGGACTCGAGGGTGACGACGATCTGGCGGCCGCCGCCCAACGTGGCCGTCGTCTGGACCGGGAATCCGTCGAAGCCGATCGCCTTGGTCATCGAGTCGTAGTCGATCGACGACATCGGCGAGCGAAAGACGCTCATCGCTGCAGTCATCTTCGCCATGAAGGCGCCGAAGCCGGCGAAAACGGTCAGATCGTCGCGGCTCAAGCCCAAGTCGGCAAGCTTGGCGATGCAGACCTCCGACGAGGCCTTTCCGCCGACGACGATCCGATAGGGCGCGCAGCTCCAGTCGCCCACGGTGCGCGAATCGCCGGCTTTCTCGTAGCCGACTTGCGGCGGCGCGGCCGGCGCGCCCTGACCCACGTGCGCGGCCAGCATCGCCTCGACCTGCTTGCGCTGCGCCTCGGGCACGGCGGCCAATTTCGCCTTCATCAGCGCCATCGCCTGATCCATTCGGGCGCCCATCTGCCCAAGGCCCCCGGGCGTCAGCTCCAGGTAGGTGTGGCTTTTCGCGCGCAGCACCCACACCTTGCTCAGATCGCCGCGAAAGATGAAGTCCACCGCCGCGTTGCTCATTCGCAGCCGATCCGTGTCGAGGATCATCGTTCGGGGTTGCGCGGCGGCGCCGTTGACCGCCTCGTCGAAGGCCATCACCGTCGCCGCCTGCGCGCCGGCGCCGGCGCCGAACGCCAAAAGAGCGGCTGCGAGACCGGCGCTCCAAGCAAACCGACTGGGCACTGCGTTTCCTCCCGGCTGCGACCGCCTGGGCCAAAATCCTCGGCAAGCAGCTTGATCGACGCCGGCCGGTCCGTCCAGCGCGAATCTCGGGGGACGGGAGCGCCGCGCGCCGGCGCCGGCGCCGGCGAGCCGCATTGGCCAGCCGGGCGCGAACCCGCCGTTCATCCCCGCTTCATTTGCCATCCGTCACAATCACCCTGGGAACGCCTGCGGACCGCGGGCTCGACGCGATCGAGACGGGACATGAATTCGCGCTTTCTCGCCGGCGCCGCGGCCGCGACTCTCGCCGTCTTCATCGGATCGGATTCGCTGATCGACGACGCGCAATCCTTCACCATCCCGAGCGTGTGCGTCGACGGCGAATTTTGCGCCGCGCTCTGCCGCGCCCATGTCGAGACCGGACGGACGCCGGACGATTTCATCCAGCAGGCGCGCTACGACCTCGGGCCGCAGGCGGCGACCTTCCATTTGCCGCCGGCCAACCTGAACATGCCGCCGCAGGTCGACCCGAAGAACGTCTACGCCTCGATCGCCGCCGACGACATCAGCCCGGCGACCGCCGGCGCGCTGAGCCGCGTCTACGTGCCCAACCTCATCACCGGCAAGGTCGACGTCATCGACCCGGCGACCTTCTCGGTGGTCGACAGCTATTTCGCCATCCCCAGTCCGCAGCACATCGTGCCGTCGTGGGACCTGCAGACGCTTTGGGTGGCGGGCGACATCAGCTATCGCGGCGGCCACGCTTCGGTCGCGGCGATTGACCCCAGGACCGGCAAGCTCACCCGGACGATCGACCTGCCCGACGCCTACAACATGTATTTCACCCCCGACGGGCGCTCGGCGATCGTCGTCGCCGAAGCCAAGCGCCGGCTCGAGTTCCGCGACCCGCAGACGATGGCGCTGCAGGGCTACATCGCCGCGCCGCGCTGCGCCGGGATCAACCACGCCGACTTCTCGCTCGACGGCGCCTACGCGATCTTCACCTGCGAATACGACGACACGCTGGCCAAGATCGACCTCGTCCACCACACCCTCGCCGGCATGCTGCAATTGTCGCCCGGCCACATTCCGCAGGACATCCGCATCGCCCCCGACGGCTCGGCCTTCTTCGTCGCCGACATGCTCAAGGACGGCCTGATCGTCATCGACGGCGACGCGTTCAAGGAGACAGGCTTCATTGCGACCGGCGTCGGCGCGCATGGGCTCTATCCCAGCCGCGACGGCAAGCGGCTGTTCATCTCCA
>PLRT01000221.1 GCA_003164915.1 Hyphomicrobiales bacterium | reverse complement strand
CGCCGGTCGCTCCCGTCGCGCCGGTCGCTCCCGTCGCGCCGGTGTCGCCGGTCGCGCCCGTGTCTCCAGTCCCGCCGGTGGCGCCGGTCGCTCCCGTCGCGCCGGTGTCGCCGGTCGCGCCCGTGTCGCCCGTTGCGCCCGTGTCGCCGGTCGCTCCGGTGTCGCCAGTTGCGCCTGTGGCTCCCGTCGCGCCGGTGTCACCCGTCGCTCCTGTGGCTCCGGTTGCGCCCGTGGCTCCTGTCGCGCCGGTGTCACCCGTTGCGCCGGTCGCTCCTATTGCGCCTGTAGCGCCCGTTGCGCCTGAGGCTCCCGTCGCGCCGGTGTCACCCGTCGCTCCTGTGGCGCCGGTCGCGCCAGTCGCGCCCGTCGGTCCGGCCGCGCCGGTGTCGCCTGTGGGTCCGATCGAGAAGTCGACCGTCCCGGTCAGACTGGTGTTGGCGCTGCCCGACACGAATTGGCCGGCGCTGTTGACCAGGTAGACGTGGCTGTCTCCCTGTGAACCCAGGGTGTAGCCGCCCTCGGGAAGACTGACGGTGACATCGGTCGTGCCATCGTCGGCGAACGTCGGCACGGTCAGTTCGCCGACAATCTCCAAACTCTCCCCGATCTGCATGACGATGTAATAGGGCGCTCCCGGGGTCAGGCCGGTCGTGTCGACGGCGATATTGACCGCCGATTCCGGTTCAACGACATTCACCGTGTTCGTCGTCATGGAGGCCCCCAAATTCGATGAATCAACAACCGTCGACGACCTGCGCTCTGCGACGGCCAATGGAGAAGACAGACTCGCGCGCCGCCTGGACGCGCTGCGCTCTCAAGGCGCGGTTCTCGCCCAACGCGGCCACACCACGCGAACAGCCCGGCCCGAGCGAGGGCGGTCCGAACGCAGAGCGATGTAAGGCGATTGGAGCGCCGAATCGGCGCGACGCCGTATCGTCGCAGCGTCGCGCATCATAAGCGACGCGGTCGGACGATGTTGAAAGAGGCTGTTCTTGCGGGCGCGCGAAAGCCCTCATCCCCCGCGCCAGACGACGCCGCAGAGTGAAGTCTTGCGACTGGCGCAAGCCCAACAAGAAGCGCCCCCCGGCAATCAAACGTGCCCCCCGCTTTGCTCGAGCGATAGTCCCCTTTGCTCGAGCGACGATTCAGCGTCGAATCATTCTATGGTCGACTCGTCAGCGTCAAGGCGCCGAGATCATCGCACGCGCGTCAATCCACAGCGACGTCCTTTGCGTCACTCTCTCTGATTGTCGCAAGCGCTTGGCGGCGAACAAAGATCAGATGGCGACTCGCAACTGAATCATTTTTGCCACAGCCGAACGGAATTCGAAAAACTTGTCACTGGCGCGGTCCGCAATCTTCGTCGGTTTGCGAGCGACATGCGAAGGCGCCGGCCCGTGAGGCCGCGGTTGATCGAAGTCTGGTCACGCCGACGGCGTACGGGCGGACGATTGGCGAGTCATCGACGATCGCCGAGAACCGCGATGCTGGACTCGGCTTGTCTCGTCCGGTCCCCTCCGCCCAATTGCGCAAGCGCTTTCGGCGTTCTCGCCGCACTGCGCTCTCCGACTCCTGCGGAGCGGTAAAGACGAGTCGCAGCAAGCCGGCGCAGGTCGGCGGCGGCGCTCAGCGCAGCCCCCGGCGCGCCTGGCGAAACGACCCGTCGCATGCAAAACCGATGAGGGCTCGCTTGGGCATGACGGAACCTTCGCGCCGCCTGCGCCGAGACCCTATGCTCTGTCATTCCACGCGCGACCGCGGAAAGGTGGTCGGTGGCGCGGGAATCTGGGGCGTGTTAGCTTACCGTGAACCGGCTGACAGCATTGCGCTCGAATGGCGGACGCGCGAGACGCGGCAAGGGGCCAGTCGAAGGGGGCTGTTCTCGATGCCGCAAGACAGCGGAGCAGACCGCGCTTCCTCATCTTTGACGTTTCGCCGTGGGAAAGCGACGATCGGAGCCGTTTGCGGCGAGGGCGACTTGGGGACGCGTCGTCCAGTGGGAGAATTGGAGCAGCCGATCGTGGACGCCGACAACGAGTTGTTTGCGAATGGGCAGGCCGACTCGCAGCCGTCGTCAGCAGGCGTGCGGCCGAGAGCCATCCTCGAGTCTGACGTCGGGCGCGACGCCTCGGCGGAGTTCGGGGCGAGCCAAGCGGCGATTGCGATCGACGGGGACGTGAACCCGCGCCTCCAGGCGGTGATCCTGGCGGCGCGCCATCAGGGCGTGGAGCTCGACCCGAGCGAGTTCCCGCCGTCCGTCGGGGCCGATCCGCCGACGGCGGCGGCGCTCTCGAGCTGGGCGCAAAGCGCCGGCCTGTGGGCGCGCGCGGTCCGCATCAGCTGGCGCCATCTGCTTCGCTTTCAGGACGCCGGCCCGGTGGTCCTGCTGTTCGCCGACGGCTCAGCCGGTCTGCAGACCGGCGCCGACGAGCAGAAGCGCGTCGTCTATGTCAGGGATCCGCGCGCGCCCGAAGGCGCGCCGGTCGTCGCGGTGGACGAACTGCGGCTGCGCGGCGTGTGGAACGGCGAAGCGGTGCTGTTGCGCGCAAGCCGCGGCCAGAGCGCGGCGCAGGCGCCGTTCACGTTGCGCTGGATCGCCGGGGTGGTCGTCGGCGAACGGCGCGCGCTGTTGGACATCGGGCTCGCCTCGTTCACGATCAGCGTGCTGACGATCTTCCCGCCGCTCGTCGTCATGGCGGTCGTCAACCGGGTTCTCCAGTTTCACAGCGTCTCTACGCTCATTCTCTTGTCGGCGGTGCTGGCGATCATCTTCATTTACGAGACGCTGCTGGGTTACGCGCGACGCCTGATCATTTCGGTTGTCGGCGCGCGGCTCGACGCCAAGCTCAATCTCCATGTCTTCGACCGCCTGCTGCGTCTGCCGCTCGAGTATTTCGAGCGCAACCCGGCCGGCGAGACGATGTACCGCATCAGCCAGGTCCATCGGGTGCGCGCTTTCCTCACCGGCAAGCTATTGTCGACGCTGCTCGATCTGATCACTTTGTGCGTGCTCCTGCCGATTCTCTTCCTGCTCAACGCCGTCCTCGCGACGATCGTGCTGATCTGCGCGGCGGCGATCACCCTGATCATCCTGGCGTTCCTGAAGCCGCTGAAGGCGCTCTATACGCGCGTGGCCGCCGCCGAAAGCGGCAAGTCGGGCGCGCTCGGCGAAACGATCGTCGGCATCCGGACGGTCAAATCGCTCGCGCTCGAACCGCAGCGGCGGGCGGTGTGGGACGAGCAGATCGCCGAAACGGGCGCGGCGCAATTGGCGTTCGGCAAGCTGGCGAACTGGCCCCAGACTCTGGCGAACCCGGTCGAGCGGATGATGACGCTCGGAACGATGATGATCGGCGCCTATCTGGCGATGGACGATTCCTCCGGCTACATGATCGGCGGCCTGTTCGCCTTTATGATGCTGAGCGGACGGGTCGCGCAGCCGCTGGTCGGCCTGGCCCGGCTGGTCGAGGACTACGAGGAAGTCCGCGCTGCGGTCGGCGAGGCGGGATCGGTGCTCAACCGACCGCTCGAAGTCGACGCGCCGTCGGGCGGGTTGCGGCCGCGCTTCGCAGGCGCGATCGAATTCAACGACGTCACGTTCACCTATCCGGGCTCGAAGCTCCCGGCGCTCGACCGGCTGAGTTTCAGCATTCCGGCAGGCACGATGCTGGGCGTCGTCGGCCGCAGCGGATCGGGCAAGTCGACCGTCACCCGGCTCCTGCAGGCGATCAATCGCGAGTACAGCGGGTCTGTGAAGATCGACGGGGTCGATCTTCGCGAGATCAATCTTCGCCACCTGCGGCGCAACTTCGGCGTCGTGCTGCAGGACAATTTCCTTTTCCGCGGCTCGATCCGCGACAACATCGTGGCCGGACGGCCCGGGCTGGCGATGGCCGACGTGGTGCAGGCGGCGCGCCTCGCCGGCGCCGAAGAATTCATCGAGCGGATGCCGAACGGCTACAACACCTATATCGAGGAAGGCTCGCCCAATCTCTCAGGCGGGCAGAAGCAGCGGCTGGCGATCGCGCGCGCGCTGATTCACAACCCTCGCATCCTGATTCTCGACGAGGCGACGAGCGCTCTCGATCCCGAGAGCGAGAGCGTCGTCAACGCCAATCTGTTGCGGATCGCGCGCGGGCGCACGATGGTGATCGTCTCGCATCGATTGTCGTCGCTGACCGATTGCGACCAGATCCTGGTGTTGGAGCAGGGCAAGATCGCCGACATCGCGCCTCACTCCACCTTGGTCGAGCGCTGCTCGCTCTATCGCCAGCTCTGGCTCCAGCAGACTCGCCATTTCGACAATCAGGCCGGCCGGCCCGCCGGCGGCGGACCACGGATCGTCCAGGTGACGTGAGCGCGGAGGGAGAGGCAATGTCGGCGCCGCTGCGGCGAGGGTATGGGCGAGGGTCGCGACAGGGCAGGACATGCAGTCGGTGATGCGGGAAAGCGCGCCGAACGACTACGGCGCCTTGTTGGAAAGGGTCATCGGCAGCCTGCCCGACCCGACGTGCGAAGCGCGCGAGTCCGTCTACGCGCGCGCTCGGACGATGCTGGCCACTCACTTCCGCGCCTCGGTGTCGCAGGCCTCGGCGATCAGCGTCGAGCGCGAGGCGACCGCGCTGGAGGCGGCGATCCGACGGATCGAAGCCGACTACGCCACGCACGCGGTTTCGGCGCGCGCGGACGCGGCGGCCAACCCCGCCGCGACGGCGGACGGACAGATGGACGCGCCGGGCGTGGCGAACGCCGGCCCATCCGCTGCGACGGAAACGTCGCCGGGCGACGGCGGCCGATCCGTCGCAGGCGCTGAGGCCGCGCTCGGCGAACGGAGCGGACGGCGAATCGCGCGACGACAACTTGAAGGCGTGGCCACGGGGCAGGCTGTCGCGTCCTCTCGCGGCGCGAACCCAACCGGGGTCGTCGTCGTGAGCGCCCTCTCCGCCGCCCGTTCGGTCGTCGGCGGCTGGTCCGCTCGGATCGACCCGACCCTGCCGGTCATCCTCGAGTTCCAGAGTCCTTCGGCCGCAATCGTCAACGCGCCGATTCCGCGCTCGGCGCGCGGCGTCGCCTGGATCATCACCAGCATGGTGCTGGCGCTGATCGTCGCCACCGGGCTCTTTTCGGTCGATCAGGTCGTGACCGCGAAGGGGATCGTCATTTCGCGATCGCCCACCATCCTCGTGCAGCCGCTCGAAACGGCGATCGTCCGCTCGATCGCGGTCGGCGAAGGACAGCAGGTTCACGCGGGCGACCTTCTGGCGAAGCTCGACCCCACCTTCGCCGCCGCGGACCTGGGCGCGCTGACGGCGCAGATCTCCAGCCTGAGCGCCGAGTCGGCGCGGCTGGAGGCGGAAGCGGCGGGAAAGCCGTTCGTCTACGCCGGCGACGCGCCCGACTGGCAGCTGCAGCTTTCGATCTTCAACCACCGTCAGGCCGAGTTCCGGCTGAGGATGGAAAACTACACGGACAAGATCGACGAACTGACCGCGGTCGTCGCGCGCGCCAAGTCGGACAGCTCGGGGTATGACACGCGCGCCGAGGTCGCCTCGCGCGTCGAACAGATCCGCAAGGAGCTGGAGGCGCGCGAACTGGGAAGCCGTCTCAACACCCTCGCCGCCTCCGACGCGCGCGCCGAAATGGAGCGCGCGCGCGACAATGCGGAACAGACCATTCAGACCGCCGAGCGCGATCTGGCGGCCTTGAAGGCCGAACGCGACGGCTTCGCCCAGGATTGGTCGGCGGACGTCGGCCAGAAGCTGTCGGACGTCAACGGCAAGCTCGCCGATGCGCGCGAACAGTTCAACAAGGCCCAGTTGCGTCGCAAGCTGGTGGAGCTCCGCGCCGACAAGGACGCGGTCGTCCAGTCGCTCGCCAAGGTCTCCGTGGGATCGGTGCTTCAATCCGGCCAGCCTTTCATCACGCTGGTCCCGACCGACGCCGCGCTCGAAGTCGAGGCCAACGTCCCGGGCGACGAGAGCGGGTTCATCCATCCCGGAGATCCCGTCGCGATCAAATTCGACACGCTTCCCTACACGCAATACGGAATGGCGGATGGGACGGTGCGCATCCTCAGCCCGAACAGCTTCAACGCCCAGGAGGAGGCGCGCAATCCGACCAGCGCCCTGTCGGCGCAGTCGACGACCCAGCCGTTCTATCGCGCGCGCGTGTCGATCGATCGCGTCGCGCTGCGCAATACGCCGGCCGGCTTCCGACTGATGCCGGGCATGCCAGTCACCGCCGACGTCATGGTGGGAAAGCGCACAGTCCTCAATTACCTGCTCGGCAGGGTCATGCCGATCGTCAAGGAGGGAATGCGCGAACCCTAGCTTCGCGGTCGCGCTCCGAGCGTTGACCGTGCGTCGAGCGGCGTCGCCAGTCGTCCATGCAAGCCGTCGAGAAGCTCCTCTCCCTGGTTTCGCCGACCGCCGCCTTGCGCCGGGCGACCCGGCTGCGCGAGCTCGGCCGCGACGCGGAGGCTTTTCCGCTCTACGCCCATGCGGCGAAAAGCGGGCTGGCGGAAGCCGAGCATCAGGTCGCGCTGTGCTATTTCGGCGGCCTTGGCGTGCCCGCAAGTCGGGCGGAAGGCGCGCGATGGCTCGAGCGCGCGGCCGAGCGCGGCCATCTCGAATCGCAGACCCTGCTGGCCGGGCTCTGCGTTCACGGCCTGGTCGACATCGGCGGCGGCGAAAAGGGCGGCCTGTTCGAATCCGACCAGGTGCGCAAGCCCGACTTCGATTCCGCGCTCAAGTGGGCGCGACGCGCGGCGGACGCCGGCTCGGCGAAAGGACAGGCCGAACTCGCCTACGTACTGACGCGCGGCCCGGAACGTCTGCGCGACCTCGACGCGGCTCACGCGCTCTATCGACGATCGGCGGACGCCGGTTGCCCCGAGGGCTGCCTCGGCTATGCGCTATCGCTCGCGCAACGGGCCGCCGACGAGGCGGGCCGGCGGGAGGTCGTCGAATACCTGCGCCGCGCCGCCGCAGCCGAGCTGCCGACTGCGATCTATCTGCTCGCGGTTCTGGTCGAGCGAGGGGTCGGGGCGACGGCCGATCCGGCGCTCGCCGTCGAGCTGTTCAGGCAGGCGGCGGAAAAAGGCCTCCCCGCCGCGCAGGCGAGATGGGGCGCCGCGCTGATGACCGGCTATTGCGTCACGCCCGACCTCGACGAGGCCGAGTCCTGGCTGCGGCGCGCCGCGCTGGCCGGCGACGTCGACGCGGCGGTTCGCGTCGGAGACCTGAATGCAAAAAGCGGCCAGCGGCCGCCCAATTACGCCGAAGCCGCCAACTGGTACCGCCTCGCCGCCGAAGCCGGTCACAAAGTCGCCGCGCGCGCGCTCGGTTCGCTGCACCTCACCGGCGCGGGCGTCGCCCAGGACGAAGAAGCCGCCGCCCACTGGCTGCGAATCGCCGCCGACAGTGGGGATCAGGAGTCGCAGGTCGACTTCGCCAACCTGGTGCTGCACGGCGCCGGGCGCGCCGAGCGCGGCGCCACGGTCGCGACCTGGTTCGAACGCGCGGCTTCGACAGGCGATCTCGTCGCCGCCCATAATCTCGGAATCTGGCTGGCCAGAGGCGTCGGCGGCGAACGCAACGAGAGCGACGCCGCGAAATGGCTGCGAGTCGCCGCGGCGGAAGTGCCAAGCGCCCAATATCTCTATGCGAGAATGCTTGCCGAAGGGCGCGGCGCAAACCCGGATCTCGAAACCGCGCGGGCCTTGTTCGCGCGAGCGGCCGACGCGGGAATCGTCGATGCGCAGGTCGCGCTCGCCGAGATGATGTTGAACGGCCGCGGCGGGGAAAGCGATCTCATCGGCGCGATCAGGCTGTTCGTGCGCGCGACCGCGCGCGGACACAGCGGCGCCATGTTCGCGCTGGGCGCGATATACGGCGGCGGCCATGGTCTTCCCGAGGATCCGATGATCGCCCAGCGCTGGTTTCGCGAGGCGGCCAAGCTCGGCAACGGACATGCGCAGCTGATGCTGGCGCGCTATCTCGCGGCGGGGATCGCCGGCGAACCCAACGCAGCGGAAGCGATCGACTGGCTCGAGCGCGCGGCCGATCAGGGCGTCGAGGAGGCGCAGCAGGAGTTGTTCCTGCTGAACGCCCGGCGAACGCAAAGCGCGCCGTGAAGGTCGAGCGCGTCGATCGCCCACGCAAACCTCGACGCCGGACGGCGCGCAATCAGCGCGGTTTCTCGCACGCTTCGCCTCGCGCCGCCCGCAACAGCGCCGCGTCGCCCGGGTCCTTCATTTTCAGAAAGCAATTGTCGACCCAATATCGTTGTCCCGCCGGGTCGGACCCGGCTGCGGCGATGCGTTCGACTTGCGAGGCGAAGCCCGCGTTGACGCCGAACCTCGCGATCCGCACTTCGGTCCCCAGCTCCAGCCGCTGAAACCGCTCGCCCTCGTTGGCGGCGAGGTCGAGTTCCCGCGCCAAGTCTTGTTCGCCGCCGGCGACGCCCCGCGCCACCTCTTTCAGCTCCGCCTCGACGAAAGCGAGCTGATGTGGAATCTCGCCGCTGTTCGCCGCTGTCGCCAGCTGCGCAAACGCGCCGCCGGCTCCGCCGGGGCTCGCCTCGGCGAGCAGCGACGACAGGGCGTTCGCCGACGAAAGGGTCGCCAGCTTGCCGTTGAGGCGATAGCCCGCTCGGCGGGGGCGCAGCTCCTTGATCGCGTCGGCGATCCCGGTCGGCCCGATGGCGCCGTTGGCGGCGATCGCGCGCGGGTTCACCAGGCGAGAGGCGCGCGCCTCGGCGCGAGCGAGCTGTTCGTCGGTCAGGCGCGCGCCGAACTGGACGATCTCGAATTCGTTCGGGTCGTCGCCGAGCGCGGCCGCGTCCGCGCCGCCGAAGGGCGTGGCGCCCATGCTGAACGCCGCCAGCAGCCAAGCGTAGGCGCGGACGGGATCCGGACGGACGCCCTGTCCTTTCCCGTACATGACCGCGAGCAGATGCTGCGCGGGCGCGCAGCCGTCGCTCGCCAGCGGCTGGATTTCCCCGAGCGCGCGCTGGTAGTCGCCGATTTCATACCAATGCGAACGTGGCGCCGCCGCATAGCAATCGAAACGCTGTGGATTCCCAGAGTCCGGAACCGACGATGGAAGCGACGGCGCGGCGCCCGTTTGCGTCAGGATCTCGGCGACCTGCGGCGCGCCGCCTCCGACGCTCCCGCCTGCGCCATTCTCCCACCCGGCCGGCGACTCAGTCGCGGCTGACCCCACGTTCGTCCCAAGCCCGGCAACATAGGCCGCACATGGAGACAGCGCGATTGCCGCGACGAGCGAACGGGTCAATCGCTTCATCATTCTCTCGCGCCTCGCCGCCACGCGTCCCGACCGCGCGGACGGAGACGGATCGCTCCGCTCTCCGCCGTGGCCTCCAAGACTAAGGGAGGGCGCGCGCTCACCACAAGGCGATCTCGCTGGCGGAGGACTGCGCCCGCCTCGAGAGCCTGGCCGATCCATCGGGCGTTCGTATGGCGGGCGAATCACGGCCGAACGTCGCCGTTCGAAAGGAAGGATTGAACAGAACGCCCTCTGCATGACGAGCAATGCGATGGCGCGTCGCCGGCCTCGACGATCAGGCGTTTGCGTCTCAGTTTGGCGAAACCCGGTCGAAAATCGGGGCGCGGCCAGGGTCGCTCGGCAGCGGCGTTTCTGCTATGCTCGGTCGGCAGTGAGGCGGGTTCCATGCACAAAACCATCCCTTTGAATCTCCCGCATGCGCCCGATGGCCAGCTCTACGTCGAGGAGGGCGGCCGCCGGGTCCTCCGAGTCTTTCCCGATCTTCGCTCCGACCAGACCGCGGAGATTGCAGCCCTGAGGGCCGCTCTCGCTAAGCACGTCGGCCCTCGCGGCGATTACGACGGCTTCATCATCGATCTGGCGGACGCTAAGAACGTCCCGCGATCGTAGAGGGCCAGCGACGCCGGCGGGCGTCGACGATTGCTCGGTCCCTATCCGTGAAATCTTGACGGGTGAGAGGGCGGGCGCAGGCGACGAAAACATTGCCGAAGGGCCGAGCCGCCGTCGCAGCGGAAATGATTGCGGCGGCAGGGGCGATTGTTTCGAAGGCGACGACATCGCTGGCGGGATAAGCTGCAGCCCCGCCGGCGAATGACGCCACCGCCTACGTGGACTCTGCGCGATCTTGTACGCTTGCGTGTGACCAAGCGCACGGCCAAAAATAGGTCGACCGCTTGCACTGGCGGAAGTAAGTTAAGTGACAGCTGGTTAAGCATTTCAGATTAGCGTGAGCGTGATTCTTGGGCGAGAGGCGGCGACGTGGCGCCGTCGCCTGGGCCGCGAGCGGGATACCACGCCGGGTCATGCGATGCCGCATCTGGGAGCAACGCTGTCGGCTGCAGCGGCGATATGCGTGGCGAGCGCCGCCGTTCAGGCGGCGGACCTCGGAGGCATGTTGGCGCCACCGGACTATCCGCCGCCGCTCGTCTGGGCCGGCCCCTATGTCGGCGCAAACGCGGGGTACGCGTCGAGCGACACCGACGACCAACTCGCGCTGAGGGGCGATCAGCCGACCGGTCTCTCTTCCGACGGCGGATTCGCGGGCGTGCAGGTTGGCTACAACTTTCAACTCTCGCGATACGTGCTGGGGGTCGAAACCGAGTTTGACGGCGCGAACATCGGCAGTTCCGTCCACGATTTGGTCTGGGGCGACAACTTCAGTTCTCGGCTCCGCTACTTCGGCGCCCTGCGCGGTCGCTTGGGATACGCGTTCGACCGAACCTTGATCTATATTGACGGGGGTCTCGCCTACGGCGGGCTGTCCAGCAACGTGAATGGTCCCGTGCTGACAGGCTCCCCTTACAACTTCTCTGGCGTCGCAGTCGGCTATATCTTGGGCGGGGGCGTCGAATACGCCCTGACGAACAATTGGTCGCTCAGAGCAGAATATCAGTTCATGGATCTCGGCAAGAACGATCCGACCAACGCCGCCGGCGCGCCCTATTCGGCCATTGCTGGCGGCAGTTGGGCGACCGTGAATCACGACGCGTTTCATATCTTCCGGGTTGGCGTAAATTACTCTTTCAAATAGCGGCGATTGAATCCGGGACGGTTGTCGCGCCGCAGGGTAGGCGGGCGGCGCTGAAAATTGCTCCGCGATCGGAAATTCGGATCGTGTCCCGCGACGTGGTTTAGCAGCGGCGGCGGACGCCATGGCTCGAAGCCGTCGCGAACACGCGCCAGGCGCCCAACTCCGAGCCGTCGCGGCGGCGAACAGGGCGCTTGGAAGGCGTCGCACCGAGCGTTTCCCCGGGTGGCGGACCCGCGCCGCTCGCCGATGCGCCTTTGCGAGCAAGATCAAAGCGCGGCCCGAACGGCCGGACTAGCTTTGCGCGCCGGGCGCGCGCCGAGGGGCGAATTCGAGGCGCGCTCGCCCGAGCGACACGCACATCGATCTCGCAGCCCAGGGGCCAGACCATGACGGCCGACGCCGCCAACGATCCAAGCAAAGCCACGCCGCAGTCGCGCCGACTGCGCGATCTGATCGCCGGCGGCGAGCCGTGGCTGACCGCGCGGATCATTCAGCACGCCAAGCAGCGCGGCTACACGCCTTATACCTCGACGCTCGAACAGGCGTGGCTCGCTTCCATCCGCGGCCTCTCCGCGCCGCTGATCGCGGCGCTCGACGCCGGGCGCCCGTTCGCAGCCGCGGCGGCGGAGGCCGACTATTCGCGCGATCCGATCGCCCTCTACGGCATCGAGGCAGCCAAGCGCCATCGCTCGCGCGGCGTCACGCTCGGCCTGTTTCTCGGTCTGATGAAGAGCTATCGCGAGGCCTATGTCGAGCTCGTTACCGGTCCCCAGTCGCGCGAGGAGGATCGTCCGAACAATCGCGCGGCGGTCGACAGATTCTTCGACCGCATGGAGGTCGGCTTCTGCGACGAGTGGTCTGGACGGCCTGCCGACGAGCAGTTCGAGCAGCTCAGGCTGCAGAACCAGAAGATCATCAACGAGAAGAACAAGTACCTGACGATCTTCGAGAGCCTCAGCGATCCGGTCATCCTGATCGACGCGCACGGCGAGGTCGAGAACGCCAACCACGCCGCCCTGACCCTGTTCGCCGGGGCGGCGGCGCCCGGCGCGAGCTACTACGGCGGGGCGCGCCTGCCGATCGCCGAGATCCTCGGAGAGGGGGCGATCAGCGGAGGCGAGCCCGCCGGAGAGCGGCTCTTGGCCACCAGCGCCGGGCCGCGCTGGTTCGACGTCAAGACCCAGCGCATGCTCGACGTCAGCGAAAAGAATCTCGGCGCGGTGGCGATCCTCGCCGACGTGACCGAGCATCGTCGCGCGCGCGAGGAGGCGGAGCGCGCCGACCGCGCCAAGTCGGCGTTCCTGGCGACGATGAGCCACGAGATCCGCACGCCGATCCACGGCATTCTCGGGCTCGCCGAACTGTTGCGCGCCGGCCCTCTCGACGCCCAGCAGGCGAAATACGTCGAAGCGATCTCGCGCTCGGGCGAGCTGCTGTCGTCGGTGGTCTCCGACATTCTCGACTATTCCAAGATCCAGGCCGGCGTGCTTGATCTCGAACGAACGGAATTCGAGCTGTCGACCGTGCTGGAGGACGTGTTTGGCCTGATGCTGCCGCTCGTCGATCGCAAGCCCGAATTGCGGCTGCTGATCGAGCAGCCGAAGCTCGGCGCGGTGATCGGCGACCCTGGCAAGCTCAGGCAGATCCTGCTCAACCTGGTCGGCAACGCGGTCAAGTTCACCGACCGCGGCGCCGTGACGCTGGGATTGAGCGAGGTCGCGGGGGTGGGCGATCGACGCATGCTGCGCTTCGAAGTGTGCGACACCGGCATCGGCGTCGCGCCCGATCGGCTGGATGCGATCTTCGATCCGTTCACCCAGTCCGACGTCACCGTCGGCCGGCGGTTCGGCGGCAGCGGCCTGGGACTGGCGATCTGTCGGCGCCTGGTCGACCGGCTCGGCGGCGAGATCGGCGTCGACAGCCGGCTCGGCGAAGGGAGCTGCTTCTGGTTCACGATGCCGCTCGAAATCGCCGCCGGCGCGCCGGAGGCCGCGCCGGAGCGCGGCGCGGCGCGGCGCCAGGGCGCGGCGTTCGCGCTCGACCTGCTGGTCGTCGAGGACAACGAAGTCAACGCGATGGTCGCCTCGGGACTGCTTGCCCGCGCCGGCCACAAGGCCGAGATCGCTGCGACCGGCGCCGAGGCGCTGGCGCTGTTCGACACGCGCAATTTTGATGCGGTGCTGATGGACCTGCGGCTGCCGGACTACGACGGTCTCGAAGTCGTGCGCCGCATGCGCGCCTCCGCCGACGGCAAGAAATCACGAACGCCGATCATTGTTCAGTCCGCTCACGTGCTGGCGAGCGACATCGAGGCTTGCATGGCGGCCGGCGTCAATGAATTCGTCGGCAAGCCGTTCAAGCTCGAGCGCCTGCAGGCCGCGCTGCGACGGACGGCCTCGCCGGCAGCGCTCCGACGATCGGCGCGCCGCGCGGCCGACGCGCCGGCTGCGCTCGCCGCCGCGCCGCCGCAGCCGGAATTCGTCGCCGCAGCGACGGTCGACGCGTCGGCGCTGGCCGAGCATGTCGAGCAGCTCGGGCTCGAGCAGACGGCGCGGATCGTCGCGGCGTTCGAAGCGAGTGTCGCCGAGGCGCCGGCGGAAATCGAGCGCCTGGCGCAGGCGGGCGATCGGCGCGCGCTCGCCGAAGTCGCGCATCGCCTGAGGAGTTCGTCGATGCATGTCGGCCTCGTGCGCCTGTCGCGGCTCGCCGGCGGGGTGGAAACCCGGGCGCGCGGCGAGACGCAGGACGTGGCGGGTCCGGCGGCCGAGCTTGCCGCCGCCTGCCGCGACGGCCTCGTGGCGCTCGAGCGCGCGTTCGCCGCGATCCGGGCCGGTCAGCCGGCGAACACGTAGCCGACGCCGTGGACGGTGACGATGCGGCGCGGCTGCGAAGGGTCGACCTCGATCTTGCGTCGCAGCCGGCCGATCAGCACGTCGATCGTGCGGTCGAGCGGATCGCCGCCGCGATGGCTGACATGGTCGATCAGGCTGTCGCGCGTGCAGACGCGGCCACGATTGACGACCAGCGTCGCCAGCAGCTCGAACTCGGCGCGGGTGAGCCGCAGCTCTTCGCCGCTCGGCGAGGTCAGCGTCCAGTGCGGGATGTCGAGCGTCCAGCCGTCGCCGAAGGTCTTCTTCGGTTCGTCGGGCGTATGCAGCCGCGCGGCGACGACGCGGCGCGCCAGGTTCTTGGCGCGCGGCAGCAGCTCGCGCATGTTGTAGGGCTTGGTGACGTAGTCGTCGGCGCCGAGCTCGAGCGCGACGATGCGATCGACGGCGTCGTGCCGCGCCGTCACCATGATGACGCCGACTTCGGACTGGCGGCGCAGCTCGCGCAGCAGCGATAGGCCGTCCTCGCCGGGCAGGTTGATGTCGAGCAGCACGAGGTCGACGTCGCCGCGCGCGAACAGCCGACGCATGTCGTCGCCGTTCGCCGCCTCGGAGACGCGGTGCCCCTCCTTGCGCAGATAGGCCGCCAGGGTCTGCCGGCCGACCGGATCGTCCTCGACGACGAGCATGTGGCGGGTGGGGTTCATGGGCGTCTTCAAGGCTGACGGGGGGCGACGGTCAAGTCGCGGTCCGCCGCTGTTCACATCCGTTTACAATTTCATACACGCCGTTCATCGCCGCCGCCAACGCCGTTCACGTCGCTGTCCCATAAGAGCGCCGGGCCGGACGGGGGGAAGAGGACGTGTTGAGAGAGCTGCTGAGACGCAAAAGCTTCTGGGCGACGACAGGCGTGGCGGCGGCCGGCGTCGTCGCCGGAATCATTTTCTGGGGCGGCTTCAACACCGCGATGGAAGCGACCAACGAGCTCGGCTTCTGCATCTCCTGCCACGAGATGCGCGACACCGTCTACCAGGAATACAAGACCTCGATCCATTACAAGAACCCGGTCGGCGTGCGCGCCGTCTGCGCCGACTGCCACGTGCCGAAGGACTGGACCCACAAGATCATCCGCAAGGTCCAGGCGTCGAACGAACTGTGGCACAAGATCATCGGCACGATCGACACGCCGGAGAAGTTCCAGGCGCAGCGCGCCGCCCTCGCCAAGGACGTCTGGAAGACGATGAAGGACAGCGACAGTCGCGAATGCCGCAACTGTCACTCCTACGAGGCGATGGACTTCACCCATCAGAAGAACGCCGACGACGCCAAGCGGATGAAGGAAGGCCTGGAAGCCGGCCAGACCTGCATCGACTGCCACAAGGGCATCGCCCACAAGCTGCCCGACATGACCAGCGGCTTCAAGTCGATCTTCGCCGACCTCGAGGACGCGGCCAAGACGTTGAACCCGTCGAAGGGCCAGACGCTCTACACGGTCAAGACCAAGTCGTTCTGGCTGGGCAAGCCGAAGGACGAGTCGGACGCCGCCGACGGCAAACTCATCGCCGCGACGCCGGTCGAGATCGTCGACCGCGACGGCGCCTGGCTCGAGGTGAAATTCACCGGCTGGCAGCAGGAAGGCGCCGAGCGGATGTTCTACGCGGCGCAGGGCAAGCGCATCTTCGCCGCCGCCCTGGGCCCCGACGCGATCGACAAGGTCGTCGCCGGCAAATCGGTCACCGACCCCGACACCGACCAGAAGTGGACCGAGTCGAGCCTCATCGCTTGGATCGCCAATTCCGATCTCACGCCCGACCTCGCCAAGCTCTGGGACTATGGCGGCGAGATGTACAACGCGTCCTGCGCGCTGTGCCACACGCTGCCGCCGACCGGCAACTATCTCGCCAATCAATGGACCGGCAACCTCAATTCGATGAAGCGCAACGTGTCGCTCGACGACGAGCAATACCGCTTCCTGCAGAAGTACGTGCAGATGCACGCGCAGGACATGTCGGGCAAGGATGCAGGGGGCAAGCCATGAATGACCTGCCGCGTCCGGCCGCGTTCACGGAACTCGATCCGGGCGATCTCTCCGCGCTGAGCGCGTGGCTGTCGGCCCTCTTCGCCGCGCCCCCCGACCGTGACGCGATCGCCTCCTATCGTCGCGGGCCGGCGGCCGAGTGGCTCGCCGCGGTCGCCTCGATTCCCGCCTGCAGCGAAGGCGTCGCTCGCATGCGTCAGGCGCTCGACGTCGAGGCGGACGACGCGCGCGTCGCGGCGCGCGTCGGCGCCGCCTACGGCCTGCTGTTCGAGGGAATCGGCGGACCGAAGACGGTTTCGCCCTACGAGTCGGTCCATCGCGGCGGGCGCCTGTTCGGCGGTGCGACCGCCGAGATGGAGGCGATCCTCGCCGCTCATGATCTGTCGGTCGCCGCCGCCGCCCACGAGGCCGCCGACCACCTCGCGGTCGAACTCGCGACCGCGGCGCGGCTGTTGACCGAGGCCGAGCCCGCCGCCGCGGCGATGTTCGATCGCCTGCAAAACTGGATTCCGGATTTCGCCGCCGCCTGCGCCGTCGCCGATTCGAGCGGCTTCTGGGCGGGCGCCGCGGAAACGCTCTTGGCCATTGTCGGACTTGCGACGCGTCAGCCCGGCAAGGCGGAAATGCTCGACGCGATCGTTCACTAGGGGAGATGCTCCATGACCATGCTTTCGGGAGACGCATTGCGCGCCGAATTGTCGAGACGCGCATTTTTGGGCTACGGCGCCGCGTTCGGCGCGCTCGGCATCGCCGCGCCGGCGCTGCTGGCGACCGGCGCGCGCGCGGCGACGCCGGACGGCGAGGTGCTGACCGGCTCGCACTGGGGCGCGTTCCGCGCCAAGGTCGAGGGCGGCCGCGTCGTGTCGTTCAAGCCGTGGGAGAAGGATCCCGCGCCGAGCCATCAGCTCGCCGGCGTGCTCGACTCGATCTATTCGCCCACCCGCATCAAATATCCAATGGTCCGTCGCGCCTTCCTCGAGAAGGGGCCCGGCGCCGATCCGGACGGCCGCGGGACGGGCGACTTCGTGCGCGTCACCTGGGACCAGGCGCTCGACCTGGTCGTCAAGGAATTGCTGCGGGTCGAGAAGACCTATGGCCCCGCGGCGACCTTCGCCGGCTCCTATGGCTGGAAGAGCCCGGGGCGCCTGCACAATTGCCAGAGTCTGCTGCGTCGGATGATGAACCTGAAGGGCAATTTCGTGAACGCCTCGGGCGACTATTCGACCGGCGCGGCGCAGATCATCATGCCGCACGTCGTCGGCTCGCTCGAAGTCTACGAGCAGCAGACGGTGTGGCCGATCGTGGTCGACAAGACTGAGCTGATGGTGTTCTGGGGCTGCGATCCGGTGCTCACCAACCAGATCAGCTGGTCGGTCGCCGACCACGGCGGCTATGAGGGCATGAAGGCGCTCAAGGCCAAGGGCGCCAAGGTCATCTGCATCGATCCGGTCAAGACCGACACGGCGGAGTTCTTCGGCGCCGAGTGGATCGCGCCGCGACCGCAGACCGACGTCGCGCTGATGCTCGGCATCGCCCACACGCTGGTCGCCGAGAAGCTGCACGACGAGAAGTTCCTCAAGACCTACGCCAACGGCTTCGACAAGTTCCTGCCGTATCTGATGGGCGACGAGGACAAGACGCCCAAGAGCGCCGAATGGGCGTCGGCGATCTGCGACGTTCCGGCTGACACGATCAAGGATCTCGCGCGCCGCTTCGCCAAGAACCGCACCATGCTCGCCGCCGGCTGGTCGCTGCAGCGCCAGCAATACGGCGAGCAGCGCCACTGGATGCTGGTCACGCTCGCCGCCATGCTCGGCCAGATCGGCCTGCCCGGCGGCGGGTTCGGCTTCTCCTATCACTACGCCAGCGGCGGCGCGCCGTCGGCCGATGCGCCGGTGCTGACCGGCATCACCGACGGCGGCAAGGCCAAGGCTGGCGCCGCCTGGATGACGGAAAACGGCGCGGCGTCGATCCCGGTCGCACGCGTCGTCGAGATGCTGCTCAACCCGGGCAAGGAGTTCGACTTCAACGGCGTCAAGGCCAAGTACCCCGACGTCAAGATGGCCTATTGGGTCGGCGGCAATCCGTTCGTCCACCACCAGGACCGCAACCGAATGGTCGCGGCGTGGAAGAAGCTCGAGACGTTCATCGTCCAGGACTTCCAGTGGACGCCGACGGCGCGCTTCGCCGACATCATCCTGCCTGCGACGACCTCCTACGAGCGCAACGACATCGACAGCGTCGGCGACTATTCGGCGACGGCGATCCTGGCGATGAAGAAGGTGGTCGATCCGGTGTTCGAGAGCCGCTCCGACTACGACATCTTCGCCGCCATCAGCGAGCGCCTCGGCAAGGGCGAGGCGTTCACCGAGGGCAAGAGCGAGATGGACTGGATCAAGTCGTTCTACGAGGCGGCGCTGACCCAGGCCAAGGCCAAGAAGATCGACATGCCCGAGTTCGACGCGTTCTGGAACGGGGCGGGGGTGGTCGAGTTCCCCGTCACCAGCGGCAAGACCTTCGTGCGCTACGCCAGCTTCCGCGAGGATCCGCTGCTCAACGCGCTCGGCACGCCGTCGGGCAAGTTCGAGATCTACTCGAAGAACATCGAGAAGATGGGCTACGACGACTGCGGCCCGTATCCGAGGTGGTACGAACCGACCGAACGGCTCGGCGGTCCGACGACCAAGTACAAGCTGCACGTCGTCGCCAGCCATCCCAAGAGCCGCCTGCACTCCCAGCTCTGCGGAACCAAGCTGCGCGACACGTACACGGTCAACGGCGCCGAGCCCTGCCTGATCAACGTCAAGGACGCTGCGGAGCGCGGCATCAAGGACGGCGACTTCGTCCGCGTGTTCAACGACCGAGGCCAGATCATCGCCGGCGCCAAACTGACCGACTCGATTCGGCCTGGCGTGATCCGCGTCAACGAGGGCGGCTGGTACGATCCCGCTGAACCGGGCAAGGCGGGGACCCTGTCGCGTTACGGCGACGTCAACGTGCTGAGCATGGACATTCCCACCTCCAAGCTCGGCCAAGGCAACTGCGGCCACTCGGTCGTGGGCGAGGTCGAGAAGTATACGGGACCGGCGGTGACGGTCGCCGTGTTCACCGCGCCCAAGGGCGCCGAGTGATAGCGCCCGGCGGGGAGGGGTTCGCCCCTCCCCGCGTTTCGCCATGACGACGCGCCGCGTCGCGGGCCGGGAGGACGGGACATGAAGATCTTCGGACTGGTCGGACGCAGCGGGTCGGGCAAGACGAGCCTGATGGTCCGGCTGCTGCCGGAGATCAAGCGCCGCGGCCTGACCGTCTCGACGATCAAACACGCCCATCACGGCTTCGACCTCGATCATCCCGGCAAGGATTCGTTTCGCCACCGCGAGGCGGGCGCGAAGGAAGTCATGCTGGTCGCCGACGCGCGCTGGGCGCTGATGCACGAGATCGGCGAGGCGCGCGAGCCGCCGCTGGAAGAACTCGTCCGCCGCATGGCGCGCGTCGATTTCGTGCTGATCGAGGGCTTTCACACACACGGCCATCCGGTGATCGAAGTCTATCGACCGCACGAGGGACACGCGCTGATATGGCGTCCGCGCTCGACCATCGTCGCCGTCGCGAGCGACGCGGAATTGCCGAACGTGACGGTTCCGGTGTTCGATCTCAACGACGCCGAGGCGATCGCGACGTTCGCGCTGGCGAACGCGGAGACCATCCTATGACGACGCTGCTCGCCGATCGTCTGTCGGTCGCCGCGACCGCGGCGTCGCGTCTGGTCGATCCGTTCGGCCGGATGATCACCTATGTCCGGCTGTCGGTGACGGACCGTTGCAACTTTCGCTGCGTCTATTGCATGGCGGAGAAGATGACTTTCCTGCCGCACGCCGAAGTGCTGCGCCTCGAGGAACTGGACCGGCTGTGTTCGATCTTCGTCGGCCTCGGGGTGAAGAAGATCCGGCTGACCGGCGGCGAGCCGTTGGTGCGGCGCGGCGTGATGGCCCTGTTTCAGTCGCTGTCGCGGCGTCTGCGGTCGGGCGAGCTCGGTGAGCTGACGCTGACCACCAACGGTTCACAACTCGCGCGCTACGCCGACGAACTCGCAGCCTGCGGGGTGAAGCGGGTGAACGTTTCGCTCGACACGCTCGATGCGGGGGCGTTCGCGGCGATCTCGCGGCGCGGCGATCTCACGAGCGTGCTGGCGGGGGTCGACGCCGCCGATCGCGTCGGGATCAAGGTCAAGATCAACGCTGTGGCGCAGAAGGGGCTCACCGAGGATTGCGCCGCTCCGCTGATCCGCTGGGCGCATGGGCGCGGCTACGACGTCACCTTCATCGAGGTGATGCCGCTCGGCGACGTCGTCGGCGAATGGTCGCAACGGTTCCTGCCGGTCGCGGACTTGCGCGCGAGCCTGTCGAAGCAACTCACGCTGTTGCCGACGCCCTATCGCAGCGGCGGGCCGGCGCGCTACTGGCAGGTCGAGCAGACCGGCGGACGCGTCGGCTTCATCACGCCGATGACTCACAGCTTCTGCGAAAGCTGCAACCGCGTGCGGGTCACCTGTTCGGGCCGGATGTATCTCTGCCTCGGCCACGAGGCCGCGGTCGACCTCGGCCAGGTCCTGCGCGCCAGCGGCGACGACGCGGAGGTCGCCGCAGCGATCCGCGCGGCGGTGGCGCGAAAGCCGAAGGGCCACGATTTCGGCGCGCGCGCGGCCGGCGCGCCGCCCGGCGCCGCCCGGCCAATCAGCCTGACCGGCGGATAGGCGCGCGATCGCCGCACCGCCCGGCGCCTGCGTCAGCGAACCGCATTGTTTGCGTATACGGCCTTGTATACGACGATTCTTGGAGGACAGCAGGCGAGGCTGCCGGCCCTGCCGCTGAAACGGACCGTCGAGCGCAAACGGCGGACAAGAGCGTGAAGACAATCTTTGTCGAGAAGGAGTCGTACTACGACTCCGCCCTGCTCATGCTGACGAGCCGGGAGGTGAAGACAACCTCCGGCGTGCATGACGCCACCGTCGCGATGGGCACGGCGATGAACCTCGACCTGCTGCGGTCGCAAGGGTTCGATGCCGCGACGCTCGCCGCGACGACCCCCAACGACCTGATCATCGCCGTCGACTGCGAGACGGCCGAAATCGCCAAAGCCGCGCACGCGGCGGCCAAGCAGGCGTTGAGCCGCAAGAAGACCGCAGCCGCCGGCGAGGGCGCGCCGGCCGCGCCGACCAGTCTCGCCGCCGCCCTCCGTGCGCAGGCCGACGCCAATCTTGCGGTCATTTCGCTGCCCGGCGTCTATGCGGCCCGCGAAGCCCGCAAGGCGCTGGAGAGCGGCCTGCACGTCATGCTGTTCTCAGACAACGTCTCCCTCGCGGACGAGATCGCGTTGAAGGCGCTGGGCCGCNNTGCCTCATCGACCGCGCCGGCTCGGGCGTCAGCCAGGCGATCGGCGCCGGCGGACGCGACCTCAAGAACGAGAAGGTCGGCGGCTCGACGACTCTGACGGCGATCGAAGCGCTCGCCGGCGACGACGACACCAAGGTCATCGTCATCATCTCCAAGCCGCCGGCCAAGTCGGTGGCGGAACTGGTGGTGGCGGCGCTCGAGCGCGCCGGCAAGCCGGCGGTCGCCTATTTCGTCGGCGCGACGCCAGAGGCGCGGCGCGCCGGTTCGCTCGTGCGTTTCGCCGGCAGTCTCGAAGAGACGGCGGCGATGGCGGTCGCGCTGGCCAAGGGCAAGCGCTACGCGCCGCGCGCTTTCACCTTCTCCGAGGCCGAGATCGATGCGATCGTGCGGCGCGAGACGCGCGGCCTCACGTCATCGCAGCGTTATCTGCGCGGCTATTTCACCGGCGGCACGCTCGCCGACGAGGCCTGGATCATGGCGCATCGCGCGACCGGCGCGGTCCATTCCAACAACCAGACCGATCCCAAGTTCATCCTCGCCGATCCTCGCCGTTCGGTCGGACACACGGTGGTCGATCTCGGCGACGACGCCTTCACCGTCGGCCGCCCCCATCCGATGATCGATCCGGCCGGACGCGTCGAGCGGATGATGGCCGAACGCGCCGACGGCAAGATCGCGGTGGTCGTGGTCGACGTGGTGATCGGCTACGGCTCGCATGAGGACCCGGCGGGCGCGCTGGCGCCCGCGGTCGAGGCGATGCGCGCGGCGGCGCGGCGGCGCGGCGGCTATCTGCCGGTGATCGCTTCGATCACCGGAACCGACAAGGATCCGCAGAATTTCAACGCGCAGAAAGCGAAACTGGAAGCGGTGGGCTGCGTCGTCATGCCGTCCAACCACCAAGCCTGCGCGCTTGCGACCAAGATTGTCGAGCGGATCGATGCGCGGCGGAAAAGGAAGGCGCGTCATGGCTGAGCAATCGCGCGTCGCTCCGGTCGCGGCGTTGTTCAAGAGCCCACTCAAGGCCGTCAATCTGGGCCTCCCTTCGTTCGCCGCCAATCTCGCCGCCGCAGGCGCCGAGGTCGTCCAGGTCGACTGGCGGCCGCCGGCGGGCGGCGACGCCGCCGTTCTCGATGCGCTCGACCGCATCGACGCGGGTCCGATCGACGTGGACGCGGCCAACAAGCAGGCCGTCGACATCCTGCTCGCCGCCAAGCCGACGCTGATCGACATCGGCGTCGCCGCGGAGGTCATCCCCGGCATGACGTCGACCACCATCCTGCATTCCGGGCCGCCGGTGACTTGGGAGCGGATGTGCGGCCCGATGCGGGGCGGCGTGATCGGCGGGCTGATCTACGAAGGCCTGGCCAACGATCGCGCCGAAGCCGAGGCGCTCGCCGCCTCCGGCCGGATCACGTTCGCGCCCTGCCACGGCTACGGCGCGGTTGGCCCGATGGCGGGCATCGTCACCGCAAAGATGCCGGTGTGGATCTTCGAGAACGCGGCCTTCGGCAATCGCGCCTACGCGACAGTCAACGAGGGACTCGGCAAGGTTCTGCGCTACGGCGCCTTCTCCGACGAAGTGATCGCGCGGCTGCGCTGGATCGAGACGGATCTCTATCCGGTCATGAAGAAGGCGCTGAAGCGGCACGGTCCGATCGACATGAGGAGCGTCATCGCCCAGGCGCTGCAGATGGGCGACGAGGGTCACAACCGCAATCGCGCCGGCACGTCGCTGATCATCCGCGAACTGGCGCCCACGCTCGTCCAACTCGGCGAGCCGGTCGAGCGGATCGTGCGCATCCTCGAGTTCCTCAACGCCAACGACCATTTCTTCCTCAACCTGTCGATGCCGTCGTGCAAATGCGCGCTCGACGCCGCCCGCAACGTCAAGGGCAGCTCGATGATCGTCGCCATGGCGCGCAACGGCACGGACTTCGGCGTCCAGGTCTCCGGGCTCGGCGACCGCTGGTTCACCGGGCCGGCGTCGATGGTGGAGGGACTCTATCTGCCCGGCTATTCCGCCGCCGACGCGGCGCCCGACATCGGCGACTCGGTGATCACCGAAACGGCCGGCATCGGCGGCTTCTGCATGGCCGCGGCGCCGGCGATCGTGAAGTTCGTCGGCGGCGCCCCCCAGGACGCGATCGCCTACACGACCCGCATGTACGAGATCACGCTGGCGGAGAACGGCGCCTATCAGATTCCCGCGCTCGACTTCCGCGGCTCGCCGACCGGCGTCGACGTGCGCAAGGTGGTCGAGACGGGCATCCTGCCGGTCGTCAACACCGGCATCGCCCACAAGGAGCCGGGCGTCGGCATGGTCGGCGCCGGGCTGGTCAAGCCGCCGCGGAACTGCTTCCGCGACGCCGTGCTCGCCTTCGCCGAGGCGTACGGCGCGCCGCCAGCATCATCGAGGAGCGAATCATGAAACCTGTCGATCTGACGATCCCGCTCGGCGTCGGCACGCCGCCCTGGCCGACCTACATTCCGCTGCAGGTTCAGTACTTCAAGCGGCTCGCCCCCAACGGCGCCAACGGCCAGGTGGTGACCCACTCCAACCACGTCGGCACCCATCTCGACGGCGAGATCCATTTCTATACGCCCGGCAAGGACATCGCCAGCCTCGAGCTCGACTTCCTCATGCACGAGGGCGCGGTGGTCGATCTCTCCGACGTCTGCGGCGACTACGACATCTACACCTCGAAGATGGTCGAGGAGCGGGTGGAGGTGAAAGAGGGCGACATCCTCATCATCCACACCGGCTACCATCACTACGGCTGGGATCAGCCGACGGCGGACGAGATCCGCTACATGATCAAGCATCCCGGTCCGGATCGCGAATTCGCCGACTGGGCGAAAAAGAAGAAGTTGCGCTGGATCGGCGTCGACTGCGGCAGCGCCGACCACCCGATGAACACCAAGATCCGCGACTGGATGCCGGTGCAGGCTAAGGAATGCGACGCGCATTTCGTCAAGAAATACGGCAAGTCGCTCGAAGAGATGTTCACGCCTGACAAATACCAGGTGATGCACATCGAGATGTTCAACAAGGGCCTGATCCACGCCGAATGCGTCGGCGGCGACATCGACCTGCTGCTCAACCAGCGCGCCGTCATCGGCTGCTTCCCGTGGCGCTTCGTCGACGGCGAATCGTGTATCTCGCGCATCGTCGCCTTCGTCGACGACGACCGGCACGCCGAGCTGATGGCGAAGAAGGCGAAGGCCGAACTGACCAAGTTCGGCGACATCGCCGGCGCCGCCAATCCGGGCCTGCACACCGAAGCGCGTAAGAAGTGAGGTTTGTCATTGTCGGCGCGCCGCGGGCGTCAATCGCTCGCCGCGGCGCGCCTTGGATCACCGGGGCGGACGGCCCCTCGTTCGAGAAGAGGTTCTGACTATGGCCATCGACGCAATTGAAGCCAAACTGCGGCCGCCGGCGCTGCCGATCGTTCCCTATCCCGCCAAGATGATCACGCTTGCGGACGGTGAGATCATGGTCGTGCGCGAGGCCAGGCGCGAGGAAGTCGGCGTCCTGCTCGGCACCGTCTATCCGCTGATCGGCGTCCCGGCCGACTATTACGACATCGTCGCCACCCGCATGTACGAGGAGCTGCTCGGCTGGTACCGCTACCGCACCGCCAACGAGTTCGTCCTGGTCGGCGCGATCAACGGCGTCATTGCCGGCATCGTCACCAGCCGGTCGGTCAGCCCCAAGCTCGGCATGAGCCTCCACACCCTGACGATCAAGCGTGGCCTGCGCATCGGCGCGCAGCTCTTCGCCGCCAAGATGGAAGATCACATCGAGTATCAGGGCGCCGACGAGGTGTGGATCGTCGCCGAGAGCCCGAACGGTTGGCGGCGGTGGATGATCGAGTACGAACTCGAGGACCGCTCGAGCCAGTATCCCGAAGTTCGCCATGAGCTCGGCGGCGTGCCGACCTTCGTCTTGACCCGCAAGCTGTGGAACGCGGTGAAGGCTTCCAAGTGCACCGGTGTGCGGCCGGTTCCGCCGGAAGTTCTGGCTGCCGCCAACAAGCTGAAGATGCCCGACGAGTACCCGCAGATTCCGGGCTTCAAGCGCTGAGCGGAGGGTGAGCGGAATGTCCGCCAGAGTTGGAATCGTCGGCGTCGGCCACACGCGCTTCGGCAACTCGAGCGAGTACGACCTCGCCGACGTGATGGCCTACGCCGCCACCGACGCGCTGATCGACGCCGGAATCCTCGAACAGAGGCGCGTCGTCGACCAGGTCGTCGTCGCCAACATGGCCTCGGGCCTGTTCTGCAACCAGACCTCGGTCGCCTCGTCGCTGGTGAGCCGGATGGACATGGAGCCGACCCCGGCCGAGCTGGTCGAGAACGGCCCCGCCTCGGGGGCGAGCGCGATCAAGGTCGCCTACATGGCGATCGCTTCCGGCATGGCGGACGTCGCGCTTGTGGCCGGCGGTGAGGTGATGCGCAAGGTCTCCGGCTGGCGCGCCACCGACATCGTCGCCACCATGCTGCACACCGAAGCCGAGTACAACATGGGTCTCACGCTGCCGAGCTTCGGCGGCATGTTCGCCCGGTTGTACATGGAGCGCTATGGCTGCACCGAGCGCGACCTGGCGCTGATCGCGGTCAAGGATCACGCCAACGGCGCGCTGAACAAATACGCGCATGTGCAGGTCCCCTGCACGATCGAGGCGATCGCCGACAGCGAGACGGCGCACGTGGTCAACAACTACGTCGCCGAGCCGCTGCGCATCTATTCGACCTGCCCGGTGACCGACGGCGCGGCGGCGCTGGTGCTGGCGAACATGGACTCGCCGAAGGCGAAGCTGTTCAAGAAGAAGCCGGTGCGCATCGCTGGCGTCGCCTCGGCGACCGACACCCATTGCGTCCACAATCGCAAGGATCCGCTCTATCTCGACGCCGTGCGCATCGCCGGCGAGAAGGCCTATGCGATGGCGGGGGTCGGACCGAAGGACATCTCGTTCGCCGAGCTGCACGACGCGTTCGTCATTCTCGAGCTGGCGATCAGCGAGGAGCTCGGCCTGTTCGAGCGCGGCAAGTCGTTTCTCGCGGTGCGCGATGGCGCGACTGCGATCAGCGGGCGGTTGCCGATCAACCCGTCGGGCGGGCTCAAGTCCAAGGGCCATCCGGTTGGCGCGACCGGCGTCTCGCAGGTCGTCGAGCTGGCGCGGCAGTTGCGCGGCGAAGTCGAGCCAGGCCGCCAGGTCAAGGATCCCAAATACGGCATCGCCGTGAACTTCGGCGGCTTCGGCAACAACGTCGTCGCCACGATTTGCGCCAAGGACTAGGAGCGCTCCATGTCGCGACCGATCGCGGTGGTCGCATTCGGCGGCAACGCCATTCTCCAGGCGGGGGACGACGGGTCGTTCCACACCCAGATGGAGAAGGCGAAGAGCACCTGCCGGCAGATGCTGGAGATCCTGCATCGCGGCTACGAGATCGTGCTCGTCCACGGCAACGGCCCGCAGGTCGGCAACCTGCTGCTGCAGTTCGAGAAGGCGCGCGACATCCTGCCGGTGCCGCCGCTCGACGTCGCCGTGGCGACGACGCAGGGCCTGCTCGGCCACATGCTGGAGATCGCGATGCGCACCGTCCTCGAAGAGGACAAGATGCAGCGCGAGGTGGCGACGGTGCTGACCCAGGTGGTGGTCGACCCCAACGATCCCGCCTACAGCAAGCCGACCAAGCCGATCGGCCCGTTCTACACCCGCGAGCAGGCCGAGAAACTCGAGCGCGACGAAGGCTGGGCGATCGTCGAAGACTCGGGCCGCGGCTACCGCAGGGTGGTCTGCTCGCCCAAGCCGATCCACGTTCTGCCGCTGCGCACGATCAAGCTCCTCGTGCAGAACGAGACGGTGGTGATCGCCGGCGGCGGCGGCGGCATCCCGGTGAGCTACGGCACGCGTTCGGTGGTCGGCACCGAGGGCGTCATCGACAAGGACGCGACCGCCGCTCTGCTCGCCTACAACCTCGGCGCCGAGCTGTTCGTCATTCTCACCGGCGTCGAGCGTGTCTGCCTCGACTTCGGCAAGCCGACCGAGCGTCCGATCGACCTGATGACCGCCGCCGAAGCGCGCAACTGGCTCGAGGCCGGCCAGTTTCCGCCCGGGAGCATGGGGCCGAAGATCGAGGGCGCGATCGAATACTGCGAGAAGGGCGGCAGGGAAGCGATCATCGCCCACGAAGGGCGCGTCGTGAAAGCGATGCGCGAGCATCTGTGCACCCGCATCGTCGCCTAGAGCGCCGCGTCCGCGCGCGACGCCACGCCAAGCTGCGCGCGACGACCCGTTCGGGTCGTCCGCCGAACGCCATCAGAGGAAGTTCGCGGTCATGATCGATTTCAGCGCCTACGACGTGAAGACGCCGGAAATTCTCGGCCATCGCTGCTGCGCCTGCGGGTCGATCTACTATCCGGCGCCGATGATCTGCGCCAAATGTTCAGCCCGGCGCGACCCGGTCACCGGCAAGCACTGGGAGACGTTTGCGCTGGAAGGGCCGGTCACGCTGCGGTCGTGGACGCGGGTGTGGAACCTCCCCGACGGCTACAACGTCAAGTTTCTCCTCTTCGGCATCGCCGAGTTCGCCAACGGCTTGCGCGCGTCAGGAAGGGTCGCCGTCGAGGAACCGACCATCGGCATGCGGCTGACCAGCCGCGTCGAGGAATCCGACGAGCGTCCGGGCAAGCCGGTCAATATCTTCGTCTTCGAGTAGCGAGGAAAGCGCCCACCGCCATGTAGGCGCCGTCGAATGAGCAGGGAGTCGTGGCCAGCTACTGACAAGCAAAACAGGGGGGAGTG
>PLRT01000212.1 GCA_003164915.1 Hyphomicrobiales bacterium | reverse complement strand
CAGCTCGACAAGGCGGGATGGTTCGCGCTCGCCGGCGCGATCCTGACCTTCTTCGGCTTCATCCACGGCGAGGAGATCGGCTTCGCCCAGTCGCCGGCGGTGGCGATCGGCTATCTCGCCGTCTCGGCGATGCTGTTCGGCTTCGCCCGCTTCGCCGAAGTGGCGCCGGCCCAACCGAGCCTGATGCACGGCGAAGGGGAGACGGCGGCGCAGCCGGCGGAGTAGCGATACGGCGTTGTAGGCGCGGTCGCCGACCGCGCCTTTCGACGTCGCGCGGTTCTCCGATCTGGCGGCCACGGGCAGGACGCGGTCGACGACCGCGTCTACATGACGGCGGGCGCCCAGGGGGCGCGGCGCCCGCCGTCCCCGGCAAGATAGCTGACGAAGCTTTGTCGGCGCGACGAGAAGCGCCGATTTGGAATCACGCTGTCGTCCCCTTCCACCGCGCTTCGCGCGGTCCCCCTCCCCCGCTTCGCGGGGGAGGATGACGCGTCGGCGATCGCCGTGACCAACGTCGCTAAGGGCGCTGCGCGGCGGCCCTCTCCTTCCCCACGCTTGATGCGGGGGAGGGGGACCGCGCGTCAGCGCGGTGGAAGGGGCGGTTCTCTCAATTCATGCGACCGCGATGAACGCCGATCCTCCTCGTCGTTCGAGGCGCGCGTCAGGCGGCCCCAGCGGCGGGAAAATCGGCGCCGAGGCTCGTCGTCTCCCAGGCGTCGAGGTCGCGCAGCATGTCCTTGAACTTCGCCCGCGCGATGTCGAGGCCGAAGCGGCCGAGCACGAGGTGGCGCGGCGGATGGGGCGAGTTGAGCGCCGCGATCACCGCCTCGGCGGCGCGCGCCGGATCGCCCGCCTGCGTGCCGCTGTAGCCGGCGATCTCGCGGCCGCGCTTGTGGGCCGTCGCCTCGTAGTCGGCGATGCGCGTCGGCCCGTGCTGCAGCGAGCGGCCGCCCCAATCGGTGCGGAACGGGCCGGGCTCGACGATCATCACGTGGACGCCGAGCGGCTCGACTTCCAGCGCCAGCGATTCGGAGAGGCCGTTCACCGCGTGCTTGGTGGCGCAATAATAGCCGCCGGCGGCCGAGCCGCGCAGGCCGCCGACCGAGGAGATGTTGACGATCCCGCCGTGGCGACGCTTGCGCATGCCCGGCAACACCGCGCGGATCAGCGCCGCCAGGCCGAAGACATTGGTCTCGAACTGGGCGCGGATCGCCGCGTCCTCGCCCTCCTCCACCGCGGCCATGTAGCCGTAGCCGGCGTTGTTGATCAGCACGTCGATGCGGCCGAATACGCGCTCGGCCTCATGAACCGCGGCGGCGATCGCGTCGGGATCGGCGACGTCGAGCTTCAGCGCGATCGCCTGGCCCTCTTTGCCCTTGACGAGATCGACGATCGACAGCGGATCGCGGGCGGTGGCGACGACCCGGAAGCCGTGCGCCAAAGCGGCGCGGGCGAATTCGCGACCCAAGCCGGTCGAACAGCCGGTGACGAACCAGACGGGCGCGTCGGATGCAGTTGTCGTCATGGCGGATTTCTCCTTGAAACGGCGCGCCGCGGCGGCGCATGGGCGCGCGCTGCGCTGCGGGGTCATTTAGGGCGAGGGGCGCAGTTTCGCCAGGAATGGCGACGATTGTCGAGCCAGGTCGTCGCGAGTCGCCCCGTTGCGGCCCCTGCCCTTGACGCCGCCCAATCGGCATCTTAGATATCTGTTCACGATATGTTCCTGCCCGAGGCGACCCATGGCGGCCCAGGCTTCGAAGCTGATCGACGATTCCCAGCGCGTGACCGTCGCGCGCCAGCTCGGCGTGCGGTTCGGCGACCGGCTGGTCGATTCCGACCGCCGGCGCGGCCGCGGCGCGTCGTCCAACCCGAGCGGCCGGCTGGAGGCTTTCCAGCGCGAAACGTTCGACGACGGCTGGACGGCCGACGAGGCGCCCGAGCCGCTCAAGACCGAGGTGACGGTCGAGCGGCCGCGCACGATCATCACGCGCAACGACTCGCCCGACATCTCGTTCGACCAGTCGATCAACCCCTATCGCGGTTGCGAGCACGGCTGCTTCTATTGCTACGCGCGGCCGACCCACGCCTATCAGGGGCTTTCGGCCGGGCTCGACTTCGAGAGCCGGCTGTTCGTCAAGGACGGCGCGGCGGCGCTGCTCGAACGCGAGCTCGCCAACCCGAGGTACAAGCCGAAGGTGATCGCGCTCGGCGCCAACACCGACGCCTATCAGCCGATCGAGCGCCAGTACCGGGTCACGCGCTCGGTGCTCGAAGTGCTGGCGAAGGCGCGCCACCCGGTCGGCATCGTCACCAAGTCCAACCTGGTGCTGCGCGACCTCGACCTGCTGGCGCCGATGGCGGCCGAGGGCTTGGTCAAGGTGTTCGTCTCCGTGACGACGGTCGACCGCGGTCTGGCGCGGCGGATGGAGCCGCGCGCGCCGACGCCCGAACGGCGGCTCGAGGCGATCGAACGTCTGGCGGACGCCGGCGTGCCGGTCGGCGTGATGGCCGCGCCGATCATTCCGGCGGTCAACGACGGCGAGATCGAGACGATCCTGACCCGCGCCTATTCCGCCGGCGCGCGCGAAGCGGGCTACGTCGCCCTGAGATTGCCGCTGGAATTGCGCGAGAGCTTCCGCGAATGGCTGGCGGTCAATTTCCCCGACCGGCTGAAGCGGGCGATCGCGCTGACCCAGTCGATGCACGGCGGCAAGGACTACGAGTCGCAATGGGGCCGGCGCATGGCGGGCTCGGGCCCCTACGCCTGGATGATCGGCCGCCGCTTCGAGATCGCCGCCAAGCGGCTGGGCTATCGCGAAACGCCGCTCTCGCTTCGCAGCGACCTCTTCCGCGCTCCCGCGCCTGCCGAAGCGGGCGCGCCGCGGCAACTGTCGCTGTTCTGAGCGGCGCGAGATCATCGCCACGCAAACAGCGCGGCCGGCGGCCGCGGCTGCAAAAGCCGCGACGCCGCGACCTCAGCACGCCGCGCGCAGGGTGACCCCGCCCTTCTGGCTTTCGCGTTTGCGCAACTGCGCCTCGCGTTCGCCGATGTAGTCGCGGGTGCGCGGCACCACGTCCTGGCGCTTGGCGAGTTGGATGTGGAACACCATGTGGCCGTAGACCCGGAAGGCGATTTCCGAGCCGACGAGGTAGAACTCCCACATCCGACAGAAGCGCTCGTCGTAGATCGCCTTCACCTCGTCGCGATGGGCGAGGAAGCGNNTGCAGCCGCAGGATCTCGATGTCGGTGACGTAGAGCCCCGAACGTTCGATCGCCGCCATCGTCTCCGACACGCTGGGGATGTAGCCGCCGGGGAAGATGTATTTCTTGATCCACGGGTTGGTGGAGCTCGGCCCTTCGCTGCGGCCGATCGAGTGCAGCACCATGACGCCGTCGTCCTTCAATTGGCGGCGAACGGTGGCGAAGAACTCGTCGTAGGCGTTGAGGCCGACGTGCTCGAACATGCCCACCGAAACGATGCGGTCGAATTTCTCGCCGACGTCGCGGTAGTCCTGCTTGCGAAACGACACCCGGTCGCCGAGCCCGGAGTCCTGGGCGCGACGCGACGAGATCGCGAACTGCTCCTCCGACAGCGTCACGCCGAGGGCGCGCGCGCCGACGATCTGGGCGAGATAGAGCGCCATGCCGCCGAAGCCGCTGCCGATGTCGAGGATGCTGTGCCCCTCCTCGATCAGGAGCTTGGCGGCGAGGTGGCGCTTCTTGGCGAGCTGCGCTTCCTCGAGCGACTGGTCCTCATGTTCGAAATAGGCGCACGAATACTGCTGGTCGGCGTCGAGGAAGAAACCGTAGAGCCGGCGGTCGTGATCGTAGTGCCGCTCGATGTTGGTCTTGGCGCGCCTGCGGTTGTTGCGCCGCTGGAACCGATTGAGCTGGGCGCGCACCTTCTCGAGCAGCTTCATCCAACGCGACTGGCTGAACACGATCAAGTTCTCGGCGGCGAGGGCGACGAAGTCGTAAAGTTCGCCTTCGACCAGTTCGAGGCGGCCGTCCATGTAGAGCTCGCCAAGCGCCAGCTCGGGGTTCAGCAGGAGCTCGCGCTCCGCGGCGCGATCGGCGAGGCGGATGGCGATCTTCGGCCCCGAGCCGTCGCCAAATCGACGCTTGGCGCCGTCGCAGGTCTCGACCTCGAGATTGCCCTCCCGCATCAGCTTGTCTACGAACAGCGCAAGAAACCGGTTCATGGCGCACTCCTCGGGCCCGCGAACCTCGCTGCCGAAGGCTCGCGCGGCCACCGATCGAAATCGCAAGTCTACACACGGGCGCGGCGAGATTTCAATATTGACGTAATCCCGCCGCCTTTCCGCCGCATCCCCAAACGCTGCACATTGACAAGGTTGGGCTGGGCGCCTATTTCAGCGGCCGATCTGTCCCGCGGCGCGGAAAAGGACGCCAAGCCGTCCGTTTCCGCGCTTTTGTCGTCGCCGCCGCATCGTTCGCCCGACGGCTCCGGGTGCGAGGTGGAGCCGGCCGGCGCCGCGCGGCGACGCAGCCGCAAGGGACGGCGCGGCAAGTGGCGCGCTCGGAAAGGTCGAAGATGCTCGACACGGTTCTCAAGAAGATGTTCGGCTCCGCCAACGACCGGCGGCTGAAGGGCTACCGGCCGAAGATCGCCGAGATCAATGCGCTCGAGCCCGAATTCGCCGCCCTGACCGACGAGCAGTTGCGCGCCAAAACCGACGCGTTCCGCGCCGCGCTCGCCGCCGGCAAGGCCCTCGACGACCTCATCGCCCCCGCCTTCGCCGCGGTGCGCGAGGCCGCCAAGCGAACGCTCAAGCAGCGCCACTTCGACGTCCAGTTGATCGGCGGCCTGGTGCTGCACGAGGGCTCGATCGCCGAGATGCGCACCGGCGAAGGCAAGACGCTGGTCGCGACGCTGGCCGTCTATCTCAACGCGCTCGCCGGCGAAGGCGTGCACGTCGTCACCGTCAACGACTACCTCGCCAGCCGCGACTCCGAGTGGATGGGGCAGATCTACAACTTCCTCGGCATGAGCGTCGGCGTGATCGTCAACGGCCTCGACGACGAGCAGCGCCGGCAGGCCTACGCCGCCGACATCACCTACGGCACCAA
>PLRT01000192.1 GCA_003164915.1 Hyphomicrobiales bacterium | reverse complement strand
TCGGCGGTCGGCTACCAGCCGACGCTCGCCACCGACATGGGCGCGCTGCAGGAGCGCATCACGACGACGACCAAGGGCTCGATCACCTCGGTCCAGGCGATCTACGTGCCGGCCGACGACCTGACCGACCCGGCCCCGGCGACCTCGTTCGCCCACCTCGACGCGACCACCGTGCTGTCGCGCACCATCGCCGAAAAGGGCATCTATCCGGCGGTCGACCCGCTCGACTCGACTTCGCGCATGCTGACCGCGGCCGTCGTCGGCGAAGAGCACTACGTCGTCGCCCGCCAGGTGCAGCAGGTGCTGCAGCGCTACAAGGCGCTGCAGGACATCATCGCCATCCTCGGCATGGACGAGCTATCGGAAGAGGACAAGCTGACCGTCGCCCGCGCGCGCAAGATCGAACGCTTCCTGTCGCAGCCGTTCGACGTCGCGGCGGTGTTCACCGGCACGCCCGGCGTGCAGGTGAAGATCGAGGACACGGTCAAGGGCTTCAAGGGCATCGTCGAAGGCAAGTACGACCACCTGCCAGAGGCCGCCTTCTATATGGTCGGCACGATCGAGCAGGCGGTCGAGAAAGCGCAGAAGCTGGCGGCGGACGCAGCGTAACGCCCGCCCGCTCAGGCCGCGAGGAACCACGATGGCGACCTTTCACTTCGAGCTCGTCTCGCCCGACAAGCAGATGTTCAGCGGCGAGGCGGAATCGGTGCTTGTTCCGGGCAACGAAGGCGACTTCGTCGTGCTCAAGGACCACGCGGCGGTGATGACCGCGCTGCGGCCCGGGGTGATCGCGGTCGAGGACGCTGCAGGCCATCACCGCCGCATCTTCGTGCGCGGCGGCTTCGCCGACGTCAGCCCCGCCGGCCTGATCGTGCTGGCCGAGATGGCCCTGCCCGAAGGCGAACTGGACTCCGCGCGGCTCGACCAGGAAATCCGCGACACCCAGGAAGACCTCGCCGACGCGCCCGAAGAGCAGAAGCGCCTGTGGCAGGAAAAGCTCGACCGCCTGCGCGAGCTCAAGGACGCGATGAAGCTGTAGAGCGAGGCGGCCGGCCTCTGCGGCTGGCCGTCACAAGCCATTGCCGCCCATTTCTTGTGATTCGCCGAATCTGCGTTAACTTAGCGCAATGTCGGTAGAGGCGATCATCGAATATGCGCGGCGCATCCGCGAGCGGCGTCGCGCGGGGCCCAGCAATCTCGAACAAGCCTTGGCGCCTGAGTTCCAGAGACTGCTCGAATCCCTGCTGCCGCTGATTTCGTCCAACGAACTCGTCGTCGTCCCCGAATTCGCAACGCCCGGCATTGGTCGTCCAGATATCGCGCTCAAGCGCGCCGGCCAGCCGCCGCGCGCATTTATCGAACTCAAAGCGCCGACCAAGCCGGGCGATCCTTCGCGCTATCGCGATCCTCACGACAAGCAGCAGTTCGAACGGTTCAAGTCGCTGCCGGTTTGGGCGATCTCGAATTTCTCGAGCTTGCGCGTTTTCAGGCGCCACGAGGCGATCGATTCGGTAGAAATCGTCCCTGAGGCCGCGCTCGAGCCTGAGACGACGGACGTGAATGCGGAGCGCCTGATCCGACGCGGTGATCCCGCTGCGCTCATCGCGGCATTGACGCCACTCGCCCTCGCCGACCCTCCGCCTGCGGCGGACGCGAAGCAACTGGCAGGCAATTTGGCCCACGCGGCGAGGCTCGTTCGGACCATTGTCGCCGACCGACTCGCTGAACTCGCCGCGTCCGAGGCAGTCGGAACGCCGTTGCAGGGAGTCCGAGACGAGTTCCGCGAGGTGCTCTACGCGCATCCGCAAGCCGCCGGTTACAGCGCGCCGCGCTTCGAAACGCTCTTCGCCGCCGCCTTTGCGCAAACGCTCGGGTTCGGTCTGCTGCTGGTGCGCGAAGCCTCCGACAGAGACGTCGACCGCGACGCATGGCGAAACATGCCGCCCGAACACTCTCTGCTGCGCACGACGCTTCGCGTACTGAGCATGGATGAAATCGTCAGCGACATCGGCGTCGGCTTCGACGTCATCCTCGACACAGTCAACAGCTTCGATCCCGCCATTCTCGTGCGAAGGGCCGGCCACGCGGACCCGATCTTGTACTTCTACGAAGACTTCCTTCAAGTCTTCGATCCCGCGGCGCGAGAAAAGTACGGCGTCTACTACACGCCAGTCGAAGTCGTGACCTACATGGTCGCCGCGCTCGACCGCGCATTGCGCGAAAGCCTGGGGACGGCAGGCCTGACGGATGACGCCGTGACTTTGCTCGACCCGGCGGCCGGCACCGGGACCTTCCTGCTGGGCGTCATCGAGCATGTTCGCAGTTCGGTCGAAGCCAGCACGGGTTCGGGAGCGGTTGCCGGCGCCCTGCGGGCTCTTGCGTCGCGATTGTTCGGGTTCGAACTCCTCGTCGGCCCCTACGCCGTCGCTCATTATCGATTGCGCCACGCGATGGGCGCGCTGCAGGCCAATCAACGCCTCGGCGTGTTTCTCACCGATACGCTGGCCCAGCCGGGCGCGGCGGCGCCATTGGGCAGCCTGGGATTCGTCGCCGAAAACATCCGCACCGAGAGGCACGAGGCGGATCGAATCAAGGAACGCCAGCCTATCCTGGCGATCGTCGGCAACCCGCCTTACCGGAGACTCGAGGCCGGCGAAGTCGGCGAACTCGTCGGCGCCTGGATGAACGACTTGTGGGACGATCTCAAGGCGCCGGTGCGCGACGCCGGCTGGGGCAATCAGCTCAACACCTTTCCCGAGCTTTCAGTCGCCTTCTGGCGATGGGCGATCTGGAAGCTGTTCGAAAGCGAGGGCGCACCGCGCCGCGGCGTCGTGGCGTTCATTTCCAACCGCACCTTTCTGGCGGGAAAGCCATACGCCGGATTGCGCGCGATGCTGCGCGAGCGTTTCGACCGCATCGAGATCATCGATCTGCGCGGCGACGTCAGGCGCGGCGAACGCGCGGGCGT
>PLRT01000215.1 GCA_003164915.1 Hyphomicrobiales bacterium | reverse complement strand
TTCGTCGCCTCCGGCTTGTCGATCCGAACCGTCTTGAGCTGCATCGCCGTCTCCTTGCGCCCGCGAAGGGCGAATGGCGTCGCTTTTCCATGAACCCCCGCCGACGGAATGGGAAGCGGGTCGGACCGCGGCGCGCGTCCGCAGGAGAGCGCCGTCGACCGCCGGGCTTCGGATTCTTTGCGCCGTCAAGGCAGGCGGCGATTTGCGCGCGCGCTTCGCCAGACGGCGGGGTCAGAGTTTACGGGGTCGAGCGAAGCGCCGGGGCGGCACGCGCGCCGCGACGGTAGTCGCCGGGCGTCACGCGCATGATCCGCCGGAAATGCCGGCTGAAATGCGCCTGATCGCAAAAGCCGGACTCGCTCGCCGCCGCGGCCGCCGACATGCCCTGAGCCAGGAGCTCGCGGCTGCGTTCGATGCGAACGAGGATCTGCCAGGCATGCGGCGGCAGACCGACCGCTCGGGTGAACGCCTGAGCGAGGCGAAAGCGGGTGAGGCCGGCGACCTCGGCCAGTTCGTCCAGGCTCACGGCGTCGCGACAGCGATGCTCGAGATAGGCCTTGGCCCTGGCGATGGCGCGCGGCTCCTCCACGCCGGAGGGAGGCGGCGGGCGCCTTTCGGCATGGGCTGCGAGACGGGCGACGACCTGCGTCAGCAGCCCCTGCTGCGCCAAGGGCGACGCGCCGGCTTCGATCGCCAGGCATAGCCGCCAGATCAGCGCAAACAGGTCGGCCCGATCGACCTGGGCGCTGGAAAAGTGGGCGGTCGTCGGCGCGCCGAGTTCTCTGGTCAATTCGCCAAATGCGTCAGCGGAGACCAGCAGGACTTTGAAATCCGCCGGTTTGTGCACGACGATGTTGCGGTGCGTCTCGCCCGGTTCGAGCAGCATCACGCTGCCGTCGTTGAGGAAGTATTCGCCGCGGCGGTAGCGCCAGTTCGACGCCGCCGCCTCGGCGGCGCAAAAGCTGTAGGTCTCGTGAAACCAGCGCCACGGCCGCGCGTCGGCGAAGCCCGACAGCACCTCGACGCCGGCAAGGTGACCGGAGCGCGTCCAGGAAATCGACTCCAGGGAACCGCTCATCCGCCCAGCCCCACCAGCCGGCCGCCGCATGCGCATTGGCAGCGCTTGACAGCAATATCGTACAATCCTTTGCTATTTCGCAATGGTACAGTTCGGTCGGGTCCGCTGGGCGTTCGGCCGCCCTCGGCCGCCGGCCTCGGGCGGGGGAAGCGTTTCCACCGGCTCGCCGTTCCGGTTGGCGGCAATGACGATTGCGAGACGAAAGTGAAGGAGGGTCACATGGATCGCAAATCTCGACTCCGAGTCGCGTGTCTGGCTGCGCTTGTGTTTGTCGGCGCCGCCACGGCGCAGGCGTCGACCTCGCCGTTGCTTTCCGGCGCGAAGGCCTCGCCGGCGACAAACGTCTGCTCGACCGCGTCAAACGCAAGTGCGGGGCTTGGCCTGAAGGAATCGACGGCGGTGTGCGTCGCTCAGTTCGCTCACTGCTATTGCTGCGGGTGGCAGAACTGGAACGGCCATCAGGTCTGCGTCCACCAATGCTGCCAGTAGAGGCATAGCGGCGGCGAAGAGACGGCGGCGCCGCAACCGAGGGCGCCCGCGCCCAGGAACGCGATTCGTCATCAGGGAATAGCGAATGCCTGGCAAGCCTATCGTCGCCGGATCGGCGGCAATTGCGCTCCTGGTCATGGCGGGCCTCGGCGAAGCCAAGGCCGAAACGCCGTCGCTCGCTCGCCAACCGTTGAGGGAAGTCGCCGCCGCCGACACAGGTCAGGAAAGCGACGCCGGTCGAGCGTTTGCGTCGCCGTCGCTCCCGAAAGCGTCGGCCGCAGCGGTCGCGCAAGAGAGACTGGACTCTCCGGGCGTCGACCTTCCCCGCGGGATTTATGCTCTCGACGACCAGCTGGAATTCAATGTCCTGGACTCGGCCTATTTCGATCCGGCCGGCGACCAATTGTCCCTGATCGGCCATTTCGATCCGCGCTTCGAGGGCCCGCGCATTCCCTACCTGCAGCTCCTGGCCACGCTGCTGGAGAGCCCCAAGCCGGAATTCACCCTGACCTGGACGCCCGAATCCAAGAAGCAGGTCGACGCCCTGTTCAACCAGCGTCTTTCCAAGAAGGAAGGCGAAAGCGTCACGGCTCAGTGGGGCGCGCTTTTCGATCAAAAGCACAACCTCACCCGAGCGGGCTATTATCTCTTGCCGTCTCTCGGTGTGTCGCCAATCCCGGGCAATCGCGCGCCAGGCAGCCTAGGTCTCGAGGTCAAGACGGCGAATGTGCCGGGAATCCTGCAGATTACCGCGGTCAGTCCCGGATCGCCGGCCGAAGCCGCCGGTCTCAAGGTCGGCGATCTCGTCCAGTTTCTCCAGGGAGAACCGGCGCTGACGCCGGGCGAGTTCGACCGCATCGTTCGCCAGAGCGGCGCAGGATCGGCGGTCAGCATCGGTTATGTCGGCGTCGTCGACGGTCGGCCGGCGCAGTCGACCGCGACGGCGACTTTGACCGCCGACGCCAATCCCGACGTGTGGGATCACGCATCGCGCTACGACGTCATCAAGGGTCTCTATCTAGCCGACGGCGACCCTCGCGCGGCCGCCGTGGTCGACGTCATCGGCGTCTGGGACCGGCTGGCGAAACCGGGGCAAAGCCCGCAAATCAATAACGCCCTGGTCCAGATCCTGATCGACGCGCTCGGCGTCCGCTCGGCCGCCGACGCCGACCGGCAGGCGGTGCAGAGCGGCGCGATGGCGATGCAGGCGGCCACCTACGACGTCATGCTCAAGATCAGCCAGGCGTTCGATGCGACCTTTCATTTCTCCGGAGGCCCGGTCGCCAGGGCCTACGAGGATTCAGTGCGGCAAAATCACAATGTCGGCGACCTCAGCCCGGCGACCAAGGTCATGGACCGCCTGCTGGTCGACAAGATCGGCGCCCTCATGGACCCGATCTTTCAACGGCGCGCCGGCCTGCAGATTCCGCCCGAACTGGTCGAGGACCAGTTTCACATTCATCCCGAGATGCAGCCGAACTATCTCGGCGTCCCCGCCGATTCGCTGCTGGCCCAGGCGATGTACGCGAGCGACTATCTCTGCAAGCGGCTGATCAATCGTCCCGAACTCAAACAGACCGTCCCCGGCTACCAGACCGAATTCGAGTTCGAGCAGACCCATCCCGCCTTTCGCCGCACCACCGGCAATTACCGGCTGTGGATTTCGGTCGACAAGATGGACGCGCCGCAGTCGCCGGATGGAAAAATCCTCGCCTTCCGCAAGGTCGCGATGCGCTTCAACATCCGCGAGCAAAGCGACACGGGACAGGATCTGCCCAACCGGCCGGGAAGCTACGAGGAACTTCTCACCGCGCAGTGGGACGCGTTCGAGCGGCAGTACCCCACGTTGCACGAGTTGCGCGAGGCGGCGAAGCTGGCGGCGGCGGCCAAATGGATCTTGCAGCGCGACCCGTCCGCGTCGCTGCCGACGGCGGGACGAATCCGCTGGCAAGGCCCCCGCACGGCGCCCGGACTGATGTTCATCGAATTGACGCCGGACTCCGTGCAAGGGATGTACAAGACCCACGAGACCATCATCGCCGAGGGCGGCGTCTCGCTGGTCCCGTTTCCGCAGGAGAACGTCGCCAACCCGAACGCGGTCAACCCGGGCGGCGCCAACCCGTTCCCGCAGGATTCCTCCGTCGTCGATCTGTCCGGCCTCGGCGGCCCTGGCGGCGCGGCGGCGAACGGCTCGCCGCTGGCCCCGACGCTGTTCTCTCACCAGGAACAGGACAGCCTCGCCAGCCGCATCTTTCACGAGAAAATCGTCGTGCCAGAGCCTCGCCCCTCCGCCTGGGTGGCCGACTTCGCCAACGGCGACCGGACCCTGAGCGCAATCTCCTTGGCTTTGGACCAGCTCAAGCGATCGAGCGCAGCCGACGCCGAAGCTTCCCTCGAGCAACGGCAGAAGCTGGAACGGGCGCGCCTGGTCGCCATTCATCTCGCGCAGGTCGAACGCGCGTTGAATCTGCTGGACGAGAAGAACTCCGACCAGGTTCGCGAATTCCAGCGCTTGCAGGCCGAAATCACCGAGCAACGCGACGCGTTCTACGAACACATGTTCGATTTCTCGATCGACAACATGCTCGAGGCGCGCGCGGAACTGAAGGACTTTCCCGACATTGCCGAAGCGGGCGAGATCGCCGCCGGCGCCAAGGACAATCTCGATTATCTCGAGGAGCTCAAGCGAAGCCTCAAGACCGGAAGCCTGCCCGTCGGCGCGCTCGAAGCCGGCGCCGCCACCATCAAGCGCTTCTCGGAACGATTGGCGCAGATCAGCCGCGCAATGGGCGCCGCGCCGGCCGCAACCTATTTCGAAACCGTGACCGAACTCAAGAAGTTCGCCGACGTCCTGGCCATCGAAGGCGAGTTCGGTCAGTTGGAATTCATCACCGACGCCAAGGTCGAACGATTGGGCTCCAACGGCGGCGCCGTCGCCGCCACCAGGGCCAAACTGCTCCCGTTGCAAAAGACGCTGACCGATCAGTTGGACGCCCTGTGCAACGACCCGCAACTCAAGGGCCTGACCTCCGCAACGAAGGCGGCGCCATAGCGGACCGAGCGGCCAGGCCCACTCGACGTCTTTCCCCCGTCCTCGTCCGGCGGAGCGTCGTCGCAGAGCGCCCGCGCGGCGGCAGCAAGCTGCGGCTTGCCAAGCGGACTGGGGCGGGACAATCTGTCGGCGATGACGGATCGGACGCCGCGCAGGCTTTATCTCGGAACGGTGGTTCCGATCGTCGCGATGCTTGCGGCGATGACGATCCTCGTGTCGTATTCGCCGACACTCTATCGTCTTTTCTGCGCCGCCACGGGGCTCGGCGGCACAACCCAACGCAGCCTCGTCGCGCCGTCCGACGCCGCGAGCGTCGACTCCGGGGAGATCACCGTCAGCTTCGACGCCAACGTCGACAAGGCGCTCGACTGGGATTTTCGTCCCGGACAGAGTTCGGTGCGGGTCAAAATCGGCGTGCCGACGGAGGCCTTTTTCGTCGCCCATAATCGATCGGACAAGACCATCGTCGGACGCGCGGTCTACAACGTGACGCCGTTTCAGGTCGGGCCCTATTTCTACAAGATCCAGTGCTTCTGCTTCACCAACGAGAAGCTGGGGCCGGGCGAGACCGCCAAGATGCCGCTGGTCTTCTACGTCGACAAGGCCTTCGCCAAGGACCCGGAGATGCGGCTGTTCAACGACATCACGCTCTCCTACACGTTCTTCCGGGAGAAGGATCTGACCCCCGAAGCCGTGCGGCAGGCGCGCGATCTCGCCGCCGGCTCGCAAGTCGAAACGACCGCGATCAACCAGGACAGGCCGCAGAGTTTCGCCAACGACGCGCCGCGGCGCTAGCTGCTGAGGCTGCGAGACCTTCAAACCGGATGACGATGGACGCGCCAGACGAACACGGCGAAACGACGGCTGCGACGGGTCGCGATCGCCAGGACCGCAGCCGCCCGACGGCAAGGCCGGGCCTGACCGCGGTCACCGCCGTGCTGGTCGTCGTGGCCGTCGCGGGCGTCGTGTGGCGCGCCGCGGGCAGCCCGACGCTTTGGCCCGCGCCCGCGGCCGAGCGCACGGTCGCCGCCGCGCGGCGCCCCGCGCCCGCGCAGCTCCGCCTGCCGCCGCCCGAAACTTTCGCCGCCGTCTTCGCCCCGTGCGCCCACTGCCACGAGATCGGCCCCGACGCCCAAGCGATGACGGGTCCGCCGCTGACCGGCGTGATCGGGCGCGGGGCCGCGTCTTTGCCCGACTATCCCTATAGCGATGCGCTTCGCGCCAGCGGCCTGGTGTGGGACGCCAAGACGCTGGCGCGATTTATCGCCAATCCGCAAGATGTGGCGCCGGGAACCCGCATGATCTTCGCCGGCCTGCCGCAAAGCGAGATCGACGCGCTCGTTTCCTATATCGCGAGCGTCGGGGCGACCGACGCAGCCGCCAAGACCCTGCCCTCGTCGGCGCTCGCCATCGGCGGCCCCTTCACCCTGGTCGATACGCGCGGCGCCTTCGTCACCGAACGCGACTTCCTCGGCAAGCCCAGCGCGATCTTCTTCGGCTACACACATTGCCCCGACATCTGCCCGACGACGCTGCTGAACCTGACCGAGCTGATGAAGGCGATGGGCGCCGACGCCGACAAGCTGAACGTCGCCTTCGTCACCGTCGATCCCGGCCGCGACACGCCGGCCGAACTCGCCGACTACCTCTCGTCTTTCGATCCGCGCATTCGCGGACTGACCGGAACCGAGGCCCAGATCGCCGCCGCCGCCAAGGCCTATCACGTCTATTACGAGCGCGTGCCGGACGCCGACGGCGGCTATTCCATGGACCATACGGCCTCGGTCTTCCTGATGAACGCCGAGGGCGGATTCGTCGGAACAACGAGCTTCGAGGAAGACGCCAAGACTTCGCTGGCCAAACTCGAGCGGCTGGTGAAGCCGGGCGCTACGGTCACCGGGTTACGGTGAGACGACCTGAGGCGCGGCGGTCACTCGCGCTCACTCCTTCCGCTTATCCTCATCATCCGGCAGATCGTCGTCGGCGATCGCGCGCCACGCGGCGCCGTCGAGGTCGTCGAACTGGCCGGTCTTCATCGCCCACAGGAACGCGATCAGGCCGATCAGCCCCAGGCCGATCGCCATCGGCACCAGATAGACGAGCACGTTCATGCGCGCCCTCGCGCTTTGCGCGCTCTCAGCGCGTTGCCGGTGACCAGCAGCGAAGAGCCCGACATCGCCAGCGCGGCGATCAGCGGCGTCGCCAGCCCAAGAATGGCGATTGGCACAGCGACGCAATTGTAGATCGCCGACAGCCACAGGTTCTCGACCATCAGCGCCTTGGCCTTGCGCGCGATATGCAGCGCCTCGGCGACGGGCGCGAGGCGGTCGCCGAGGAACACCGCGTCGGCCTGGGCCTGGGTCAAATGCGCGGCCGAGATCGGCGAGATCGACACGTTGGCGGCGGCGAGCGCCGGCGNNCCCGTCGCCGACCATCAGCACATGACGGCCCGCTTCGCGCAACGTCTTCAGCCGCGCGATCTTGTCGGCCGGCCTGAGGCCGGCGGCATAGCGGGTGAAGCCGAGTTCGCGCGCGACCTCCGCGACCGCTTCCTCGCGATCGCCCGACAGGATCTCGATCGCGTAGCCCTCCCGCGCAAGGCCGGCGATCACCGCCGCGGCGTCGGGCCGCGGCGCCTGGCGCACGGCGAAGACGACGGCGCGCTCGGGGCCGCGGAAGGCGATCAGCGAGGCGTCGGGCCATTGCGCGGCGACCGTCGCCGCTTCCGCCTCGGCCTTGCAATAGGCGGGCGAACCGAGCTTGAGCCGCTTGCCTTCGTGGAAGATGGTGACGCCCTGCCCGGGGAATTCGTGCGCGGCGAGCGGCGTAGTCGCGCCCGCCGCCGCGGCGACCGCCTTGGCGAGCGGGTGCCGGCTCGCCAGCGCCAGCGAGCCGGCGAGCGCGAGATCCTCCGGCGAGACGTCGTCGCGATTGGCGAGGCTCGGCTGCGGCAGGGTCAGCGTGCCGGTCTTGTCGAACACGATCGTGTCGACGTCGGCGAGCCGCTCGAGGCCGTCGCCCGCATGGAGCATCACGCCGTGGCGGAACATCGCGCCTGCCGCCACCACCTGCACCGCCGGCACCGCCAGGCCGAGCGCGCAGGGACAGGTGATGATCAGCACGGTGATGGCGATCACCAGCGCCGGCTGCCAGGCGAGCCCCAGCAGCAGCCAACCGACGAAGGCGGCGAGCGCGGTCAGGTGCACGACCGGCGTGTAGAGGCGCGAAGCGCGATCGGCGAGCCGCACATAGGACGAGCGCTGCTCCACCGCGCGTTCGAGCAGCGTGTTGACCTCGTCGAGCAGCGTGCCCTCGGCCGCTTTGCTGACGCGGATGCGCAACGCGCCGGCGAGATTGAGCGTCCCGGCGTAGACCGCGGCGCGCGGCGCGACCGCGATCGCCGCGGTTTCGCCGGTGACCAGGCTCTGGTCGACCTCGGAGCGCCCGTCCTCGACCACGCCGTCGACGGCGATGCGGTCGCCTGCGCGCGCCAGCACCAGGTCGCCGGGAAGGATCGCGGCGATCGGCGTCTCGCGCGCTTCGCCGTTGTCGGCGAGCTTGGTCGCCGTCTCGGCCTTGATCGCGGCGAGATTGGAGGCGACGTCGCGGGTGCGCCGGCGCATCCGCTGGTCGAGATAGCGGCCGGCGAGCAAGAACAGCACCAGCATGATCGCGCTGTCGAAATAGGCCTCGCGCGCGTGCTGCGCCGTTTGCGCTACCGATAGCGCCAAGGTCAGCGTGACGCCGATGGTGATCGGCACATCCATGTTGAACGCGAACTGGCGCAGCGCCTTCATCGCGCTGTCGAAGAACGGCCGCCCGGCGTAGGCGACGCACGGCAGCACGACCAGCGCCGACAGCCAGTGGAAGAAATCGCGCGTCGCCCAGGCGCTCGAATCGGCGGCGCCCGACCACAGCGCGACCGAGATCAGCATCACGTTCATCGCGCCGAAG
>PLRT01000107.1:7672-15338 GCA_003164915.1 Hyphomicrobiales bacterium | reverse complement strand
CCCTGCTCGGCCTGCTCGATCAGCGTGTCCTTGAACACCTCCCAGTCGAGCTTCAGCGGATCGCCGTCGACCTTCTCCAGCGCCTGGTAGATCGGCACCGTGCCGATCGGCACAGGCGCATTGCGCACGATCCAGGAGCGGATGTTGTGGATGTTGCGGCCGGTCGACAGGTCCATCACCGTGTCGGCGCCCCAGCGGATCGCCCACGCCATCTTCTCGACTTCCTCGGCGACGCCGGAGCTGACCGCGCTGTTGCCGATGTTGGCGTTGACCTTGACCAGGAAGTTGCGGCCGATCGCCATCGGCTCGAGTTCGACGTGATTGATGTTGGCGGGAATGATCGCGCGGCCCAGCGCGACCTCCGCGCGCACGAACTCGGGCGTGACGAACTCGGGGATCGCCGCGCCGAAGCTTTCGCCGTCGGCGAGCCGTTCCCGGGCGCCCTCGACCGCCGCCTCGCGCGCCAGGTTCTCGCGATGCGCGACATAGATCATCTCTTCGGTGACGATGCCGGCGCGGGCGAATTCGTACTGGGTGACGAGTTGGCCGGGAGCGCCGGCGCGCAAGGTTCGCCTGGCCGGGCAATGGGGCGCGAGCCGCTCGGTCGAAACCGAGCCGTTGTCTTCCGGCTTGATCGCGCGGCCTTCGATCGCGGCGTAGCCGCGCGTGGCGATCCAGCTTTCGCGCACCGGCTCGAGGCCGGCTTCGAGGTCGATTCGCGCTGCAGGGTCTGTGTAGGGGCCGGAGGCGTCGTAGACGCGCACCGGCGGCTCGATGGGATCGGAGAGCGCAATCTCGCGGAACGGAACGCGGATGTCGTCGCGGCTCTTCGGCGAAGCGTAGACCTTGCGCGAGCCTTCGATCGGGCCGGTGGTCACGCGGCTCGGGGCCGTCGGAATCTTCGCGTATTCGTTCATCTCGCGTCTCCGCTTCCCGGAATTTGAGGGCGGAGCGGCTTGGCGCGGCGATGAGGATCGGCGTGCCTCGTCCCTTCGCCGGCATGACCCGGATCAGGTTCTAAGGGTCCGGCGCTTTTTCACGCCGTCTCAGCCCGTCACGGGCGCCCCTCGAGTTGGCCGCGGAATGTGGGACGAAGCGCGGCGCCTGTCAATGGACGCGGTCAAACGCCCCCGCCCGTCGTGCAGGATCAAGGTCCGCTGCGCGCGGCAATGCCGGCGCGCAGCGCGGCGCTCGCCGCGGCGTCGATCGCGATCCCGGCGCGATCGACCCGCGCCAGCCAATCGACGACGGTCCGGCCGCCAACCTTCAAGTTCGGCGCGATCTCGGCGAGCGGCGCGAGCGCGAAGGCGCGTTCGGTCAGGCGGGGATGGGGAATCACGAGGTCGGGCTCGTCGATCGTCGCGCCGCCATAGGTGAGGATGTCGATGTCGATCAGGCGCGGCCCCCAGCGCTCGATCCGCTCGCGGCCGAGACCCCGCTCGACCGCGAGGCAGAGCTCGAGCAGCGCGCGCGCCGGCAGCGTGGTCTCGACAAGCGTCGCCGCGTTGAGGAAATCCGGTTGATCGAGCTTGCCCCACGGCGGCGTGCGATAGAGCGAGGAAATCGCCGCGACGCCCACCTCCGGCGCGCCGTCGAGCCGTTCGAGCGCAGCGGCAAAGGCGGCAGCGACGTCGCCGACGTTGCCGCCGAGGCCCAGCGCAGCGACGACGCCCGCCTCAACGCTCACGCCTGACCTCGATCTCGACCCCGACCGCCTCGAGCTGTTCGGCGATCGGCGGCGCGACCTTGCCGACTCGCACCCTCACCTGCTCGATGCGCGCGAACGCCGCGAGCAGCGCTTCGGCGACGTCGAAAGCCGCCGCTTCCACCAGGGTGCGCGGAGCGCCGCAGAACGCCCGGCGGGTGATCGCCGCCACTTTGCCGTAGTCGACCGTCGCCTTGAGGTTGTCTGTCGCCGCGGCCTCGGCGAGATCGGCGACGAGTTCAAGTTCGATCTCGAACATCTGGCCGTATTTGCGCTCATGAGCGAAATGACCGTGGAAAGCGTGCAGCCTGAGGCCGTCGACGAAAATCCTGCCCTGCTGGATGACCCCTCTTCCGCTCATATCCGGCCTTCCTCGATCGCGCGCCACACCTTCAACGCCTGCACGTGCGGCGCGACGTCATGGACCCTGAGAACGTCTGCGCCAGCCGCAACGCCGGCGAGCCCGGCGGCGATCGAGCCGGCGAGGCGATCGGCGGCGGCCGGCTGTCCCGTGATGCGGCCGATCGTCGACTTGCGCGACACGCCGAGCAGCACCGGCCGCCCGAGCGCTTTGAGCGCGCCGAGCCGGCGCACCGCGACGAGGTTCTGTTCCGGCGTCTTGCCGAAGCCGAAGCCGGGATCGACCCACAGCTTGTCCTCGGCGACGCCCGCGGCGAGCGCGGTCTCGATTGAGCGCGACAGAAACGCGAGCATATCGGCGACGATGTCGAGCTCAGGGTCCACAGTGGCGCGATTGTGCATCAGCACCGCCGCGGCGCCGGTCGCCGCCACCACGCGCGCCATGTCGGGATCGCGCTGGAATCCCCAGACGTCGTTGACGATCGACGCGCCGGCTTCGATCGCCGCGGCGGCGACCCTCGCCTTGGTGGTGTCGATCGAGATCGGGGTCGCGACGCGCCGCGCGAGCGCAGCGACGACGGGCAGGACGCGCCCCTTTTCCTCGTCGGCGGCGACCGGGGCGGCGTTCGGCCGGGTCGATTCGCCGCCGACGTCGAGGATCGCCGCGCCCTCTTCGACGAGGCGCACGCCGTGAAAGACCGCCGCATCGACATCGGCATAGCGACCGCCGTCGGAGAACGAATCCGGCGTCACGTTGACGATGCCCATGACCAACGTCGGCCCGCCGAGCGTCAACGACTGGCCATGCGGCAGCGGAAGCGTCAAGGCGAAGCCCGGGTTGCGAGGCGGCGGCGACTTGGCGCGGGCGCGCCGATCGCCGTTCTGCCGACCCTATAGGGCAGAACCCGCGCCGGCGCCACGCGCTGCGGTCAGCGCGCCTCTTCGTTCGCCCCCTCGCTGCGGTGGTTCCACTGCGCGCGGACACGGGCCAAGAGTTCGGCGGCCACTTTCCTCGCGGCGGCGCGGTAAGGCTCAATCAGCCCGAGGGCGAAATGGTGGAAGACGAGCAGCTTCTCATACAGATAGGCGAACCAGGACAGCGTCATCAGCCGCTCGCGCGTGAGGTCGAAAATCGGGACCACGAGGCCGAAGCCGAGGGTCTTTACGACGATGTAGCCTACGCCGCCGACCAGGATGTGGCCGGTCGCCGCGATCAAGACGCAAAAGGCGGCGCCGGTCTCGGCGACCACGAACGGAATGCCGAACATCAGCAGCGCGACCCACACTGGCAGACGATCGATCAGCCTGATCAGCACGGCGCGAATCTTGACCCACGGCACGAGCGCGAAGATGCGCCCTCCAACCGCCACCACGCGATCCCAGATCCAGGTCTCGAACAGGAATGCGAGAGCGAGCAAAAGCAACAGCGCCCGCTTCAGATAGTCTCGCCAATACACGCAACTGCCCCGCGAATTCACGACGCCGTGAACTTGACCGGGATTTGCGGCGACATCAAGCCCGACGACCGTCAGGACGCATTGATGAATTGTCGCAATCGTTTGCGGGCGGGCGTCGGCCCGGCCGCCGACGTGCACAACCGGGGATAGCCCTGGGTCGCAAGGCGCGCTGTCAGGGCGGCGTTCCCTCTCTCCTGGGACGCCGCCCTGCATCGACAGTCTTTCCGGGCTTCGCGCGGGTTTGCGCGCCGCGCGAAGCCCCCCGCGCCGAAGATCAGGCGAGGTCGAAGCGGTCGGCGTTCGTCACCTTGGTCCACGCCGCGACAAAGTCCTTGGCGAACTTCTCTTTCGCGTCGGCGCTGGCGTAGACTTCGGCCAGCGCCCGCAGCTGCGAATGCGAGCCGAAGATCAGGTCGACGCGAGTCGCGGTCCATTTGATCGCGTTGGTCTTGCGGTCGCGCCCCTCGAACACGCCGTCTGAGCCGACGGCAGGCGTCCATTGCGTGCCTGCGTCCAGCAGGTTGACGAAGAAGTCGTTGGTCAGCGTTTCCGGCCGCTTGGTGAAGACGCCGTGCGCAGCCTTGCCGACGTTCGCGCCCAGCACACGCAGTCCGCCGACGAGGACTGTCAATTCCGGCGCCGTCAGCCTCAGCAATTGCGCGCGATCGATCAGCGCCTCCTCGGCCGAAAGTCGCTGCTGGCCGCGGAGATAGTTGCGGAACCCATCGGCAGTCGGTTCGAGCGGCGCGAAGGAATGGGCGTCGGTTTGCTCTTGCGACGCGTCGGAGCGTCCGGGCGTGAAGGGAACTTGCACGGCAAGCCCGGCGTCTTTCGCGGCCTTCTCGATCGCCGCGCCGCCGGCCAGGACGATCAGGTCGGCGAGCGAGACCTTCTTGCCGCCCGCCGCCGAGGCGTTGAATTCCTTCTGGATCGCTTCGAGTTTGGCCAGAACCTTCGCCAACTCGGCCGGCTGATTGACTTCCCAATCCTTTTGCGGCGCCAGGCGGATGCGCGCGCCGTTGGCCCCGCCGCGCTTGTCGGAGCCGCGGAAGGTCGAGGCCGACGCCCACGCGCTCGAGACCAGTTGCGACACCGTGAGGCCGGAGGCGAGTATCTTCGCCTTGAGCGCCGCGGCGTCCGCCTCGCCGATCAGCGGATGATCGACTGCCGGGACTGGGTCCTGCCAGATCAGCGATTCCTTCGGCACGCGCGGGCCCAGGTAGCGCGCGATCGGACCCATGTCGCGGTGGGTCAGCTTGAACCAGGCGCGCGCGAACGCGTCGGCGAATTGATCGGGATGCGCAAAGAAGTGACGCGAGATCTTTTCGTAAGCCGGATCGAATCGCAGCGAGAGGTCGGTGGTCAGCATCGCCGGGGCGTGACGCTTGGACGGATCGGCGGCATCCGGGATGGCGCCTTCTCCGGCGCCGCCCTTGGGCTTCCATTGGTGCGCGCCGGCGGGGCTCTTGGTCAGCTCCCACTCGTAGCCGAACAGGTTTTCGAAGAAATTGTTGCTCCACTTGGTCGGCGTCGTGGTCCAGGTGACCTCCAGGCCGCTGCCGATCGTATCCCCGCCATGACCGCCGCCGAAGCTGCTCTTCCAGCCCAGTCCCTGCTGTTCGATCGGGGCGGCCTCGGGCTCGGGGCCGACATATTTGTTGGGATCGGCGGCGCCGTGGGTTTTGCCGAAGCTGTGGCCGCCGGCGATCAGGGCGACGGTCTCTTCGTCGTTCATCGCCATGCGCGCAAACGTCTCGCGGATGTCGCGCGCCGCGGCGACCGGGTCGGGGTTGCCGTTCGGGCCTTCCGGATTGACGTAGATCAGGCCCATCTGCACGGCGCCGAGGGGATTTTCGAGGTCGCGGTCGCCGCTGTAGCGCTCGTCGGCCAGCCACTTGCCTTCGGGCCCCCAGTAGATGTCCATCTCGGGTTCCCAGGTGTCGACCCGCCCGCCGCCGAAGCCGAACGTCTTGAAGCCCATCGACTCGAGCGCGACGTTGCCGGCGAGGATCATCAGGTCGGCCCACGAAATCTTGCGGCCGTATTTCTGCTTGATCGGCCACAGCAGCCGACGCGCCTTGTCGAGGTTGACGTTGTCCGGCCAGGAGTTGAGCGGCGCGAAGCGCTGCTGGCCGTCGCCGGCGCCGCCACGGCCGTCGGCGATGCGGTAGGTGCCGGCGCTGTGCCAGGCCATGCGGACGAACAGGCCGCCGTAATGACCGAAGTCGGCCGGCCACCAATCCTGCGAGTCGGTCATCAGCGCCTCGAGGTCCTTGACCACGGCGTCGAGGTCGAGGCTCTTGAACGCTTCGGCGTAGTCGAACGCCTGGCCCATCGGATCGGACAAGGCCGAATGCTGATGCAGGATCGAGAGATCCAACTGGCTCGGCCACCAGTCGCGATTGCCGGGCCCACGCTTCCCGTGCGGGAACGGGCACTTGTTGTCACTGGTCATGGTCACTCCCATCGCGTTCGATGTTTTGAGGTCTTCCAGGTGAGATCATCGTCGTCTGAAATGCGGTTTCAAGTCGCCGATTGCGCGGCTCGAGGCCGCCGGCGGCTGCGCTTCTCTCGGTTGGCCCGTCCTCCATGCCGCGAACGCGCGACCGGGATACGACTACCCGCGCAATCGGTCCAATCGATTGTTGATCGATTTGTAATCGGCGACGCCTATTATAAGCTCGCGCCATGAATTTGCGCGATCTCCAATACGTCGTCGCCGTCGCCGACCACGGCCATTTCGGCCGCGCCGCCGCGGCCTGTAACGTCAGCCAACCGACGCTGAGCGGCCAGATCCTCAAACTCGAGGCCGACCTCGGCGTTCGCATCTTCGAGCGCGAGGGTCGCGCGGTCGCGGTCGCGGCGCGCGCCGAGCCGATCGTCGAGCACGCGCGGCGTGCGCTGGCGGCGGTCGCCGAGGTCGCTGCGGCGGCGCGCGGCGCGCGCGATCCGCTCGCCGGACCGCTCAGAATCGGCGTCATCCCCACCGTCGGGCCCTATCTGCTGCCCTACGCGCTGCCGGCGCTGATCCGCGACCTGCCGCAGGCGCCGATTGCGATCGTCGAGGACCTGACCGATCGCCTGCTGCCGCTACTCGTCGAACGCAAGCTCGACGCGGCGGTGATCGCCACCGACCCCGGCGACCGCAAGCTCGAGACGCTGCCGCTCTACGATGAGCCGTTCCTGCTGGTCGCCGCGCTCGACCATCCGCTCGCCGGGCGGGACAAGGTCGCGCCCGACGACGTCGATCCCAAGACGCTGCTGCTGCTCGCCGACGGCCATTGCCTACGCGATCAGGCGATCGCCCTGTGCGGCCATGACGCCGCCCGAGGCGCCGCGGGCTCCGACATCAGTGCGACCAGCCTCGAGACGCTGCTGCAGCTCGCCGCCGCCGGCTATGGCGTGACGCTCGCGCCGCGGCTGGCGATCGACGGCCGACGCGGCGCCGCGCTCGCCGGCCTCGCGGCGCGGCCGTTCGCCGACCGCGCGGTGAAGCGCGAGGTGACGCTCGCCTTCCGCCGCGACACGACTCGTCGCGCCGCGCTGGTGCGCTTTGCCGCCAGCTTGCGCGCCGCGGCGCCGGCGTGGCTCACCGAGGCGAAGCCGCCGCCCGCCGCACCGGTCAAGGCGAAGGCCAAAGCCTCGCGTCGAATGCGAAGGGCCGCAGCGAAACGATAGCGAACTTCGCCGCGTCGCGATGCAGGGGGTTGGCGAGCACGTTGGCGCTCTCGGCGACGACGAAGGAAGGGACGCGCAACAACGCCGAGCGACCCGAGGCGAGCCAAGCGTCGCCGACCGCGCACGGATCGGCGGGCGCTTGGGCGATTTCTTCGGCGACGCCGTGACCGGTGTCGATCGCCATCAGCACGTAGTCGTCCGGCAGCACGCTTCCGTCGAGGTCAAGATGAACGCGGACTTCGAGCACGGCGAGCGCCGCCGTCTCGGCGGCGTAGATCATCGGCCGGCCGGGCGAATTCCATCGCCCGTCATAGAGGCGCGCGCCGTCGCCCGAAAGATCGGCGAACGGCCGCCGGCAGAGGCGCCAGATGCGCATCAGGCCGCGAGGCCGTGATCGATCCTGCCGATGAGACCTTCGACTTCGCGGCAGCCCTCGCCGGTGTCGAGCAGCGAGATCGGGCTCTGA
>PLRT01000107.1:0-7647 GCA_003164915.1 Hyphomicrobiales bacterium | reverse complement strand
CGAGGCTTGCACGACCCGAATTGACCAGTTCGTCGACCGCGGCGACGGAGACGCCGCGGCGCGTCGCCTCGATCGCTTCGCGGCTGTCCTTGGCGTCGAGTTTGAGAATCGCTCCGGCGCGCAGGATGGCGGCGGTCATGGCTCGACCTCCTCGTGGCGATATGCCCTTCATATAGCGGCATATGCCCGAATCGCCAAGACCGGGTCGATGAGTCCGGAACGGCGCCCCGCCCAAGCCGTCTTCAGACCGCCGGTGGAAGGAGCAAACGATTGCAAAGGCGGAAAGTTTGGGCAAGGACGGTCGTCTCGACGCGCCACCGCGACGCTCTGTCGCCGCAATCCCGCCACTAACGATTGATTAACCCTTCGCCGGGTTTCCGGTCGCGTAAGGCGTTGTCGCAAGAGTCGAGTAAGGTTGATTCAACCTTCCTTTAATAGGCATAACCCTAAGGGTCGGCCAAGGCGGCCCCCGACCGCTCAAGAAAATTGGAGTCCCCGATGACTGTTGCGTCCATTTCGCGCGTGTCCGTGGCGGCGGTCCTGGCCCTCGGTTTGGCGCTCGGCGCCTGCGCCCGTAACAATGCGGCCGAAGACGCGGCGATGAACGGCGCCTACGGCGCGGCGAGCGGCCCCGGCAGCATCCAGGAATTCGCCGCCAGCGTCGGCGACCGCGTTTTCTTCGACACCGACTCGACCGAGCTCAGTTCCTCCGGCCAGGCGACCCTCGACAAGCAGGCGGCGTGGCTCAACCAGTACAATCGCTACACCTTCACCATCGAGGGCCATGCCGACGAGCGCGGCACGCGCGAATACAATTTCGCGCTCGGCGCCCGCCGCGCCGAGGCGGCCAAGGACTATCTGATCGCCAAGGGCGTCGCCGCGGCGCGCATCAAGACGATCAGCTACGGCAAGGAGCGGCCGGTGGCGGTGTGCAACGACATCTCCTGCTGGTCGCAGAACCGCCGCGCCGTCACCGTCCTCGCCGGCGCCGCCGGGAGCTGAAAAGCAAAGCACGCCGCGGGACGGCCAAATCTTCGCCTCACTTTTGGCCGCCCGCTCTCTATGCTATCGGACGTCCGGCGCCCTTCCGGCGATCGCCGGTTGGCCCCGATAGAGGTTTGACGACGTGACGCGGCTTTCCCGTCTCCGCAACGCCAGCGTGGTTTCCATCTGCGTCGGCCTCGCCGGCGCAAGCGGCGCGAAGGCTTTCGATCTCAATCCGTTCCATCTCAACAACGCCCCCGCCCAGACGGCGCAGTCGACTCCGCCGGCGGTGATCCCGGGCGTCGGTCCCGACAACGGCGACGACCCCAACGATCCCGCCGCGATGGTGGTGCGGCTCAATCGCCTCGAAGACTCGCTGAGGCAGGCCAACGGCCGCATCGAAGAACTGGAGAATCAGCAGCGGTTGCTGCAGGACCAGCTCAAGCGGTTCCAGCAGGACGTCGAATACCGCCTCGGCGGCGCCGCCCCGCCGCAGCCCGGCGCCGCCCCGGTGGCCTCGGCTGCGCCGCCGCTCGTCGCAGCCGCGCCCGTCGCAACCGCCGCTGCGATCAATCCGGACGCCGGCGGCAAGCCGCGCCGCGGGGACGCTTTCGACCCCAACGCCGATCCCAACGCGCCGGGCGCGCCGAAACCGCTCGGCTCAACCGCTCCGAGCGCGCCGCTGACCGCAGGCGCGCCACTCGACCTCAGCGGCAGGCCTGTGGCGGCGACTCCCGCCGGGCCGCTCTCCGCCAATAGCGGGCCGGTGGTGGCCGACGTCGCCCCTGCCAACGTCCCCGGCGCGCCGACCGTCACCGGCGTCGGCGTCGACTTCACCGACGCGCCGCGCCAGCAGTTCAACGCCGCGGTCGACGCCTATCGCGTCGGCCAGTACGCGCAGGCCGAAGAGCAGTTCAAGGCCTTCCTCGCCGCCAACGGCTCGCACAAGCTGGCGCCCGAGGCGATCTTCTATCTCGGCGAGACCTACTTCCAGCGGTCGCGGCCGCGCGAGGCGGCCGAGCAGTACCTCAAGCTCTCGACCGATTTCGCCAAGTCGCCGCGCGCGCCGGAAGGCTTGCTGCGGCTCGGCCAGTCGCTCGCCATGCTCGGCAACAACGAACAGGCCTGTCTGACGCTCGCCGAGGTCGCCAAGCGCTATCCGACCGCCGCGCCGCCGATCAAGAAATCGGCCGAGCGCGAAATGCAGAAGGACCATTGTTGAGCCGCGAGCCTGGGCTCGCCGCGCCGACGATCGACGCGCTGCTGGCGCCGCTGAAGGAATTCGAGGCGGCGCTGCTCGCTGTTTCCGGCGGCCCCGATTCGACCGCCCTGCTGGCGATGGCGGCCGGGTGGGCGTGTCGGGTCCATCCTGCGCCCCGGCTCGCAGCGGCGACTGTCGACCACGGCCTGCGCAGGGAGAGCGCCGCCGAAGCGGCGACAGTCGGCGCGCTCTGCCAGCGTCTCGGCGTCCCCCATCGCACGCTCGTGTGGGAGGGTGAAAAGCCCGTCACCCGCATTCAGGAGCGTGCGCGCGCGGCGCGCTACGCGCTACTCTCCGCGCACGCGCGCGCGATCGGCGCAGGCGCGATCGTCGTCGCCCACCATCTCGACGACCAGGCGGAGACCGCGCTCTTCCGCCTGCTGCGCGGCTCGGGCGTCGCCGGCCTCAGCGCCATGGCGGCAAGCACCGACCTCGGCGGAATCGCGCTCGTCAGGCCGCTTCTCGGCGTCGCCAAGCGCGACCTCGTCGCCTATTGCGAGGCGCACGGCCTCGCCTATGCGCGCGACCCCTCAAACCAGGATCCGCGCTATGCGCGCACCCGCATGCGGCGACTGGCGAGCGGGCTCGCGGCCGAAGGTCTCGACGCCGCGGCGCTGGCGCGGCTCGCGCGGCGCGCCAGCCAGATCGAGGACGCGCTGGCGCGCCAGACGCAGGCCGCCGCGGCGCGCCTAGGCCTCCCGCGCTCCGCGCGCTGCGACGCCGCCGCGTTGCTCGCCGAACCGACCGAGATCGTCCAGCGGCTCATCGCCGCGGCGATCGCCGACATCGGCGGCCGTGCGCCAAGCCGCGTCGGCCTCGCCAAGGTCGAAGCGCTGACGCAAGACCTCCTGCGCGCCTACGCCGCTGGCGCGCCGTTCAGCGCCAATGTCGCGGGCGCGCGCGTGCGGCTGGCGCGCGGCGCGGTACGGGTCGAGCCCGAGCCGCCAAGGCGATCGCCGGCCGCGCCGCGCGTGCGCGGGTGAACGCGAAGGCGGCCGTTCAGATCGCCGCTGCGGGCGCCGATTCCGTCGCCGTCTCCGCGGCCGGCCGCTTCTCGCTGAGCTGCGCCGACGCCGGCAGTTGCAGCACGGTCGCCGTCTGGCCCGGCTCAAGGTCGGTCAGCATGACCAGCCGCCCGTCGGGAAACTCCAGCGCGTCGTGATGCGCATACGCCTGCTCGAGATTGACCTGACGGAAGCGAGCGACTCCCGCCGTGACCTTCATCCGCCGCGGCGCGAGCCCGTAGGGATCGGCGAACACGACTTCGCCGTCGAACGCCAGTTCCGACCCCGGCCGCAGACAGACCGCGACATCTGGAGCGCCGATCGCGGTGAAGCCGCGCGTCGCCGAGTGGCGGAATTCGGTGGTCACCAGCCGATCGCCGACCTTGGCCGGCGTGGAAGCGACATGCTGAAGGCTGTAGTCACACATGGTTCCCGTCTCCTTCGCAGCGTGAGGGCCGGAGCGCCTTCGGCTGACCAAGCGAAACCGGACGGCCGAGTTCGGTCCGTCGCCAGGAACTCCATCGCTTCGCGAGCACGCGGTCGATGGCGTCGCGCGCCGCGGCCGGTCAGCCGCCGCACCGAGCCGGGACTGTGAATCGCGTCGCGCCGAGCCCCAAGCGTCGCGTCACGCTAAGGCCCGACATTGGCGAAGATGTGGTCGCGCCTGAGGAACTTGTGGGCACAACGGAGCAGAAAATCTGTGCGCCGGCGCCGCGTCGTTCACCACATGTCGAGCGCGACGCGCGCTTCGTCGGACATGCGGCTCTGATCCCACGGCGGCTCGAACACCATGTTGACCTTGACGCCGGAGACGCCCGGCACCGCGCCGATCGCATTCTCGACCCACATCGGCATTTCGCCGGCGACCGGACAGGCCGGCGCGGTCAGCGTCATCTCGATCGTCACCATGCGCGCGTCGTCGATGTCGACGTTGTAGATCAGCCCGAGCTCGTAGATGTCGGCGGGGATCTCCGGGTCGTAGACGCTCTTCAGCGCCTGCACGATCAAACCGGTCAGGGCGTCGAGCTCCTCCTGCGACATGGTCGAAGGCGGCTTGGTCTGCAACAGACCGCGAGGTTCGGGCGTCGCGTCGGTCCGGGCGTCGGACATCGTCTCGTCTCCTCAGCCGAACAGTTTCTGCGCATGCAGCAGCGCATCGGCGAGCGCGTCGACTTCGGCGCGCGTATTGTAAAGCGCGAACGACGCGCGGCAAGTCGACGTCACGCCGAAACGCTGCAGCAGCGGCATCGCGCAGTGGGTGCCGGCGCGCACCGCGACGCCGGCGCGGTCGATCACCGTCGCGATGTCGTGGGCGTGAACGTTGTCCATGGTGAAGGAGACGATCGGTCCCTTGCCCGCCGCCGTGCCGATGATGCGCAGCGAATTCATCGCGCCGAGCCGCTCTTGGGCGTAAGCGCGCAAGCTCTCCTCGTGGGCGCGGATCCGCGCCCGGCCGATCGCCTCGACATAGTCGATCGCGGCGGCGAGGCCGATCGCCTGGACGATCGGCGGCGTGCCGGCCTCGAAGCGGTGCGGCGGCGGATTGTAGGTGACGGCGTCGCGCGTCACCGTGTCGATCATTTCGCCGCCGCCGTTGAACGGCGGCAGCGCCTCGAGCAGCGCCCGCTTGCCGTAGAGCACGCCGATCCCCGTCGGGCCGTAAACCTTGTGGCCGGTGAAGGCGTAGAAATCGGCGTCGAGGTCGCGCACGTCGACGTCGAGATGGACGGCGCCCTGCGAACCGTCGACCAGCACCGGCACGCCGCGCGCATGCGCGATGCGGACGATCTCCTTGATCGGCGGCGCCGTGCCGAGCACGTTCGACATCTGGGTGACGGCGACGATCCTGGTGCGCGGCGTGAGCGCGCGCTCGAAAGCTTCGAGCGAGAACGCGCCGTCGTCGCCGACGTCAACCCACTTGAGGACCGCGCCCTTGCGCTCGCGATGGAAATGCCAGGGCACAATGTTCGAGTGGTGCTCCATCACGGTGAGCACGATCTCGTCGCCGGCGCCGATGTGCTGGAGCCCGAAGCTCGCGGCGACGAGATTGATCGCCTCCGAAGCCGAGCGGGTGAAGACGATCTCGTCGCTCGACTCGGCGTTGAGGAAGCTCCGCACGCGCTCGCGCGCGGCTTCGTAGGCCTCGGTGGCGGCATTGGCCAGATAATGCAGGCCGCGATGGACGTTGGCGTATTCGTGCTCGTAGGCGTGGACCATCCGCTCGATCACCGCGCGCGGCTTCTGCGCCGAAGCGGCGTTGTCGAGATAAACGAGCGGCTTGCCGTAGGGCCGCTCCGACAGGATGGGAAAGTCGGCTCGGATCGCTTCCACGTCGTATGGCGTCGTGGGCGTCGCGTGAATCGTCATGACCGACTCCCTCGCCCGCGGCGAGCGAGCCAGTCGCGCATCAGCGCCAGCAGCGCCTCGGCAAGCTCGGCGTCGGCGACGCGGCTGATCGCTTCCGCGCCGAACGCCTCGAGCAGCATCGCTTCAGCTTCCGCCGGCGGTAGGCCGCGCGCCTGCAGATAGAACAGTTGCTCCGGATCGAGCGCGCCGATCGTCGCGCCGTGGCCACAGACGACGTCGTCGGCGAAGATCTCCAGTTCAGGCTTGGCGTTCATCGTCGCCTCGGGCGACAGCAGGATCGCCTGCGACTTCATCGCCCCGTCGGTCTTTTGCGCGCCCGGCTGAACGATCACCTTGCCCTGGAATACGCCATTCGCTTCGTCGGCGACGATATGACGGTAGAATTCGCGGCTCTCGCCGCGCGGCGCCGCGTGCACGACTTCGAGCGTCGTATCGGCGTGGCGGCGTCCGTCGAGCAGGCCGAGGCCGGCCAGCCCGATGCGCGCGCGCTCGCCGACCAGGCGGGCGAAGATCTGCCGGCGCACCAGCGCGCCGCCGGCGACAAAGGCGAACGCATCGAGCGCAGCGCCCTCGGCCAGCCGCACGACCTCGCTCTCGACATGCAGGCCCGGCTCGTCCTCGATCGCCGCGACATGGGCGAGCGCCCCGCCGGCCGCGACGTCGATGGCGGTCGAGGCGTGCCGCTGCGTCTCAGTCCCCGCGCCGACAAAGCGTTCGACGAAGGCGGCGCTCGCGGCGGCGCCGACGTCGATGACGAGGCGCGAATAGACCGAGCGCGGCCCCTCGCCGGCGAAGCAATGAACAACCTCGATCGGCGACGGCTTCGCCCCCGGCGCGACGATCGCCGCGACCCCGGCCGGCGCCAGCGCGAGCGCGAGCGCCAACATCGGGTCGTCGACCGAAAACGTCGCCGAAGCGGCGGCCGGCGCAAGTGTGACGCCGGCCGGCGGCGGATCGGAAAGCGCCGCGACGAAGACGCCGTTGATCAGCACGAGCCGCGCCGGCGCCAGGCGCGGCAGCGTGGCGAGCCGGTCCTTGGCGGCGGCGATCGTCGCTTCGTCGGGCGGCGCGGCGAGCGGTGCGGCCTTCGCCAGCGCGACGCGCAGGTCGGTGTAGTGCCAGGATTCGACCCGACGGGTCGGCAGGCCCGCCGACTCGAAGCGATGGAACGCCGCGGCGCGCGCCGACGAGGCCGCCGCGCCGGGAGCGGCGCGGAACTGCTCGGCGAGCCCGAGTTCGGCGGCGGTGCGGGGAAGAGCGGGAGCGGCTGTCATCTATCGGTCACGCGGCTTCGGTGACGTAGTCGCGATAACCGTTGCGCTCGAGTTCGAGCGCGAGCTCGGGGCCGCCGCTCTTGACGATGTGGCCCCGCGCCATGACGTGAACGACGTCGGGCGTGATGTGCTCGAGCAGGCGCTGATAGTGGGTGATGACAAGAAACGACCGGTCGGGACCGCGCAGCGCGTTGACGCCGTCAGCGACGATGCGCAGCGCGTCGATGTCGAGGCCGGAATCGGTCTCGTCGAGCACGCCCAGACGCGGCGCGAGCAGCGTCATCTGCAAGATTTCCATGCGCTTCTTCTCGCCGCCGGAAAAGCCGACGTTGAGCGGGCGCTTGAGGATGTCCGGATCGACTTTCAGCCCCTGCGCCGCTGTGCGCACAATGCGCATGAATTCGGGCGTCGTCAGATCGGCCAGGCCGCGCGCGCGCCGCTGCGCGTTGAGCGTCGCCTTGAGGAAGGTCATCGTCGCGACGCCGGGGATCTCGATCGGATACTGAAAGGCGAGGAAGATTCCCCTGGCGGCGCGCACGTCGGGGGCGAGGCCGAGGATGTTCTCGCCGTTGAGCAGCACTTCGCCCGAGGTCACCTCGTAGTCCGGCTTGCCGGCGATAACGTACGACAGCGTCGACTTGCCGGAACCGTTCGGCCCCATGATCGCCGCCACCTCGCCGGTCTTCACCGTGAGGTTCAGGCCGTCGAGGATGACATTGCCCTTGATCGAGGCGCTGAGGTTCTTGATCTCAAGCAT
>PLRT01000272.1 GCA_003164915.1 Hyphomicrobiales bacterium | reverse complement strand
CGAAGGATTCGAACAGCGACTGCAGGCGCGTGTAGCGATGGGGCTGGACGACCGCGATCACCTTGCCGCTGGCGGCGTCGCGCGCGGCGCGCAGCACGGCGGCGATCTCCACCGGATGGTGGCCGTAGTCGTCGAAGATCGTCACGCCCTTCCATTCGCCGGTGCGGGTGAAGCNNGCCTTGCGGATCGTCGCCGGCGCGACCTTCAGCTCGTGGGCGACGGCGATCGCCGCGGTGGCGTTGAGCGCGTTGTGGCGACCCGGCATCGGCAGCGCGAGGTCGTCGATGAAGGTCGCCTCGCCGTTCTTGCGGTCGCGGATCAGCACGCTGAACTTGGTCACGCCGCCGGCGAGATCGACGTCGAGCAGGCGCACGTCCGCCTGCGGGTTCTCACCGTAGGTGACGACCCGGCGGTCCTCGATCTTTCCCACCATCTCCTGCACGGTCTGATGGTCGAGGCACATGACGGCGAAGCCGTAGAACGGCAGGTTCTCGACGAAGGCGAGAAACGCCTGCTTGATCGCGTCGAAGGTGACGAAATGGTCGAGGTGTTCGGGATCGATGTTGGTGACGATGGCGACGTCGGCGGGCAGCTTGAGGAAGGTGCCGTCGCTCTCGTCGGCCTCGACCACCATCCAGTCGCCGCCGCCCAATTTCGCGTTGGCGCCATAGGCGTTGATGATGCCGCCATTGATGACGGTGGGATCGAAGCCGCCGGCGTCGAGCAGGGTCGCCACCAGCGAGGTCGTCGTCGTCTTGCCGTGCGTGCCGGCGATGGCGACGCACTGCTTGAGCCGCATCAGCTCGGCGAGCATCTCGGCGCGCCGCACCACTGGAATGCGGCGCACGCGCGCGGCCGTCAGTTCGGGATTGTCGCGTTTGATCGCCGTCGAGACGACGACCACCGCCGCTTCGCCGAGATGGGCGGCGTCGTGGCCGACGAAGACCGACGCGCCGCGTTCGCGCAGCCGCTTGACGTTGGCGTTGTCGCTGGCGTCCGAGCCCTGGACAGAATAGCCGAGATTGATCAGCACCTCGGCGATGCCCGACATGCCGATGCCGCCGATGCCGACGAAATGGATGGGGCCAAGTTCGCGCGGCAGTCTCATCAGGCGTCACTCCTCGCGCCGGGATCGGGCCGGCGCGGCACAAAAACGCCCCGACATATTCCGAATCGGCGATTCGGCCAAATCGGCGGCTATCGGACTCGATAGATGGTCGCCACGCGGCTTTCGGCGATCGGCGTCAGGCCCGGCGCGTCGAACCGCCACTGGCAGCTCCCGTGCAGCAGGATCGCGGTATCGTAAATTCCGCGCCAGCTCGGGCCGCCGGCGCCGTCGTGCGCAGCGAGCCAGGCCGGCCGCACCGCCACCCAGGGCGTGTCGGCCATCCGCGGGTCCAGCTCAGCGACCGGCTGCATGCCTTTGCCGGTGAACAGGGTCGAGACGAGGGCCCGGCGATCGATGACGACAAAATTGGCGAGGCCGCGGAAATAGTGCTGCTCGTTGCCGGTCACGCAGGCATCGGCCGGCGGCGCGACGACCAGCGCGCGGGCGCCGGGCGCGACGGCGCGAATCGCCTGGCGGAAGTCGTCCGCCTCGCGCGCATATTCGGCCCAGTCGGGCGCCGCCGCCGCGACCCGGGCGACGCAGACGATCGCCGCCGCGAGCGCGAGCCAGCGTTTGGCCGCCGCGCCGACCGGGCCGCCGAACGAGGCGATGGCAAGATAGGCGAAAAGGACCGCGAGCCGCGCATCGATGTAATCGGCCGCGCCTCTGGCCGGCGGCAACGCCGCGATCGCGACGAGAAGCCCGGCGAGCGGCAGCCGCATCGCCGGCGCGAAGGTCAGCAGGCGGCGGCTCCAGGCGGCAAAGAGCGCAATGGCCAGCGCCATGGTCTCGACGAAGCCGGTCGACAGATCGCCCTCGAGCATCGGCGCCGCAAGGCTCGCCGCCTTGATCCCCGGTCCGCCGAAGCGAGTTTCGAGCGGAACCGAGAACAGCCACAGGGCCGCGCCCGCAGCGACGCAGAGCGGCGTCGGCCAGATGCGTCCGAACCAATCGCGCCACCCCTCGCCCGAGCGCGGCGAGGCTTCGATGAGCCCGACGACGAGGCAGAATCCCGCATAGGCCGCGAGGTGGCAGAAGAACAGCGCCGCCGACATAAGGTTGAAGACCACGAAGCGCGTCCAGGGTCGGCTCCGATCGATCGTCAGCCACCATGCGACGGCGTGGATCGCCAGACCCATGCCGAGCGCGAAATTGACCAGGCCGAGCGTGGTGACGAGATTGTACGAGAGCGCGGGGACGACGAGGATGATCGGTTGGGGCGCCCCGTGGAGCGCCCGGTTGAGCCGCCAGGCGCCCCAGGCCGGTAGCGCGAAGGCGGCGATCCAGGCGAGCCGGATGACGCTCTCCGCCGACAGAAGCGGCGACAGCGCGAGATAGGCGAGGTCCACCGCGAGGTTGGGGATCAGCGTCAGGCGCGCCTGATAGAGAGTCCGGAGCGGGTCGCCGGCCGGCATGTGGTAGAGCGTCAGGCGCGCCCAGTGATTGACCAGATCCCAACTGCGGGGGATCGGCCAGATCGCGACCGGGACCGCCATCACGGCGACCAGCGCCGCATAGGCGATGCCGAGCCGGGTCGATCCGGCGACGGCGGCTGCGGCGTTCGACGCTGGCTGTAGACCCGCCCCGGCGGTCATGGCGTCCTTCGATGCGGCTGCGTTCGCGCGCAAGCTTGCCCGCGGGCGATGAACAAAGCTTTAGACCGCGCCGTCGGCGGCGAGCGGCAGGTCGGGCGCGCCCTGGCCGGCGGGCCATAGCGGCCAGCGGCGGGGCGGCCTGTGGTCCCGGATGGTCCGCAGGCGCGCGGGCTCGCTCGACCGCTCAGCGGTCGACCATGGCCTGCGACGCCGCGGGATAGCGGTCGCCCTCGACCCGGATCCGCGCCAGCGCGGCGTCGATCTGGCCGAGATCCTCGGCGGTCAGCGTCACGGCGGCGGCGGCGAGGTTCTCTTCCAGACGGTGGAGCTTGGTCGTGCCGGGGATCGGCGCGATCCACGGTTTCTGCGCGAGAAGCCAAGCGAGCGCGAGCTGGGCCTTGGTCGCACCCTTCTTCGCCGCGATTTGGCCGAGCAGGTCGACCAGGGCCAGATTGGCCTTCAGCGCGCTCGGCGCGAACCGCGGCGCGCTGCTGCGGAAGTCGCCTGCGCCAAATTGCGTCTTTTCGTCGATCGCGCCGGTCAGGAAGCCGCGTCCGAGCGGGCTGAAAGGCACGAAGCCGACGCCGAGCGCCTCGAGCGTCGGAAAGATCTTGGTCTCCGGCTCGCGCCACCACAGCGAATATTCGCTCTGCACCGCCGTCACCGGCTGCACCGCGTGGGCGCGGCGGATCGTCTCGGCGCTCGCTTCCGACATGCCGAAATGCTTCACCTTGCCCGCAGCGATCAGCGCTTTCACCGTCCCGGCGACGTCCTCGATCGGCACGGTCCTGTCGACCCGGTGCTGGTAGAAGAGGTCGATGCGGTCGGTCTTCAGCCGCTTCAGCGACGCGTCGGCGACGGCGCGGATGTTCTCGGGCCGACTGTCGGGGCCAAGCCGCGTGTCGCCATTGCGGAAGCCGAACTTGGTCGCGATCACGACCTGGTCGCGCACCGGCGCCAACGCCTCGCCGACCAGCTGTTCGTTGACGAAGGGCCCATAGCATTCGGCGGTGTCGAACAAGGTCACGCCGCGCTCGACCGCGGCGCGGATGAGTTGGATCGCCTCGCCGCGGTCCATCGCCGGCCCATAGGCGAAGCTGAGGCCCATGCAGCCAAGGCCGATCGCCGAGACTTCGAGGCCGTTCTTGCCGAGAATGCGCTTCTGCATCGGCTTCTCCTGTTGCGCCGGGCCGGGAACGACCGCGACGCGGGTTCGAGCCCTGATGTAGCTGGCGCCAGGCGTTTCGATTAGACGCTCAATGCCGCAATCGGCTATAAGCTTGCCTAATCAATGTCGCGCATCGACCTCAACGACCTGAACGCGTTTCTCGCCATCGCGCGCGAGAAGAGCTTCACCCGCGCCGCGGCGCAACTCGGCGTGTCGCAGTCGGCGCTGAGCCAGACGATGCGCGGCCTGGAGGAGAGTCTCGGCGTGAGGCTGCTGGCGCGCACGACCCGCAGCGTCGCGGCGACCGAGGCGGGCGAGCGACTGATGCGGGCGATCGGCCCGCATCTCGAAAGCGTCGCCGACGCGCTGGCGGCGGTCAGCCGGTTGCGCGAGACGCCGGCGGGCGCGGTGCGCGTGACCGCCACCGAGCACGCGGCCAACAGTCTGCTCTACCCCGCGATCGCACGGCTGGCGCGCGACTATCCCGACATCACGATCGAGCTCTGCGTCGACAACGCCTTCGCCGACATCGTCGCCGAGCGGTTCGACGCCGGGGTGCGGATCGGCGAACAGATCGAGAAAGACATGATCGCCGTGCGCATCGGCCCCGACATGCGCATGGCGATCGTCGGCGCGCCCTCGTATTTCGAGCGCTTTCCACCGCCGCTGACGCCGCGCGACCTGACCGGACATCGCTGCGTCGCGATCCGCTTGCCGACATTCGGCGGACTGCTGCCCTGGGAGTTCGAAAAGGACGGCCGCGCAGTTAATGTCCAGGTCGAGGGACAATTGATCTTCAACACGATGGCGATGGGGCTGCGGGCGACGCTCGACGGACTCGGCCTCGGTTATTGCCAGGCCGACCTCGCCGCCCCCTATGTCGCCGACGGCCGCCTGGTCAGCGTGCTGGAGGACTGGTGCCCGTCGTTTTCCGGCTACCACCTCTACTACCCGAGCCGCCGCCAGCACTCGGCGGCCTTCGCCGTCGTCGTCGAGGCTTTGCGTTATCGCGGACCGCCTGCCCGCGCCTAGCGCTGCGCGCGTCAGGATTTGCGCTGCGGCGGCTCCAGGATGCGCACTTCGTCGCCGTCGACGAGCCCGTCGGCCGGCGAGGCGATGACGCGATCGCCGGCGCTGAGGCCAGAGCCGATCTCGATCTCGGTCCCGAGATCGCGCGCGATCGTCACCGTCTTCATCGCGACCCGGTTCTGCACGTCGACCGTAGCCACGCGCAACCCGCGGCGGTCGAAGATCAGCGCGGCGACCGGCAGGCGAAACACGCCGGGTGCGCCCGGAAGCTCGAAATGGACGCTGGCATAGGCGCCTGGCATCAGCGCGCCGTCGGAATTGTCGATGTCGAGTTGCATCAGGGTCGCGCCCGAGGCGGCGTCGACCGAGTGGGCGGAGGCTTCGACCGTCGCCCGAAAGGAGCGGTCGGGATATTCGGGCGCGCTGACCGCCGCCGTCGCGCCGATCTTGATCGACGGAACGTCGTTTTGCGGCACGTTGATATAGACGCGCAGCCGTTTGAGGTCGGAGACGACGAACATCGGCGCCGCCGCGCTCGAGCCGGCGTTGATCAGCGCGCCGACGTCGGTCGAGCGGGCGGTGACGACGCCATCGAACGGCGCGGAGACCCGCTCGTAATTGGCGAGCGCCTGCAGCCGCTCGACATTGGCCTCGGCGGCGCTGACCGCCGCCTGCTTGGCGCCGAGGTCGGCGGCGCGCTGATCGAGGTCCTGCTGCGACACGGCGGCCGAATTCAGCAGGATCCTGCCGCGGTCGAGCGTCACTTGTGAAAGCTTGGCGTTGGCCTGGGCGCTGGCGAGATCGGCCTTTGCCTGCAGCAACTGCTGATCGAGATCGGGCGCCTCGATCTCGGCCAGCGTCTGGCCCGCCTTGACGACGGCGCCGATGTCGACGCTGCGCGTCTTCACGTAACCGCTGACGCGCGCGTAGATCGGCGCCTGGGTCGCCGCCTCCAGCCTGCCCGGCAGATCGAGGCTGGCGAAGCCAGGCTGCGGACTGAGCGTCGCCAGCGCGACGGTCGGGATCGCCTGGGCCTCGGTCCAATCGCGCAATCGGGCGCTGCCGGTTTCGCGGTCGCCGATGCCGGTGACGACCAGCCCGACGACCAGCGCCGCGGCGACGACCCCCGCCAGACCGAGCTTGCGCAGGAGACCCTTGCGGTGGGGAGCGGCGGTCATGTCAGGCGACCTCTGAAGCGGCCGGATCCTGGCCCGGCGCCCGCTTGTGGGCAAGCGAGAAGACGACGGGCACGAACACCAGCGTCGCGACGGTGGCGAACATCAGCCCGCCGATCACCGCGCGCCCGAGCGGCGCGTTCTGCTCGCCGCCCTCGCCGAGGCCGAGCGCCAGCGGCGCCATGCCGATCATCATGGCGAGCGCGGTCATGACCACCGGGCGGAACCGCACGAAGCCGGCCTCGATCGCCGCCGCGATCGGATCGCCGAGCGCCGCGTAGCGCTCGCGCGCGAAGCTGATGACCAGCACGCTGTTCGCCGTCGCCACCCCCATGCACATGATCGCGCCGGTCAGCGCCGGAACCGACAGCGTCGTGCGGCTGACGAACAGCATGCAGACGATGCCGGCGAGGCCGGCGGGCAGCGCCGAAATGATCACCGCCGGATCGGCCCACGACTGGAAGTTGACGACGATCAGCAGGTAGATGAGGATGATCGCCGCCACCAGGCCCAGCAGCAGGCCGACGAAGGCGCTGTTCATCGTCTCCACCTGCCCGAGCATCTGCACCGTGCTGCCCTTCGGGACCGCGCCGTGCGTTTCGTCGATGACCTTGGCGATGTCGGCCGCCGTCCCGCCCAGGTCGCGACCCTGGGTCGTCGCGAAGATCTGCACGACCGGCACGATGTTGTACTGCGAGACGACCGCGTCCCCGGTCGTGCGCGAGACCGTGGCGACGCCGCCGAGAATCGGCAGGTTCGTCCCGCCCGCGGCGGTCACCGGAATGCTGTTCAGGGCGCTCAACGAGTCGAGCCGGTACTGCGGCGTCTGCATCACGACGGAGTAGGATACGCCGCTCCTCGGGTCGAGCCAGTAGGTCGGCGACACTTGGCCGCTGCCGGCGAAATTGACCACCAGGCTGTTGGCGACGTCGCGTTCGGTCAGGCCGAGGTACTGCGCGCGGGTGCGGTCGACGTCGACGTCGAGCACGGGAAGGGCGCGCGACTGCTGGATGCGCGCGTCGACCAGGCCGGGGATATGACGCAGCCGGCGCAGCAGCAGATCGGCGTAGTCGAAGTTCGCCGCGAGATCGGCGCCGGCGATTTGCACGTCGATCGGCGCCGGAGCGCCGAAATTGAGGATCTGGCTGATGATGTCCGACGGCAGGAAGGCGAAGGTCACGCCGGGAAATTGCCGCGGCAGCTGTTCGCGCATCGTCCGGACATACTCGGCGGTCGGCCGATGGTTCTCGGAAAGCTTGATCTGGATGTCGCCGTCTTGCGAACCGATCACGCCGGTGTTGTTGTACGAAAGATTGATGCCGCTGACCGGCATGCCGATATTGTCGACCAAGGCGTCGAGCTGATCGTGCGGAATGATCGACCGGATCGCCGCCTCGATTCGCGAGAACTGCCCCGCGCTCTCTTCGACGCGCGTGCCGACGCGCAGCCGCACATGCATGAGAATCTGGCCGGCGTCGACTGAAGGAAAGAAGTTCCGTCCGAGATAGGGCGTCAGCAGAAAGGTCGACCCGATCGCCGCGAGAAAGCAGACGGCGAAGGCGATGCGGCGCTCCATCGCCAGGGCCAGGACCTCGCGATAGAAGCCGCGAACCCGATCGAAGCCGGCCTCGAAGGCGCGCTGCAGCGCGACAAGGGGATTGCGCGACGCGGCGCGCCCGCGATCGTCGGCGTGCGGCGCATGCGGCCGCAGAAGGTAGTTGGCCATCGTCGGCACCAGCGTGCGCGACAGGAAGAACGAGCTGACCATGGCGAACACGACCGCCTCGGCCATCGGCACGAACAGATAGCGCGCCACGCCCTCGAGGAAGAACATCGGCACGAAGACGATGCAGATGCACAGCAGCGAGACGAAGGCCGGCGTGACGATCTGGCGAGCGCCGTCCATGATCGCCGTCTCGACCGCCTTGCCGTGCTCGAGATGCCAGTTGATGTTCTCGATCGTCACGGTCGCGTCGTCGACCAGGATGCCGACCGCGAGCGCCAGGCCGCCGAGCGTCATGATGTTGAGCGTCTCGCCGATCGCCGACAAGCCGATGATCGAACCGAGCACGGCGAGCGGGATCGAGGTCGCGATGATGACGGTCGATCGCCAGCTCCCCAGGAACAGCAGGATCATCAGACTGGTCAACGCCGCGGCGATGGCGCCTTCGCGCGCGACCCCTGTGATGGCGGCGCGCACGAACACCGACTGGTCGCTGAGCAGGCTGATGCGCAGGCCGGGCGGCAACGCGTCGGCCATTTCGGCGAGCTTCTGCTTGATGCCCGAAATGATCGCCAGCGTCGAAGCGGAGCCGTTCTTCAAGACTTGCAACAGCACCGAGCGGTCGCCGTTGACATGAACGATGTTGGTCTGCGGCGCGTTGCCGTCGCGCACCTGGGCGACGTCGCGCACGTAGACCATGGCGCCGTTGACGGTCTTGATCGGCAGGTCGCCGAGATCGGAGAGCCGCGAGGGCGCGTCGTTGAGCTCGAGCGCGTACTCGAACGGTCCGATCTTCTGCGTGCCGATCGGGGTGATCAGGTTCTGCGCGGCGAGCGCGTTGGCGACATCCTGTCCCGACAACCCGCGCGCCTGCAAGGCGATCGGATCGAGATCGATTTGGATCTGGCGCAGCTTGCCGCCAAACGGCCAGGCGATCGCCGCTCCCGGCACCGTCACCAACGGCGTGCGGATCTGGTTGATGGCGAGGTCGGCGAGCCGCTGCTCGGTGAAGCCCTCGCCGGAAAGCGCGACGAACAGGATCGGCACGGTCGCCGCGCTGTAATTGAGGATCAGCGGCGGCGTCGCGCCGGGCGGCATCGCCTTGATCAGGGTTTGCGAAATCGCGGTGACCTGAGCGTTGGCGGTGCGGATGTCGGCGTAGGGCTGAAAGAAAACCTTGATCACGCCGACGCCGGAGTAGGAGGTCGCCTCGATGTGCTCGATGTCGTTGACCGTCGTCGTCAGCGCGCGCTGGAACTGGGTGGTGATGCGCCCCGCCATGCCGTCGGGCGCCAAGCCGGTGTATTGCCAGACGACGCTGACGACCGGGATGCGGATGTCGGGAAAGATGTCGGTGGGCGTGCGCAGCGCCGCGAGCGGGCCGAGGATCAGGATCAACAGCGCCAGCACGACGAAGGTGTAGGGCCGCGAGAGCGCAATGCGGACAAGGGCGATCATTGACCAGGCAGTCCCACAACCCCCGAAAAACGGAAAGGGTCGGTCGAAATCATCGCGAGGACGGCGCGCCAATGCAAAGCCGCGGCCCATCACGATCGCGTGTTCGGCCGGGGCGCCCCCCGGCGCTCAGCCGGCGGGGCCGGGCGCCGGCGCGAGGAGCGACAGGGGCGAGCGTCGCTATGGCCGCCCGCGCCTGGGTTCGAGGCCGCCGCCGGCTCAGGCTTGCCCGGGTCGTCGCCGTCGACCTAGGATTTCCCCGCGACCGCGCTGAGGCGGCGATTGGAGGCCACATGGTGATACGCGAATGGCGCGGCCGCGCGGCCTCAGGGCGATCGGACGCTTATCCGAAGCACTTCAGCGAGCGCGTCCTCCCCGAATTGCAGAGCGTCGCCGGCTTTCGCGGCGCTGAGCTCTGCCGCCGCGAAGTGGGCGATCGGGTGGAGTTTCTCGTCCTTACCCGCTGGGAGTCGATGGTGGCGGTTCGAGCGTTCGCCGGCCCCGACGCCGAGCGGGCGGTCGTCGAGCCGGGCGCCGTCGCCGCGCTGGTCGACTTCGACCAACGCGTCCGCCACTACGTTGTGATCGCGGAGTCGTCGGCCCGCTTGTAGCCGCGCCGAGTCAAAGCGCGTCGACGCGCGCGGCCGGGCGGCGTCAGGTGACGACGCTCGGCGCCTTGCGTCCGGTGCGCTTCTCGATTTCTGCGATCGAGCGCGAAAGCGCGATCAGGTCGGCGAGCGCGGCTTGNNCGTCGCCCCGACCGTGCCGGTGCCGGACAGGCGATAGACGATGCGCGAGCCGCCCGTAAACATCACCCGCACGCCCTGGGCCTTGGTGTCGGAACCGTCGACCGGATCGTGATATTCGAAGTCGTCGGCGGCCTCGACCGTCAGCGCGCCGAAGCGCTTGCCGGGAAGACTGGCGAACTGCCCCCGCAGCGCGTCCATCAGTCCGTTCGCCGCGGCGAGATCGACCTCCTCGAAGTCGTGGCGGGTATAGTAGTTGCGGCCGTAGGTCGCCCAATGCTCGCGCGCCAGCGCGGCCACGGAAATGCGGCGCCTGGCGAGGATGTTGAGCCACAGCAGCACCGCCCACAGGCCGTCCTTCTCGCGCACGTGGTCGGAGCCGGTGCCGGCGCTCTCCTCGCCGCAGATCGTCGCCAGCCCGGCGTCGAGCAGATTGCCGAAGAATTTCCACCCGGTCGGCGTCTCGTAATAGGGAATGCCGAGTTTGGCGGCGACGCGGTCGGCGGCGGCGCTGGTCGGCATCGACCGCGCGACGCCCTTCAGCCCCTTGGAATAGGCGGGCGCGAGCTGCGCGTTGGCGGCGAGCATGGCGAGCGAATCGGACGGGGTGACGAA
>PLRT01000255.1:22269-62763 GCA_003164915.1 Hyphomicrobiales bacterium | reverse complement strand
TTCCGATGCAATTGTCAAATAGCGCATCGAGGCCGAAGCCCCGGAGCCCGACGAAGCCGTTCGCGGCGCATGCGCCGCCACCCGTCTCGTCGCGCCCGATCTCGTTCCGACTGGCCCTGGGAAAACGTGCGAACCGCTCCGCCCCCGCATCTCAGCTGGGAAGAGAGCTTGAAGAGTTCGCCCGAAAACCGCGGGGGCCCCACATCCGCTCGAACGCGGATGCGCCGTCGGCGTGCGGCGATATAGGGAAGCCCTCGCGACGTGTCAAACGCTTTTTCAAAAAAGTCGCGTGCGCGCATTCACACGCGCGCAAATGACGCGGCGACGCAACGTCGTCACGGCCACGCCGCGAACGCCGTCGGCGGCGGCGGCGGCGCGAGGCGCGCGGCCTTGCGATAGGCGCCGGGCGACATGCCGACGCGGCGCGAAAAGAAGCGGCTGAAATAGGCCGGATCGCGGAAGCCGAGGCCGTAGGCGATCTGCTCGACCGTCTGCGCCGTGTCGCGCAGACGCACGCGCGCTTCCGCGATCAGCCGCTCGTGAACCAGACGCTGCGGCGGACGGCCGAAGGCGCGCGCGCAGGCGACATGCAGATGGGCGCGCGCGACGCCGAGCAGGCGCGCATAATCGTCGAGGCCGAGATTGTCGCGATAACGAATTTCGACCAGCTGGCGGAATCGCTGCGCGGTCGGCGCGCCAGCGGCCAGCGCGTCGGCGGCGCGCGCCAGGCCGCCCTCGCGCCACAGATGCATCAGCAGCAGGCCGAGATAGAGACCCGACATCACCGGCGCTCCCGGACCGGGGTCGCGCGATTCGCGCGCCAGCGCGGCGAACAGCATATCGATCTCCGCGGGCCCGGCGGCGGCGACGAGGACGCGATCGAGCAGCGGCCGCAACTGTGCGGCGAGCGGGTTCTCGCCGATCGTCCGCCAGACGATGTCTTCGCTCGCCTGCAGCGCCGCGCCGTCGCCGCCGGCGGCGAGGCGGAATTCGCCGCGCGCGGCGAACGGCAGCCACAGGATCTGCGGCGCGGCGAGTTCGACCGTCGCGCCGTCGCGCGGCTGGAATGCGGCGCGGCCGCGGCGAACGAAGAAGGCGCGGAAAGTCGGCGCGCCGTCGAGGCTCGCGGCCGACCAGGCGCGTTCGGCGAGCGCCGCCCCGAGTTGGGTCGCGACCAGGGCGGCGCGATGGGAACTGGCCTCGGGGCGCGACGGGCGCGGCGCGGGCTGGGACAAGTCACTTCCTCCCTGACTCGATAAAAGTACAATAAAAACGGAGAAACATCCATTGTTCCATCGGCCACCGCACGGCTTACTTGAAGACGTCAAGCTGCGGCAGCGCGGCAAAGGCGAGGAAACGACGGCCGAACGCGGCAAGAGCGTCGGCTGCAGGGAGAGCGAATTCCGTGAGCGACGTTGCGCTGCTGGTCAGTGACCGCGATTTGCCCGCCGCCGACGGCCTCGTCTTCGAACGCCTGAACCCGATCACCGGCGAAGTCGCTACCCGCGCCGCTGCGGCCAGTGTCGCCGACGCGCAGGCTGCGGCCAGCGCCGCCGCCGCCGCCTTCCCCGCCTGGTCGACGCTCGCCCCCGGCGAACGGCGCAAGCGTCTGTCCGCCGCCGCCGGCGCGCTCGAGCGCCGCGGCGACGACTTTGTCGCGGCGATGGCCGACGAGACCGGCGCGACCGAGGCCTGGGGACGCTTCAATGTCGCGCTCGCCGCGACGATGATGCGCGAAGCCGCGGCGCTGACGACCCAGGTGGTTGGCGAGATCATCTCCTCCGACCGGCCCGGCGCGACCGCCTTCGCGCTGCGTCAGCCAGTTGGCGTCGTACTCGGCGTCGCGCCCTGGAACGCGCCCGTCATCCTTGGCGTGCGCGCGCTCGCCGCGCCGCTTGCCTGCGGCAACACTGTCGTGCTGAAGGGCTCGGAGATCTGCCCGCGCACGCATCGCCTGATCGGCGACGCCTGCCGCGAGGCGGGGCTGGGCGAAGGCGTGGTCAATGTCGTCAGCAACGCCCCAGCCGACGCTTCGCGGGTCGTCGAAGCCCTGATCGCCCATCCGACCGTGCGGCGGGTCAATTTCACCGGTTCGACCCGCGTCGGCCGCCAGGTCGCCGAACTCGCCGCGCGTCACCTCAAGCCTGCCTTGCTCGAGCTCGGCGGCAAGGCGCCGCTGATCGTGCTCGACGACGCTGATCTCGACGAGGCGGTCGCCGCCGCCGCCTTCGGCGCCTTCATGAATCAGGGCCAGATCTGCATGTCGACNNCGACCGAGCGGCTGATCGTCGACGAATCCGTCGCCGACGCCTTCGCCACAAAGCTCGCCGCCAAGGCGGCGACGCTGATCGCCGGCGACCCGCGCAAGGCCCGCACGCCGCTGGGGGCCCTCGTCGGCTTCGACGCGCTCGAGCGCGTGCTCGGCCTGGTGCGCGACGCGGTCGCCAAGGGCGCGCGGCTGATCGCCGGCGGCGCGGCCAATGGCGTGCTGATGGACGCGACCGTGCTCGACGCGGTCACGCCGGCGATGCGCATCTATGGCGAAGAATCGTTCGGCCCGGTGGCGGCGATCATTCGCGTCGGCGGCGTCGAGGAGGCGGTGCGGGTCGCCAATGACAGCGAATACGGCCTCGCCGCGGCGGTGTTCGGCCGCGACCTCGGCCGCGCGTTGGCGGTCGCGCAGCGGCTGGAGACCGGCATCTGCCATGTCAACGGGCCGACCGTGCAGGACGAGGCGCAGATGCCGTTCGGCGGCGTCAAGGCCTCCGGCTACGGCCGTTTCGGCGGCGCCGCCGCCATCCATGAGTTCACCGAGCTTCGCTGGATCACGATCGGCAGCGTCCCGGACCGCTATCCGATCTGATGAGCCCTAAGGAGAATTGCGCGATTTCGTTATAGTGTATAATTAAACGCGATCAACAGCGCGCAAGCGCGACAACGCCGGCCGTCTCAAGCGGCGCGGCGACTGCAGGGAGGAAGCGATGACCACAACCGATCGAACGAATTTTGCTTCGGGCGCGCCATTGTCGCGCCGCGCGCTCATCGCCGGCGCCGGCGCGGCCGGCCTTGCGCTGGCGGGCGGGCGGCGCGTTTTCGCCGCCGGCGCCGAAAACACGCTGAAAGTCGGCTTCGTCAGCCCGCGCACCGGCGCCCTGGGCGGCTTCGGCGAGACCGACGGCTACGTGCTCGAGGTCGCGCGCAAGGCTTTGGCCTCCGGCCTCACGGTGGGCGACAAGACCTACGAGGTGAAGATTCTCGATCGGGACACCCAGTCCGATCCGTCGCGCGCCGGCCAGCTCGCCAAGGCGCTGATCAACTCGGATCAGGTCGATCTCATGCTCGCCACTTCGACGCCTGAGGTCGTCAATCCGGTCGCCGACGCCTGCGAGGCGGCGGGCGTGCCGTGCCTGTCGACGGTCGTGCCGTGGGAGGCCTTCTATTTCGGCCGCGGCGCCAAGCCCGGCCAACCCTCGCCGTTCAAGTGGACCTATCACTTCGGTTTCGGCACCGAGGAATTCCACAAGATGTATGTCTCGCAGTGGAACCTCCTGGAGACCAACAAGAAGGTCGCGGTTCTCTATCCCAACGACGCCGACGGCAACGCCATCCGCCAGCATCTGGCGCCGCTGCTGGCTAAGGACGGTTTCACGATCGTCGACGCCGGCCCCTACGAAGATGGCACGACCGACTATTCGGCGCAGATCGCCTTGTTCAAGAAGGAGAAGTGCGAGATCTTCAATTCGTTCCCGATCCCGCCCGACTTCGCCGCCTTCTGGCGCCAGGCCGCGCAGCAGGGCTTCACCAAGATGGTCAAGATCTGTCAGGTCGCCAAGGCCGGGCTGTTCCCCGACGGCGTCGTGGCGCTCGGCGCGCTCGGCTACAACCAGGCCAACGGCGCCTATTGGCACAAGACGTTCCCCTATAAGTCCTCGCTCGCCGGCGTGAGCGGCGTCGAACTCGCCGACGGTTACGAGAAGTCGGCGGGCAAGCAATGGACCCAGCAGCTCGGCGCCAGCCTGTCGCTGCTCGACGCGGGCTTCGACGCGCTGAAGAAGAGCGGCGACGCGAAAAGCAAGGACGCCGTCGTCAAGGCGATCGCCACGCTCGACACGACGACGATCGCCGGCAAGGTCGATTTCACCCACGGACCGGTGCCCAACGTCGCCAACGGCCCGATCATCGGCACGCAATGGGTCAAGGCGCCGGCGGGAAGCAAGTTCAAGCTGGACTTCCTCGTCACCGAGCACGTCAACGACCCCAACGTGCCGATCGGCGCCAAGCTTCGGCCCTACAACAGCTGACCGGAAGGCCTGGGACCGAACGTGACGCTCGCGGCCGGCGGAATGCTGCTCGAAGCCACAGGCATCCACAAGCGTTTCAATGCGCTGGTGGTGCTCGACGGCGTCGATTTCTCGGTCCGCGCCAATGAAGCCGTCGGCGTCGTCGGCCCCAACGGCGCGGGCAAGACGACGCTGCTGAGCGTCCTGGTCGGCGCGCATGCGCCGACCGCCGGGACGGTCAGGCTGCGCGGTCAGGACGTGACCGCGCTGCCGACCGCCGAGCGCTGCCGCCGCGGCATCGTTCGCACGCACCAGATTCCGCGACCATTCTCCGGCATGACGGTGTTCGAGAACGTCTATGCAGCCGCCCGTCACGGGGGCGCTCTCGGCCGCGACGCCGCCTACGCGCGCGCGGCCGAATCGATCGCGACCACCGGCATGGTTGGCGTCGCCAACCGCCGCGCCGAAACGCTCGGCCTGATCGACCGCAAGCGCCTCGAACTCGCGCGCGCGCTGGCGACCGGTCCGACGGCGCTGCTGCTCGACGAGATCGGCGGCGGATTGACCGACGCCGAGGCGAGCGAACTCGTCGACGTCATCCTCGAACTCAAGCGACGCGGCCTCGCCATCGTTTGGATCGAGCATATCGTCCATATCCTGCTGCGGGTCGCCGAGCGGCTCGTCTGCATGGACGCCGGGCGCGTCATCGCCGACGGGGCACCGGACAAGGTGATGGCCGACCCTACGGTGATCGAGGCCTATCTCGGCGGGGGCGCCGGATGACATTGCTCTCGATCGAGCGACTCGAGGCGCGCCACGGCCTGCTGACCGCGGTGCGTGGCGTCAGTTTCGCGATCGACCGCGGGGAAACTGTCGCGCTGGTCGGCGCCAACGGCGCGGGCAAGACGACGCTGCTGCGCGCCATCGCCGGCCAGCACCCGCTGGCCGGCGGGCGCGTCGTCTTCAAGGGCGTCGACATCACGTCGCGCAGCGCGCACGCGCGCGCGCGGTTGGGCGTCGCGCTGGTGCCCGAAGGCCGTCGCCTGTTCGCCAGCCTGACGGTCGAGGAAAACCTCGTGCTTGCGCGTTCGGCCGGCCGCACCGGCCCGTGGATGCTCGAGGCGGTGATGGAGGCGTTCCCCAATCTCAAGGCGCGACGCCACAGCCTGGCCGGCGCCTTGTCCGGCGGCGAACAGCAGGCGACGGCGATCGGCCGCGCGCTGATGACCAATCCGGAGCTCATCCTGCTCGACGAGGTGTCGCTCGGCCTTTCGCCGCTGGTCGTCAGTCGCGTCTACGAGCAGCTCGAGGCGCTGAAAAGCTCCGGAGTCGCAATCGTCCTGGTCGAACAGGACCTCAGGCGTGCGTTGGCGACCGCGAGCCGCGCAATCTGCATGCTCGAGGGGGCGGTCGCCATCGAAGGCGCGACCGCCGAGCTTACCCACGAAGAGGTGACGCACGCCTATTTCGGCCTGCGGCGCGCCGCAGCGCAGGGCGCGCCGGCATGATCTTCCTCAACCAGATCATCCAAGGCGTGCTGCTCGGCGGCTATTACGCGCTGATCGCCTGTGGCCTGTCGTTCATGTACAGCGTCATGCGCATCATCAACCTCGCCCATGGCAGCCTGGCGATCCTCGCCGCCTATGCGCTGTTCGTGCTCGCGGACCGCTACGACGTCTCGCCCTTCCTCGGCCTCGTCGTCGTTATCCCGGCGATGGCGCTGGTCGGCGCCGGGCTGCAGCGCGCCGTGCTCGAGCGCAGCGCGCGGGGCGGCCTGCTGGTGCCGGTGCTGTCGACTTTCGGTCTGTCGATCGTCATCGACAACCTGCTGTTCCAGCAGTTCGGCGCCGACACGCGCTCGCTTGCGCCCTATATCGGCGACCTCTCCTATGACAGCTGGTCGCTGACCGACGACATCGCGATCGGCAAGCTGGCGGCGCTGACCATGGCGACGGCGATCGTCCTGCTCGGCGGCATCCAGCTCTTCCTCAATCACACCCAACTCGGCCGCATGATCCGCGCCACCGCCGAGGACCCCGACACCGTCGGGCTGGTCGGCGTCAACGCCCGGCGGGTCAACGCGCTCGCCGCGGCGATCGCCATGGCGACGGTGGCGATCTCCGGCGCCTTCCTGGCGATGCGCGCGACCTTCGATCCCTACTCCGGCGCCTTGCAGCTCATCTTCGCCTTCGAGGCCGCGGTGATCGGCGGCGCCGGCTCGCTGTGGGGAACCCTGGCCGGCGGGATCGTGCTCGGCGTCGCCCAGAGCGTCGGCGCATCGATCAGCCCGCAGGGCTTCTTCATCGCCGGCCACGCGACCTTCCTCCTCGCGCTGTTCCTGCGGGTCTACTTCGGCGACTTTGGCCCGCGGCTGCGCAGTTGGGCGAGGAGGGCGGCGTGAGCGCGTCGCCCGCCGTCGTCGTCGAGCGCTGGACCCGCGAGTCGCGGATCGCGCTCGCCGTCGCCGCCGTCGCGGCGATCCTGCTCGCGCTCGGGCCGCTGTGGCTCAGCGCCAATCTGGTCGACCGGCTGACGACGCTGTTCATCTACGTGATCCTCGCGGTGACGTGGAACGCGCTGGTCGGCTATTGCGGCCTGGTGTCGATCGGGCAACAGGCGTTCTTCGGTCTCGGCGCCTATTTCGCCGTGCGGCTCGCCGATTCCGGGGTCAGCGTCTATCCGTCGCTGTTTCTCGCCGCGATCATCGTCGGCGCGCTGTCGCTGCCGCTGTCGGCGTTGATGCTGAGGCTCAGGGGCGGCGAATTCGCGATCGGGATGTGGGTCGTTTCCGAGCTCGCGCATCTGCTGGTCAATCTCGACACGCTGATCAACGGGGAAACCGGCACCTCGCTGATCGCGCTCAACGCCTACCCCATCGATGCGCGCCGGGCGCTCACCTATTGGTGCGCGTTCGTCGCCATGGGGGGTCTGCTGACGGTCGTCTTCTTCCTGCTGCGCGGGCCGACCGGGTCGGCGATCCAAGCGATCCGCGACAACGAGCAGGCCGCCGAATCGATCGGCGTGCGGGTGACGCGCGCCAAGCGGACGATCTTCGTCCTCGCCGCTTTCGGCGGGGGACTCGCCGGCGCGCTGTGGGTCGCGACGGCGGTCACCTTCCAGCCGAAGACCTATTTCAGCCCGCAATGGACCGCCTACATGATCTTCATGGCGCTGGTCGGCGGCCTCGGCACGTTCGAAGGCGCGATCCTCGGCGCCGTGGTGTTTTTCGCCATCGAGGCGTGGTTCGGCGGGGCGGGCGTCTGGTACCTCGTCGGCCTCGGCGCGGCGGCGCTGGTCTTCGCGCTCGCGCTGCCGCGCGGCCTGTGGGGCTGGGTCGAGGACAAGACCGCGCTGCGCCTGCTGCCGGTCGGCTATCGCGTGCGATTCCTGCGCGCGCACGGCGCGACCGAGGCGCCGCCCTCGGAAACAGGCGCGGCGTAAGACACGAGACGCACGGCGAAAGAGACCGCGCGAGGACGGGAGGACGGGAATGCTGCTCGGCAAGACGATCGTCGTCACCGGGATTTCTTCGGGCATCGGCGCCCGCGTCGGCGAGCTCGCGGCGGCGCTCGGGGCCGACGTGATCGGCGTCGACGTCAACCTGCCAGCTGCGCTGCTCGGCGCCTTCGTCAAGGGCGATATTTCGTCGGCCGCCTCGATCGCCGATCTCGCAGGCGCGCTGCCGAGCCGGTTCGACGCTCTGTGCAACGTCGCCGGCGTCTCGGGCGTATCGGGCGCCGTCGACACGCTGGCGATCAATTTCTACGGCCTGCGCGCGCTGAGCGAGGCGCTGGCGCCGCGCTTGCGCGAGGGCGGCGCCGTCGTCAACGTCGCCTCGATCGCCGGCTATGGCTGGCGCGCCAATCTCGATCGCGCCAAGGCCTTCGTCGACGCGCCCGGCTTCCCCGACATCGCCGCGCTGCTCGAGCGCTTCGCCGTGCCCGACGGCGAGGGCTATCCGCTTTCGAAGGAACTGCTGCTGCTGTGGACGATGCAGGCCGCCCACCAGCCTCTGTTCCGCGCCCGCGGCGTGCGCGTCAACGCCGTCAGCCCGGGGCCGGTGACGACGCCGATCCTCGAGGAGTTCCGCCAGGTGTTCGGCAATCCGCGCGTCGACGAGGACATCGCGCGGGTCGGCCGCGCCGGCGCGCCCGCCGACGTCGCTCCGGCGGCGCTGTTCCTGTGTTCCGACGGGGCGCGCTGGATCAACGGCGCCAATCTGCCGGTCGACGGCGGGCTCGAGGCTTCGATCAACGCGAGCGTCCTCGGCTTTTGAGGCGAGGCGCAAAGGCTCTATCGGCGCGCGAAAAGGCGCGCCATGTGCGACGGGAGGAAACGACATGAAGGTGGATTTCATCATTGACGGCGCGTCTGTGGGCGCAGCGAACGGAGCGACCTACAGGCGCCTAGACCCGGTGACCGGCAAGGTCGCCAGCGAAGCGGCGGCGGCGAGCGCGGCCGACGTCGACAGAGTCGTGGAGGCGGCGGCGCGTGCGTTTCCGGCCTGGTCGGAGACCGGCCCGAGCCAGCGTCGGGCGCTGCTCAACAAGGCGGCCGATCTGCTGGAAACCCGCACCGCCGAGTTCTCGCAGCTGATGACCGAAGAGATCGGCTCGACCGGCCCATGGGGCGGCTTCAACGTCTTCTTCGCCGCGACGCTGCTGCGCGAAGCGGCGGCGCTGACGACGCAGATCACCGGCGAGGTCATTCCCGCCGACAAGCCAGGCGTGCTGTCGATGGCGGTGCGCCAGCCGGCCGGCGTCGTGCTCGGCATGGCGCCGTGGAACGCGCCGGTGATTCTCGGCGTGCGCGCGATCGCCGCGCCGCTCGCCTGCGGCAACACGGTAATCCTGCGCTCGTCTGAAGTCTGCCCGGCGACCCATCGGCTCATCGTCCAGACGCTCAACGACGCCGGCTTCCCCAAGGGCGTCGTCAACGTCATCGCCAACGCGCCGGAAGACGCGCCGAAGGTGGTGGCGGCGCTGATCGCCCATCCAGGGGTCAAGCGGATCAACTTCACCGGCTCGTCGCGGGTGGGCAAGATCATCGCCAAGCTGGCGGCCGAACATCTCAAGCCGGTGCTGCTCGAGCTCGGCGGCAAGGCGCCGCTGATCGTGCTCGACGACGCCGATCTCGACGCCGCGGTCGACGCGGCGATCTTCGGCGCCTTCGCCAACCAGGGCCAGATCTGCATGTCGACCGAACGGCTGATCGTCGACGAGACGGTCGCCGACGCCTTCGTCGCCAAGTTCGCCAAGCGCGCCGCGGCGCTGCCGGCCGGCGATCCGCGCGGCCACGTCGTGCTCGGCGCTTTGGTGAGCCTCGAAGCGGCGGAGAAGATGGACGAGCTGATCGCCGACGCGACCGCCAAGGGCGCCAAGGTCGTCGCAGGCGGCAAGCGGGCCGGCGCGATCGTCGAGGCGACGATCGTCGACCACGTCAGGCCCGGCATGCGCATCTACGGCGAAGAATCGTTCGGCCCGGTCAAGCCGATCATCCGCGTCAAAGGCCAGGACGAGGCGATCCGCGTCGCCAACGACACCGAATACGGCCTCTCGTCGGCGGTGTTCAGCCGCGACGTGCAACGCGCGCTCGCGGTCGCCAGGCGGCTCGAGACAGGCATCTGCCACATCAACGGTCCGACCGTGCACGACGAGGGCCAGATGCCGTTCGGCGGCGTCAAGGCCTCCGGCTATGGCCGATTCGGCAGCAAGGCGGTGATCGCAGAGTTCACCGAGCTGCGCTGGATCACCATCGAAGGTCCGCAGCCCTATCCGTTCTGATCTAACGGCTTCGCAGGCGGGCGGCGCGTCGCCCGCCTCGCCGGGAATTGATCCCTCTCAATGCTTATCCTGGCTTGACGCAAACAATGCCGACCGATGTCAGCCGCCTCGAGCTGCGACATCGCGAGGGGATCGAAGGTCGCGCCGAAGCACGCGCGGGCGTTTTTTCTGCGCGTTCGCGAGCAACGATGCGGAAGCAATCCATGCGGCGGCTGGGGCGCAGGATTGCTTCCCCCTCGCTTTCCCTTGTTTCTTCGCCGCCGCTGCGATCCGGGGCGATCCGGGCGCGGCGGAAGAAGGAGCGCGCGCCGCCTCTAGCGCGCCGCGGATTCCGCGAACGGCGCGCCCGACGCGCGAAGGGACGGCGCCAATCGGAGAGTTGCCCTTGCCGCAAACCTGTCGACGGCTGGAACCCGGCCCCGTCGTTCTGCTGACGACCGCCTGCGCGGGGCCGCGACACCGTGGCGGCGGCGGCCTGGCGCATGAGGGTCGCGCTCGCGCGGCAACCAAGCAAAATTGCCGCGCCCGCCGCGCCGCGATAGAATGGCGCGGTTCGACGCTCGCCGACGGAAGGACCGATGGCCGACAAGCCGAGACGGGAGGCGGCGACGCCCCTACGTCCTGAAGTCGAGGATCTCAACGCCGAGATCAGGCGCAGCCTGGATTCCGTTGTCTCGCTGCAGGCGGAAATCCCGGAAGATGCGTTCACGGCGCCGATTCTCGGCGTCAAGCGCGCCGGCAGCGGCGTCGCGATCGACGACGACGGCCTCGTCCTGACGATCGGCTATCTCGTCACCGAAGCCGAGACGATCTGGTTGACCGCGCCGGGCGGCCGGCTGGTTCCGGCTCACCCGTTGGCAATCGACCAGGAATCCGGACTGGGGCTCGTCCAGGCGCTCGACCGGCTCAGCTTGCCCGCGGTCCCGCTCGGGCGATCGCAGGAAACGCAGATCGGCGACCCGGTGGTGATCGCCTCGGGCGGCCGGCGGCAGTTCGTCCAGGCGCGCATCGTCGCCAAGCACGAATTCGCCGGCTATTGGGAATACCTGCTCGATGACGCCATTTTCACCGCGCCTGCGCATCCGTTCTGGGGCGGCGCCGGGCTGTTCGGCGCCGACGGGCGGCTCGTCGGCGTCGGCTCCTTGCATGTCGAAAGCGCCGGCGGACCGGACATCCCCACCGACGTCAACATGATCGTGCCGATCGACCTGCTGCCGCCGCTTCTCGCGCAACTGCGCACGAGCGGCCGCTTCGATCGGCCGGCTCGGCCATGGATCGGCGTCTATTGCGCGGAAAGTGAGGGACGCGTGGTCATTGCCGGAGTTTCGGAGCGCAGCCCAGCCGGTTCCGCCGGCCTGCGCCGCGGCGACATCGTCGCCGCCGTCGGCGACGCGGTGGTCGGCTCGCTCGCCGAATTCTATCGTGGCATGTGGGCCCGCGGCCCCGCCGGCGTCGAAATCCCGATCGAGGTCGTGCGCGACGGTCGCAGCGTGTGGGTCCGCGTGCGCTCGGTTGAGCGCAGCGCCAACTTCAAGAGACCGCGCCTCCATTGACCCTTTCATTTGCCGCCGGGCTGCGCCGCTCCCAACCGCCACAACAACCGTCGCCGCTCGCGGCGCGCCGAATCGAGGTCTCCGCTTGAGCCGGATCCTGATCGTCACCGACGCCTGGCTGCCGCAGGTCAACGGTGTCGTACGCTCGATCGAATCGTTGCTGCACGAAGCGCCGTCGCTCGGCGTGAAGATCGACGTCCTCGATTCGACAGGCTTCCGCACCGCGCCGATCCCCACCTATCCGTCGATGCGGGTCGCCTTGACCCGGCCGAGCGCCGTCGCCAAGCGAATCGAGGCCGTCGATCCCGATTTCGTCCATATCGCCACAGAAGGACCGCTCGGCGTCTGCGCCTGGGTCGCCTGCCGTCGCGCCGGGCGACCGTTCACCACCTGCTATCACACGCGTTTTCCCGAATACCTGGCGATGCGGCGCGTGGCGCCGCGCCGCGCGGTCTATTGGCTGCTCAAGCAATTCCACAACGCCGGCCTCGGCATGATGGTGGCGACCCAGTCGCTCGAGCGGGAACTGCGCGCACGTGGTTTCGATCGGCTGATGCGCTGGTCGCGCGGCGTCGACAGTGAGTTGTTCCGCCCGTCGCAAAGCTGCGCGCTCGACATGCCGCGGCCGATCTTTCTCACCTGCGGCCGACTGGCGGTGGAGAAGAACTTCGACGCGTTCTTGTCGCTCGACCTGCCGGGTTCGAAAGTGGTGGTCGGCGACGGCCCCGACGGCGGGCGACTCAGGGCGCGCTTTCCCTCCGCCCATTTCCTCGGCGAACTGCAGGGGCCGGCGCTTTCCGCCGCTTACGCGAGCGCCGATGTTTTCGTCTTTCCCAGCCTCTCCGACACCTTCGGCCTGGTCCTGCTCGAGGCGCTCGCCTCGGGCGTGCCGGTCGCCGCGTTTCCGGTCCCTGGCCCGCTCGACGTCGTCGGCGACAGCGGCACCGGCGTGCTGGATTGGGACCTCGAGCGCGCCGCGCTGGCGGCGCTCGCCATTCCGCGCGAGGCGGCGCGCGCCCATGCGCTCAGGTTCAGCATCGCCGCCTCGGCGCGTCAATTCGTCGACAACATCTTCCGCGCGCACGCCGCGCCAGGCCTCGAGGCGCGGTTGGCGGGTTGACGGCGTCCGACCCAGTCGCGCCACAATTTTGGACGAATTGACGTTCCAGATGGCTACAATTCCTGCTTAGCGAGCACGCGACGGCGCATGCTGGAAGGACTGAGGGATTCCAAGGACCGGCGTCGGTCGGGGTGGGACCGGCTGGCCGTGTTCGATTGGCCGATCGCGCGCGCCATGGCGTTGAGCGGCGACCGGCGCGCGCCGCTAGTCGCTGCGACGGCGTTGTCGCGGCTGGGGAACGGCCCGATTTACTTCGTCATTCTGCTGGCGCTGATTTTCTTTCGGCCAAGAGGCGCGGCGGCGATCGCGCTCAGCGGCGCGGCCAGCATTCTGGTTCTGCACAGCGTCTATCCTGCGATGAAACGCAAAGCGGCCCGGCCGCGGCCGCGCGAAGTCGGCATCGCCTGCCCTGACGCGCCGCCGCCGCTCGATCGCTATTCCTTCCCCAGCGGACACGTGATGACGTTGACGGCGGCGCTGGCGCCGATCGTCATCGCGGCGCCGCGCGTATGGCCTTACGCCCTCGTGATCTGGGCATCGATGGCCTGGGCGCGGCTGGCGGTCGGCGATCATTTCGCTTCCGACGTCGCCGCCGGGACGCTGATCGGCGCGGGCGTATCCGGTCTGATTGCGTATTGGATCGTGATATGACAGTCGGCCAGCAGCTGGCGACCGCCGCGGCGCGTCGCTCGCCCGGCAGCTGAGGGAAAGGCGGCTCTTTGTGTCGGCATTCGTCCAAATCGCCGCCGGTTACGCGGTCGTCGCGACCGCCCTGCAGGCGGCGAGCATCGCCCTGGCGGCGCCCAAATGCCGCAAACCGCGCCGCCGCGCCGCCGCGCCGGCCGATGCGCCGCCGGTGAGCCTCGTCCAGCCCTTGTGCGGCGTCGAAGCGTTCTCGGATGCGACGCTGGAGGCGACGTTCACGCTCGACTATCCCGACTACGAGCTGATCTTCTGCGTCGCGCGCGCTGAAGACCCGGCGTCGGCGCTTGCGCGCGGCGCGATGGAACGCCATCCCGAGCGCAAGGCTCGCCTGCTGGTCGGCGACGATCGGCCGTCGGCCAATCCCAAACTCAACAACGTCATCAAGGGATGGAAGGCGGCGCGCTGCGACTGGATCATCATTGCCGATTCCAACGTGCTGATGCCGCCCGACTATATTCAGCGGATGATGGCGAGTTGGCGAAGCGGGGTCGGCATCGTCTGCGCGCCGCCGATCGGCTCGGCGCCGGAATCGTTCGCCGCGGAAATCGAGTGTGCGTTCCTCAACACCTACGAGGCGCGCTGGCAATACGCCGCCGACGCCTGCGGCCTCGGTTTCGCGCAGGGCAAATCGATGCTGTGGCGGCGCGACGTGCTGGAGGCGGGCGGCGGCGTCGAGCGGCTCGGCGAAGAGATCGCCGAAGACGCCGCGGCGACCAAGCTCGTGCGCCGCGCCGGCCTGCGGCCGCGGCTCACCGCCGGCCCGTTCGACCAGCCGCTCGGCCGGCGGACGTGGGCGAATGTGTGGGGTCGGCAGGCGCGCTGGGCGCGGCTGCGCCGCGCCACTTTCCCGCTGTTTTTCGCGCCCGAGATCGTCACCTCGGGTCTGCTGGCGATCATCGCCGCGGCGTTCGGCGCCGCAGCCTTCGACCTTTCACCGGTCCGCTTCGCTGCGGCGATCGCGCTCATTTGGTACGGCGGCGAGGCGGCGCTGGCGCTCGTCGCGGGCTGGCGTCTGACGCCGGCGACGGTTTTCGCCTGCCTGCTGCGCGACGCGACGCTGCCATGGCTGTGGCTGCAGGCGTGGATGATCGACGATTTCGAGTGGCGAGGGCACGCGATGTCGACGGCGGACGAGAGCGCCCACGGCGCGTTGAGCCGCGAGCCGCACGTCTGAATTGTCATCGCACACGGAGTAAGGTCGCCGCGCCCGCGCGCAGCTGCGTCGGGGCGAGAGGGGGGAATGGATGCGCATCGAGCCGGTCTTTCTGTTCGATCTCGACGGCACGCTGGTCGACAGCGTCTACCAGCATGTGCTGGCGTGGAAGCAGGCGCTCGACAGCGAGGGCATCGAGCTTTCCGTCTGGCGCATTCATCGCAAGATCGGCATGAGCGGCGGCTTGTTCGCCAACCAGCTGGTGCGCGAAACCGGCATGGCGATCGACGACGAGCGGCTTGAGCGGCTGCGCCGCAAGCACGCCGAAGCCTATCGGGGCATGGCCGACGCGATCCGACCGCTGCCGGGGGCCAAGGACCTGCTCACATTCCTCACCGCCGCCGGCATTCCCTGGGCGATCGCGACCAGCGGCCGGCTGGAAACGGCCGCGGTCAATCTCGCCGCGCTCGGCGTCGACCCGGGAGAGGTTCCGGTGGTGACGCGCGACCAGGTCAAATTCGCGAAGCCCGACCCGGATTTGTTCCTCGCCGCGGCGGCGCGGCTCGACGCGCCGATCGAGACGGCGGTGGTGGTCGGCGACAGCATCTGGGACATGCTCGCCGCGGCGCGCTGCCGCGCGCTCGGCGTCGGGCTCTTGTGCGGGGGCTATGGCGCCAGCGAACTGCAGCAGGCGACGGCGTTCCGCGTCTACGACGACCCGGCCGATCTGCTCGTCCATATCGACGAAGTCGGCGGCAGACGCTGAGAGGGGAACGCCCAGAGTGAAAATCTCTTTCCACGGCGCCGACCGCGACGTCACCGGCTCGTGCCACCTCGTCGAGGCCGCCGGCAAGCGCATTCTCATCGATTGCGGCTTCTTCCAGGGCGGACGGGAGCTCGAGGACGAGAACGCCGCGCCGTTCGGCTTCGACGCCGCGTCGATCGACGTCATGCTGCTCACCCACGCCCATCTCGACCATTGCGGCCGCGTGCCGCTGCTGCACAAGCGCGGCTTTCGCGGCGAGATCATCGCGACTGCGGCGACGCGCGAGCTGGCGCGGGTGGTCATGCTCGACGCGGCGCATCTGCAGGAGGAAGAGGCGCGACGGACCGCGCGACGCAACGCGCGGCGGCCGGAATCCGGCGACGGAGCGCCGCTCTATACGACGCTCGACGCGCTCGACTCCTGCGACGCCTTCGGCCGCGTCGCCGCCTATGGCCAGGCGATCGCACTGGCGCCGGGCGTCGCCGCGACGTTCTTCGACGCCGGCCATATCCTCGGCTCGGCGAGCATTCTGCTCGAACTCGAGGAAGGCGGACGGAAGCGGCGCGTCCTGTTCTCCGGCGACCTCGGCAACGCCGGTCGGCCGTTGCTCCGCCCGCCCGCCGACCCGCCCGAGGTCGACGTGGTCGTGATGGAGACGACTTACGGCGACCGTCTGCACAAGCCGATCGCGCCGTCGATCGAAGAGCTCTACCAGGCGATCGGCGCGGCGTTCCAGCGCGGCGGCAACGTCGTCATCCCGACCTTCGCGCTCGAGCGCGCGCAGGAGCTGCTTTACGTGCTGAGGCAGGGCCGCGACCGCAACCGGTTGCCGCCGACGATGCAGGTGTTTCTCGATTCGCCGATGGCAATCACGGCGACCGAGATCTACCGCCGCCATCCCGAGGGCTATGAGCCGGAGGTCGCAGACCTGTTCCGCGACGGCCGCGATCCCTTCGCGCTGCCGGGTCTGCATCTGGCGCGCGAGTCCGCCGATTCGATGGCGATCAACCGCATCGCCGGCGGCGCGGTGATCATGGCCGGCTCGGGCATGGCGACCGGCGGTCGTATCCGCCATCACCTGCGCCACAATCTGTGGCGCGCCGACGCTGCGGTGGTGTTCGTCGGCTTCGCCGCCAAGGGCACGCTCGCCCGTCAGATCATCGACGGCGCCAAGCAGGTCGAGATCTTCGGCGAGACCATCGCCGTGCGCGCCGAGGTGCACACGATCAACGGCTTCTCCGCCCACGCCGATCAGGCGGAACTCCTCGCTTGGCATGCGCACACGCATGCCGAGCGCACCATCCTTGTCCACGGCGACGCCGACGTGATGCGTGTTTTCGCCGAAAAGCTCGGCGGCGCGAAGATCGAAATTCCAGCGCTCGGCGACACGATCGACCTGTGAGACGCGCCGCCGATCAGGTGCAGAGCTTCAGCGCGAGCCCAATCGCCGCGGCGAGGCGGACGATGAACGGTTCGGCGGTCCATCGGTCGGTGAACAGCGCGAGGTCGAGCGCCAACAGCACGACGATCGGCGAAGCGCGCACCAGCACTTGCGACGTCAGCGGCACACGGCGCGGCGGACCGCGCAGCGCAACGAACAGCGCCGTCGCGACGGCGCCGATCGCCAGCCCGCACACGACTTCGGCGACGGAGTGCGCGCCGATCGCGACGCGTCCATAGGCGACTCCGACGGCGACCAGGACGGCGGCGGCGTACAGCGCCAGCCGCCCGGCGGGCGGCCGGCCGCCGGCCAGCACGAAGGCCACGCAGCCCCAGAACGCCGCAGCGAGCGCCGCGTGGCCGCTCGGGCTCTCGATTTCGAACTGCGGCTCCACGAATCCGCAGGCCTCGAACGCCAGTTTCGCCGCCAGGGCGAGCGCCATGGCCGCTGCGATGGCGAGCGCGAACGCGGCGGCCTCCCGTCGCGCGCCGAGCCAAACGAGGCCGGCGAACAGCGCCGCCGACGCCGGGGCCACGACCACGACATCGCCCAGGCCGCTGAGCAGGTCCATTCGCGCTCCGTTGGCTAGAGCGGCGGTCCCGAATCGGACCTGGCGGCACGACTCGGCGCTCGCCGACGGGGCGGTTCTAGTGAAGACGCGGCGCCCCCGCAATCCTGGCGCGACGCGTGCGGCTGAACACAACTTGTAGTTTCATTAGCGCTGCGCTATCGCGAGCAGGTTGTCGCCGAACCGCGCCGCGCGCGGGTCGGGACCCAAAGCGGATCGCCTATGAAGGTCCTCCATGTCATCAATTCGGTCGATCCGCGTGGCGGCGGACCGGTCGAGGGCGTGTTCTCGAGCACCGAAGTCTGGTTCCGGCACGGTCACCAGCGCCATGTCGTCTCGCTCGATCCACCGAGCGCGCCGTGGGTGGCGGCGGCGCGCGCGCCGACCCGCGCGGTCGGCCCCGACGGCGCGCTCTATCGCCTCGCGCGGGCCTGTGTCCCCTGGCTGAGGTACGGATACACGCCCCAGCTGGTCCGCTGGCTGCGCTGCAACGCAGGGCAATGTAATCGAGCAGCAAGCGAGATTCGCTCGGCCCGTTCGTCGCCGTCGCGCGGCTCTCGACGTCGCGCCGCGACGGACCGCTGTCGGAAATCGCCGTGCATGCGGCCAAGGCGAGCGTCACGACAAGCAGGGCGAAATGCGCGGACGGCGAGGGGCCGAGCCGGAGCTTGCGGCGGGCCGACGACGCGAAGGCGATCGCCGCACCGCGTCCTCCGCATCGCCGCACGGCAGCCGCGCAGATCTTGAAGAAGATCGCAGCGGAGGGAGCGCGCTGCATTGCGGGGGCCCCCATCAATACGCATCGAGCCTAAGCAGCGCGAACGCGGTGGCGAGGAGGACCTTCAAGTCGAGCGCCATCGACCAATTGTCGACGTACCAGAGATCCCGTTCGACGCGCCGCTCCATCTGCGACAGCTGCGGCGTCGCGCCTCGCAATCCGGCCACTTGCGCGGCGCCGGTGATGCCGGGCTTGACGTGGTGGCGCAGCGCGTAATTGGCGATGCGCGCCTTGTATTCGTCGTCGTGGGCGATCGCGTGAGGGCGCGGCCCGACGAGCGACATCTCGCCGCGCAGCACATTGAGGAGCTGCGGCAGTTCGTCGAGGCTCGATCGGCGCAGAAACCTGCCGACGCGGGTGACGCGACAATCGTTGCGCGACGCCTGGACGATCGGCCCGCATTCCTCCTGCACCCGCATCGTCCTGAACTTGAACATGACGAATTCGCGATTGTCGAAACCGCAACGGCGCTGGCGGAAAATCGCCCGACCGGGACTGTCGAGCCGGATCACCACGGCGATCAGCAGCAGCGCGGGGGCGAGCGCGAGGAGGCCCGCCGAAGCGACGACCACGTCGAAGGCGCGCTTGGCGGCGCGCTCGGCGGCGCTGAGCGGCTCGCGCTGCAACGTCACGGAGAAGCGCCGCGCCGCTGCGTCGCAGCCGCGCCGCACGACCCGGCGAACCCGCTCGTCGGGATAGAGCCGCACCGGCAGCGGCGACGCGCGCAACAGGGCGCAGAGCTCCGTCAGCGCGATTTCCGCGCCCCACGGCATCACCGCCGCGAACTCGGTCGCGCCCAATTCGCGCGCGCAAGCGATCGCTTGGGCGACACGGGCGCGATCCGCATGAAGCAGGCCGCCGCCGAGCGTCGCCGAGCCCGACAGGCGGATACGCGCGACCTCTTCCGCGCCGAAATCGGGAAAGTCGGAGTCGTCGAGCCGCTCGAGTTCGAACGGATCGCCGAGCGTCACGATGCGGCCCGCCTGGATGACGCCGTGGCGAATCGCCGTCCGCGCCGTCCGCGCCAGCGCGAGCCGGCCGGCCGGCGCGAGCGCCAGGGCAAGGATGGCGAAGGCGACGGTCGCTCCGCGCGAATGGTCGGCGCCCGACTTGAGCAGGAACAGCGCGCCGACGACAGCCAATTGCGCCAGCGCCACCATCAGCGTCAGGCGCGGCAGGCTGGCGAGCGGCGCCAGCAGCGCCGGCAGGCGGTAAAGTCCAGCGAGTTGGGCCAGCAACACGAACAGCGCCCCCCGACCAGCCCGCCGTCGACGGCGGCGAAGCCGGGCAAGTCGCCGAGCGCGAGCCACCGATAGACGAATTCGCCGACGACCGCCGCCAGCCAGAAGATCGCGAAATCGAAGGCGGCCGCCGCGGGCGGCAAGGCCTCGCATGGAACCGCCCACCGCCGCGTTGTCGCGCTGGTCGCAGTCTGCGCTGCAGTGGCGGACCGATTGAGGACCGCGGACAAGCTGGCGACATGCACGGCGGACCCCAGGCGTTGGCAGTCGTGGACACGCATAGGTGTAACATCATGATTGAATACACGCAAGAGTTGTCTATGGTGGGTAACGCTCGCGGGCCGGGGCGCGGCGCCGACGATGCAGGCAACCGGCGGCGTTGGCCCATGACGGCAGCGTATCCCTCGACGCGTGGACCGAAAGGGGTTCCCTCGCCGGCGCTGCGGCGGGGCGGACCGCGCGGCTGGCTCCAGACGGCGCGCCGGCGCTGGGAGGCCGCCGCGCGGCTCGCGCACGCCGGGCGCGGCGGCCGCCAGCCGTCGCTGGGTTACCCGCCCGCCCCCGCCGGCGAGATTCTTTACGCGATCGGCGACGTCCACGGCCGCGCCGACTGCCTCGCCCGCGCCCAGACTTTGATCGACCGCGACGCGGCCGGGCGCACGGAGCGGGCGACCGAGATCTATCTCGGCGACTACATCGACCGTGGGCCCGACTCGAAATCGACGCTCGATTTGATGGCGGCGCGCGCGCACGCTCGGCAGGTCGTCGCGCTGAGAGGCAACCACGAGACAGCGATGGAATCCTTTCTCGCCGGCCGCCTCCCCTTCGCCGTCTGGCGTGGGCTCGGCGGCGCCGAGACGCTGCTCTCCTACGGCTTCGAACCCGGTCTGATCCGCGGCGAAGGCCCGCGCCGCGAGGCGTTCGCCGAACGCCTGCCCGACGTCCACCGTCGCTTCCTCGCCGGCCTCGCCGACTATCACCGCGCCGGCGGCTATTGCTTCGCCCACGCCGGCCTGCGGCCGGGAATCGCCCTCGACCGACAGCGCCTCGCCGACCTGACCGGCGTCCGCGACGAATTTCTCGACTGCGACGACGACTTCGGCTTCGTGGTCGTTCACGGCCACACGCCGGTCGAGCGCGTCGATTTCCGTTCGAATCGCATCAATCTCGACACCGGCGCCTACGTCTCCAATCGGCTGTCGGTGCTGCGGATCGACGACGCCGGGGCCACGCTCGTCGCGCCGGAGGCGTCATGACGGCCACGCCGATCGATCCGGCGACGCGCCGGCTGTGGCTCGGGCGCGCCCTCCTCGCGCTGCTGGCCGGAACAATCCTCGCCCAAGGCGGCGCCTCGACCGTCGCGCTCGATTTCGCCGCGCTCGGCTTGGCGCTGCTCGCCGTCGCCGCCGCCGCGGCGCCGGTCGCCGCGCCGCGTCTCGCCCGCCTGCAGGCGCTGGCGCTGCTGCTGCTCGCCGGCCTCTTGGCTTACGCACTTTGGCAGACCCTGCCGCTCGGCGATTCCCCATTCGCCGATGCGGCGTGGAGGGGGCTCGGCGACGCGCTCGCCGGCGCCGCGCCGCGCAACGCCGTCTCGGCGGCGCCCGGCCTCACGCTCGCCGCCGCGCCGGCGCTGGCGGCGCCGTTTCTGGCTTTCGCCGTCGCGCTCGCCTGTTGCCAGACCGACGACGAGGCGTTGCGACTTTGGCGGGGGCTCGCCTATTTCGGCGCCTTTCTGGCGGCCTTCGGCATCGCGCAGGAAGTGCTGTGGCCCGACCAGCTTCTGCTCGAGCCGAAGCGCTTCTATCTCGGCGACCTCACCGCGTCATTCGTCAACCGCAACACCGCGGGAACCTTCTTCGGCGTCGCGCTGCTGCTCAATCTGGCGCTGATGTTCGCCGATCTGCGCGCCGTCCGGCTCTCGGCGCTCTTCCGTCATCGTCGCCGCCGCAGCCGCGACGGTTGGCGCGCGGCGCTGCTCGTCCATGTGTTCGCCGTGCTCGACTGCGCCACGGCGCTGTTCCTCACCCGCTCGCGCGGCGCGATCGGCGCCACATTGGTGGCGGCGCTGGTCGCCGCCGCGTTGATGGCGACGCGGCGTCTGACCGCCGATCGCCCCCGCGAGGAGGTCGTCGAGCGCTGGCGCCGGCCGATCGTCGTCGTGGCGGCGCTGACGCTGACGCTGGGGCTGTTCGTCCTGTTCGCCGGTCGAACCGAGCACCGCGTCCAGTCGCTGGCCTCCGAGGACGGACGCTGGTGCGTCTTCCGCTCCACGCTGGCCGCGATCGCCGACCATTGGCCGTACGGCGCCGGCTTGGCCGCCTTTCCCGACGTCTTCCCCGCCTATCGCGACACCGACTGCGCCGGGGTCTTCGGCGTCTGGGACCACGCCCACGATTTCTTTCTTGAAGGGCTGCTCGGTCTCGGCGCCGTCTTCGTCGTGGCCGCGGCGATCGTCTATGCTGCGCTCGGCGCGGCGCTGGTTCGCGGCGCGCGGGCGCGCCGCCGCATGCGTTTCCTGCCGGTGGCCGGCCTGGCGGCCCTCGTCCTCGTCTCGCTCCACGGAATCGTCGATTTCTCGTTGCAGATTCCAGCCGTCGCGGCTTACTTCTCCGCGGCGATCGCGGCGGCTGTCGCCGTCGCGGTCGGTCGAACCGACCAAGGGGCCGAGCGTCGTCGGCTTGAGAACCGCGCCGCTTAAGCCCAAATTAGCCGCGCGGCGGCAAGATCGCGGCGGCGACGGTCCGCCGAGGACGCGCAGGACGAGGGCGGGATGACGCCGATGCTGGTTAGTCTATGGGGAGCGGCGACGCTGATCGTCTCGTTCCTGCTCGTGCTCGGCGCCGTGGTGTTCATCCACGAATTCGGCCATTTCTTCGTGGCGCGGCGCTGCGGCGTCAAAGTCGAAGTTTTCTCGATCGGCATGGGTCCCGAGATCGTCGGCCGCACCGACCGCCGCGGCGCGCGCTGGCGGCTGTCGGCGATTCCGGTCGGCGGCTACGTTCGTTTCGCCGGCGATCGCGACGCGGCGAGCGCCCCCGACGGCGAGGCGCTGGCGCGGATGTCCCCGGCCGAGCGTCGCCAGACGCTGCCGGGCCAACCGGTGCTGGCGCGCGCGGCGATCGTCGCCGCCGGGCCGATCGCCAATCTCGTCGCCGCGGTCCTCGTCCTGTCCGCGATCGCCTACTTCTCCGGCGAGCGCTTCCTGCCGCCGCGAGTCGACGACGTGGTGGCTGGCAGCCCCGCCGCGCAGGCGGGCTTCGCCGCCGGCGACGTGATCGAGAGCGTCGACAGCCGGCCGATCGCTTCCTTCGACGACATCATCGACGTCGTGACCCTGCGGCCGGGAGAGCCGCTGCGCTTCGTCATCGACCGCGACGGCCGCCAAATGACGCTGACCGCGACGCCCGCGCTGACCACGGTCGACACGCCTGCGGGGGCCGAGCGGATCGGACGGCTTGGCCTCGCCGCCAACCCTTCGAGCGTCCAGGCGATCTATCCGACGCCGCTCGGCGCGCTCGAGGCCGGCTTTTCGGAGTCCTGGCGCATCGTCTCCGTCACCGGCGACTACCTCTCCCGCGTCGTCACCGGGCGCTCGGCGGCCGACCAGCTCTCCGGCCCGGTGCGCATCGCCAGGATGTCGGGCGCGGCGGCGGCGCTCGGCCCCGTCGCGTTGATCAAACTGGCGGCGATCCTGTCGCTGTCGCTGGGGCTGATGAATCTGCTGCCGATCCCGATGCTCGACGGCGGCCACCTGGTGTTCTTCGCGATCGAAGCGGCGCGCGGACGGCCGCTGAGCGAGGGCGCGCAGGCGTTCGCCCTGCGGCTCGGCGCGGCGTTCGTCGTCGCGCTGATGGTGTTCGTCACCTTCAACGACATCCGCAGTCTGTTCACCGGCTGAGGCGGCGGGCCGCTCACGCGCGCGACAGCGCGACGCTCTTGACCTGCGCGTGCACGCTCGCGCCTTCGGCGAGGTCGAGGCGCTCCCACGAGCGGCGGGTGAGGCGCGCGAGGATGCGGTCGCCGGCCCCGTCGGCGCCGAGGCCGAGCACGACGACGAGTTCGTTGGTCGCGACGGCCCTCGTCGACAGGATGCGCGCCGGCAGCACGTTGAGGATCGAGCTCGGGCCAGGCGGGGCGGGCGCCAGACTGACGTCGCCGGCGAGCACCCGCAGCCGCCGCCGGGCGCCGACCGGGCCGAGCTTGCCTGGCGCGACGAAGGCGCCGCCGCCGACCGCGATCGTGGTCAAGCCATAGGCGTCGTCGACCGCGGCGACGGTTCCCGCGAGCGTCACCGCGGCGCCGCGCGCGGCGGCGAGCGACAGATTGGGGTCGCTCTGCAGCGCGGCGAGCGGCCCGGCGGCGACGATCCGCCCGGCGTCGATCAGCGCGAGATGGTCGGCGAGCCGTTCGACTTCGGCCATGTCGTGGGTGACGTAGAGCGCCGGCAGCGACAGACGGTCGCGCAGCCGTTCGAGGAACGGCAGGATTTCGGCCTTGGCGGCGTCGTCGAGCGCCGACAGCGGCTCGTCCATCAGCAGCAGCCGCGGCTGCGACAACAGCGCGCGGCCGAGCGCGACGCGCTGGCGCTCACCGCCAGAGAGATCGCGCGGCGCGCGGTCGAAGAGCCGAGCCAGCCCACAGAGGTCGACGACCTCTTCCCAGTCGATCGCCGCCGGCGCGCCCCGCCGCGGCGCGCCGAACCGCAGGTTGGCCTCGACCGACAAATGCGGGAAGAGGCTCGCTTCCTGGAAGACGTAGCCGAGCGCGCGACGATGGGTCGGCACGAACAGATCCCGGCCCTCCTGCCAGACTTCGCCCTCGACCCGGCAATGCCCGTCGCCGACGCGATTGAGCCCGGCGATGCAGCGCAGAAGCGTAGTCTTGCCGCAGCCGGAGGGACCGTAGAGCGCCGTGACGCCGCGCGCCGGCGCCGCGAGCGCAAAATCGAATGAGAAAGCGCCCAGCTTGCCGGCGAAGCGCGCCGCGATGCCGCCGCTCTCGCTCATGGCCGCACGCGCGCAAATCGCTTCTCGATCGCGATCATCGCCAGGATGACGACGAAGGCGAAGACGACCATACCCAGCGCGAGCGCGTTCGCCTTGCCCCATTCGCCGGTTTCGACATAGTCGAAGATCGTCGTCGACACGACCGCGGTGCGGCCGGGAATCGCCCCGCCGATCATCAGCACGACGCCGAACTCGCCGACGGTATGGGCGAAGCCGAGCACCGCCCCGGTCAACAGGCCCGGGCTGGCGAGCGGCAGCGCCACCGTGAAGAAGGCGCGCGACGGCGAAGCGCGCAAAGTCGCCGCCACTTCGAGCGGCCGGTCGCCGATCGCGGCGAAGGCGTTGCGGATCGGCTGGACGACGAACGGCAGCGAATAGACGACCGAGCCGACGACCAGGCCGCCGAAAGTGAACGCGAGCGTCTCGGCGCCCCACAGCGAGGCGATCGCGCCGCCCGGCCCATGCGGTCCGAGCGCGACCAGTAGATAGAAGCCGAGCACGGTCGGCGGCAGCACGATCGGCAGCGCGACGACCGCCGCGATCGCTTCCTTCCACCAGGCGCGCGAACGCGCGAGCCACCAGGCGAGCGGCGTCCCGATCAGCACCAGGACCATCGTCGCGACCGTCGCGAGTTCGATCGTCAGCTCGACAGGTTGAAGCGCGCCGGGAGTCAATCGCGCCGCGCTCCGCTCGCGCGGCCGTGGCGGCGCTCTTTCGCCGCCGCGTCCCGCCGGTCGGCCTGAATAGCCAGACATCTTCGCGACGACATGCTCGACTCCGCGCCATCGGCAAGGCGCTCATTCTACGCGATCGCTGGTCAAGTCCAAACGGCGCCGCGCCGCAGCTATTCCAGCATGATCGGCTGCCGCTCCCAGACAAGCAGCGCGACACAGCCCTCTTCGCTATAGACTTCATGCTCGGTGCCGGGCGCATTGAGCGCGACGTCGCCGGCCTTGAGCAGCCCCTGCGCGTCAGCCTGGCTGCCGCTGATGAGGATCACCCGCTCCCAGCCGGGATGGCGGTGGCGCGGCGCCCGCGCGCCGGGTCGATAGCGCAGCACCGCCGCCGCCGCGCCCCCGTGAGGATCGCGGTGCAGCCACGCCGCCTCGATTCCTTCCCGGAACGGCTCGAAACGCAACGCCGACACATTGGTCAGCAGATCGTGGATGATCAGTGGATCGCCTCCAGGATGGCCGCCACCGGAGCGGGCCAACCGACGATGCCGCCCAGTGGGGTCGCCATCTCAAGCACTGCGCGCTTGAACTGAGGGAAATAGCTCGCCATTGCGCATTCGGCAAGCAGGCCGTCGAAGCCGCCCGGCTCGCAGAAATCGCGCTGCATGTCGATTATCGCCCGCCCGACGCCCGGCTTCGGCGTTGGTGAGCGCCCGGCCTGGCGGAGGCGACGGTCGGCGATGCGCGCCTTTGTCAATGGCCGGCCATGGCGCGGCCGATCGCAGTGCGGTCGGCTGCGGCGGCGGTCGTCTCGAGCACGATGCGCCCTTCCGACATCACGAGCAGCCGGTCGGACAGATCGAGCAGCTCGTCGAGATCCTCGCTGACCAGCAGCACTGCGGCGCCGCGATTGCGCGCGGCGACGATCTGGCTGTGGATGTCGGCGACCGCGGCGAAGTCGAGGCCGAACACCGGATTGGCGGCCACGAGGATATGCACCTCGCCGCCGAGTTCGCGCCCCAGCACCGCGCGCTGAACGTTGCCGCCGGAGAGCGAGGCGATCGGCGCGTCGGGCCCCGGCGTCTTGACGCGATAGCGCCTGATCAGATCGCGCGCCGCCTCGCGCATTGCCCGGGCCGAGAGCCAGAGGCCGTTCGCCATCGGCGGACGGTCGAAATTGCGCATCGCCATGTTCTCGGCGACGCTCATCCGGCCGACGCAGGCGTTGCGCAAGGGCTCCTCCGGGAGCAGCGCGAGGTGATGGCGCTGCGTCTCGGCGCGCGCGGCGTGATAGACTTCGCCCTCGACCAGCATGCGGCCGCCGGTCGCGTCGCGCTGGCCGGCGAGCACTTCGACCAGCTCGCTCTGGCCATTGCCCGAGACCCCGGCAATGCCGACGATCTCGCCGGCGCGCACCGCCAGGGTCACGCCGCGCACCGCCTCGGCGCCGTCGGAATCGTCGGCCTTGAGATCCTCGACCGCCAGGCGCACGGCGCCGGGCGCGACGTCGGCGCGGGCAACCGGCGCGGCGGGACGCTCCTCGCCGATCATCATCGCCGCCATCTTGTCGACGGTAAGTTCGGCGACCTTTCCGGTTCCGGCGAGCTTGCCCTTGCGCAGCACGGTCACGGCGTCGGCATAGGCCAGCACTTCGCGGAACTTGTGGGTGATCAGCAGCGCGGTCAGGCGCATCTCGCGCGCCATGTCGCGGATCGTTCCCAACATCTGGTCGGCTTCCTGCGGCGTCAGCACCGAGGTCGGCTCGTCGAGGATGAGGAAGCGTGCGCCAAGGTAGAGCTGCTTGAGGATTTCCGCCTTCTGCTTCTCGCCGGCGGCGAGGCCGTGCGCGGGCGTGTCGAGCGGCGCGGAGAACGGCATGCCGGCGATGAAATCGGCCAGGCGTCTGCGCTCCCGCCCCCAGTCGATCATCTCCGGCGTATCGGCGCGCGCCATCACCAGGTTCTCCAGCACCGTCATCGACGGCACCAGGGTGAAATGCTGATAGACCATGCCGAGGCCGAACTGCGCCGCGTCGCGCGGATTGCGCACGGCCTCCTCGCGGCCGTCGACGAGCAGCGAGCCCTCGTCGGCGTGGTAGAAACCCATGATGCACTTGACCAGCGTCGACTTGCCGGCCCCGTTCTCGCCGAGCAGAGCGTGGACGCTGCCGGCGTCGACCCGCATCGAAACGTCGTCGAGCGCCGCCAGCGCGCCGAAGCGCTTCGACATGCCCGCCACTTCGAGGGAGAAGGCGCCGCTCATGGCAATGCGGCGATCACGCCGTCGGCGCTGGAGACGGCGCCGAACACCCCGCCCTGCATCTTGATCATCTTGATCGCCGCGTCGTGGTTGCCGCGGTCGGTCGCGCCGCAGCAATCCTCCAGCAACAGGCATTCGAAGCCGCGATCGTTCGCCTCGCGCATGGTGGTGTGGACGCAGACGTCGGTGGTGATGCCGGAGAGCACGATGTTGCGGACGCCGCGGGCGCGCAGGATCAGCTCGAGATCGGTGGCGCAGAACGAGCCCTTGCCCGGCTTGTCGATGATCGGCTCGCCGGGCGCGGGGGCGAGATCGGGAATGATCTCCCAGCCCGGCTCGCCGCGCACCAGGATGCGGCCGCAAGGGCCGGCGTCGCCGATGCCGGCGCCGATGCGCTGCGAACGCCAGCGTTTGTTGTCGGGCAGGTCGGCGAGATCGGGCCGGTGGCCCTCGCGGGTGTGGATGACGTGATAGCCCTTGGCGCGAAACGCCTTCAGCGCGCGCTTGATCGGTTCGATCGGCGCGCGGGTCAGCGAGAGGTCGTAGCCCATCTTGTCGACGTAGCCGCCAACGCCGCAGAAGTCGGTCTGCATGTCGATGACGATCAGCGTCGTGTCGGCGGCGCTCCAGCGGCCGTCGAACGGCCAGGGATAGGGATCGGCGGCGACGTTGGACATGGCGTACCTCTTAAGCGAAGGGTTACTTGGTGACGCTGAGTTCACCCGGCGCGCCGGCGACCCGGCGGCGCGACGAAGACGAGAAGACCAGAATCAGCAGCGTGAGGAAATAGGGCGCGGCGTTGAGCAGGTAGGTGCCGGACGTCACGCCGACCGCCTGCAGGGCCGGTCCGAGCGCGCCCGCGCCGCCGAACAACAAGGAAGCGCCGAAGCAGGCAAGAGGATTCCAGCGAGCGAAGATCACCAGCGCCACCGCCGTGATGCCCTGTCCGCTCGACAGGCCTTCGCTCCAACTGCCGGGATAATAGAGCGAGAGAAACGATCCGCCGACCCCCGCCATGAAGCCGCCGAAACAGGTGGCGTAGAGCCTGACCCAGAGCGGCGAATAGCCGAGTGCGCGCGCGGCTTCCGACGAATCGCCGACCATGCGCACGATCAGACCCCAGCGGGTGTTGGCGAGCGCCCAGCTCAAGATCGGCGTGAACACGAGGCCGACGATGAACAGCGCATTGACCTCGAGCGCGGCGCGCACCTGGGGAATGTCGCTCCAGAAGCCGAGCGGCAACGCCGGCAGAGTCGGCGCCTTGGGCTGCACCAACGGCTTGCCGAGATAGAAGGCGAGGCCGATGCCGAAAATCATCAGCGCGATGCCGACCGCGATGTCGTTGACGCGCGGCAACGAACAGATCGCCGCGTGCAGCGCGCCGAACATCACGCCGACCAGGCCCGCCGCCAGCACGCCGAGCCAGGGCGAACCGGTGAGATAGGCGACGCCGAAGCCACTCATCGCGCCCATGATCAGCGTGCCTTCGAGGCCGAGATTGATGCGGCCGCTCTTCTCGGTGACGAGTTCGCCGAGGCTGACGAACAGGAACGGCGTCGAGACGCGAATCGCGCCGCCGAGCACGGCGATCGGGACAGTCCACAGGCCGAGACTGGCGTCGTTCACCGGCTCATCCTCGCTTTCCACTCGCTCCACGACGGCAGACCTTCGCCGGCAAGCAGCGCGACAAACAGGATGCCTTGCAGCACCAGCACGGCGGCGTCGGGCAGATCGAGGCGGCGCTGCAACAGTCCGTCGCTGGCGCTGATGCCGCCGAGCAGCACCGCGACCGGAATGATGGCGAGCGGATGCTGACGGGCGAGGAAGGCGACGAGGATGCCGCTGAGGCCGTAGCCGGCCGCAATGTTGGCGTTGGCGTCGCCCTGCACGGCGGCGACTTCGATCATGCCCCCTAACCCCGCCGCCGCGCCGCCGAGCCCGGTGACGATCACCATCATCATTCCGACCGGCAGGCCGGCCATGCGCGCGGCGCGCGAATTGCCGCCGACGATGCGTGCCGCGAAGCCGAAAGTCGTGCGACGCATCAAGAGCCAGGCGAGCACGCAGGCGATCAGGCCGAGCGCGAGGCCCCAATGGACGTCCATGCCCGGCAGATTGCCGATCAGATCGGCGTCGGGCAGCGGCCGGGTCGAGGGCTTGTTGAGGCTGGCGGGGTCGCGCATCGGCCCCTCGACGATCTGGTTCATCACCGCGATCGCGATGCTGGAGAGCAGCAGCGAGGAGATCGTCTCGTTGACGCCGCGCCAATGGCGCAGCGCGCCGGCGGTCGCGATCAGCGCGCCGCCCGCCGCCATGCCAGCGATTCCCATGGCGATCCAGACGACGAACGCCGGCGCGCCGGCGTCTGCAAACGGCAATCCCGCCGCGATCGCCGCGAGGCCGCCGATGACGAAGGCGCCCTCGCCGCCGATGATCACCAGCCCCATTTGCGCCGGCAGCGCGGTGCACAGCCCGGTCAACAGCAGCGGCGAAGCGCGCAGCAACGTGTTCTGCCAGGAGAACCACGACCCGAAGGCGCCGACCGCCATCAGGCGATAGACTTCGAGCGGATTGCGCCCGGCGAGGCTGACGAACAGACCGAATATCACGATCGTCGCCACTCCCGCCGCGACGGGCGCGGCGAGGGGGTCGAGGATGCGCGCCAGAGCGGCGCGGCGCGGCGGTTCGGCGTCCACGCCGTGGCTTCCCTTAGCTGGTCGAGCCGATGACGCCTTCGACCAGATAGCTCATCTTCTCGAGTTCGATGTCGGTCTGACCGCGCATCACGCCCGCGTCGATGACGGTTGCGCCCTTGTTGTCCTTGATCGGACCGGCGAAGATCACATAACCGGCGCCCATGAACTGCGCCTTGACCCCGTCGGCCTTGGCCTTGGCGGCGTCGGGCACGAGCGCGGTATAGGGCGAGGTCTTGACGATGCCCGCCTTCAGGCCGCCACGGATCAGGCCGGGGATGGTCTTGCCAGCCTCGAAGTCGGTGACCAGCGAGGGATAGAGCGCCTCCCAATTCCATTCGGCGCCGGTCAGGTAGCCCTTGGGCGCGAGCGCCGCCTGGCTCGCGTGATAGCCGCAGGTGAACAGGCCGCGCTTTTCCGCCGTCTCGATCACCACCTTGGGGCTGTCGACGTGGCAGGTGACGACATCGACGCCCTGGTCGGCGAGGCTGTTGGTTGCCTCGGCCTCCTTGACCGGCATCGACCAGTCGCCGGTGAAGATCACCTGCACGGTGATGGTCGGGTCGACCGAGCGGGCGCCGAGCGTGAAGGCGTTGATGTTGCGCAGCACTTGCGGGATCGGCTTGGCGGCGACGAAGCCGAACTTCTTGGTCTTGGTGACGTAAGCCGCGACGATCCCCGAGAGGAACTCCGCTTCGTCGATGTAGCCGAAATAACTGTGCACGTTGGTCGGCAGGCCTTCGTGCCACAACCCGCCGCAATGCATGAAGGTCACGTTCGGGTACTTCTTCGCCTCCTTGAGGATGTGCGGATCGAAATAGCCGAACGAGGTCGGGAAAAGCAGCGTCGCCCCGTCGAGGTTGATCATGCTCTCCATGGTCTTCTCGACGTCGATCGTCTCGGGCACACGTTCCTCTTCGACCACCTTGACGCCGCTCATCGCCTTGACGGCGGTGGCGCCGGCGGCGTGGGACTGGTTGTAGCCGTAGTCGTCCTTGGGGCCGACATAGATGAAGCCGACCGTGAGCGCGCCGGCCGCCCGCGCCGAACTGAGCGGCAGAGCCGAGAATGCGGCGCCGGCGGACAGGCCGGCGAGGACTGCGCGGCGCGACAACCGATAATCTTGGGTCATGCTGGAGCCTTTCCTTCGCTACAGGACGGCGAAAAAATGCGCCGGACGGCGCCCGCCTCTTGCATGCAAGAAACAATTTGCATGCCAGTCGGCCATTCCAATCACAAACTGTCATCATATCAGATAATTACTAAACTATTGGAGCCATTTATCGATTCCAGATAGTGGGTTGGCGCCTAAAAAATGTGACTGTTACGTAGGCAGTGCATAATTATAGTCCAAATTTTCGCTTCCGCCGCCCGTCGAGAGGACCCGGAGAATTCATCCGCCGGAAATCTCCCGTGACTTGAATATATTAGGTTGACATTAGCGCCGCTCCTGCGCATACGGTCTTGCATGCACGTTGCGAATCTGCCCTTTCTTTCGCGACTCGGCGCAGGCCCTGCAAACCCGCAACGCCAAACGCGGGCGGCCGAGCTCGCCGCCACCCTCGCCGACGAAATCCTGCGCGGCGGCCTGGCGCCCGGTCGTCGGCTTGACGAGCAGGAACTCGCCCAACGCTTCGCCGTCTCGCGCACGCCGGTGCGCGAGGCGCTCGGCCAGCTCGCCGCGACCGGACTCGTCGAGCATCGGCCGCGCCGCGGCGTGATCGTCGCCGTCATCGCGCCGCAGCGGCTGCAGGACATGTTCGTCGCGATGGCCGAGCTCGAGGCCGCGGCGTCGCGACTGTGCGCGATCGCGATGACGCCGGATGAGCGCCAAGGGTTGGAGGCGCTGCACCGCGCCTCGCAGGCGGCGGTGCGCGAGGGCGGCATCGACGAATACGAACGCTTCAATCAGGAATTCCACTCGCTGCTCTACGCCGGCTGTCATAACGGCTACCTGCGCGACCTGCTCCACGCGACGCGCGCGCGCCTCGCGCCGTTTCGCCGCGCCCAGTTCAATCTGCGCGGCCGTCTGGCCTCGTCGTGGCGCGAACACGAGGCCGTGGTCCAAGCCATCCTGCGCGGCGACGGCGACGGCGCGGCGCGGGCGATGCGCGAACATCTCGCGACGGTCAGCGGCGCCGCGGCCGAATATGTCGCCATCCAGTCCCATCAGCTCAGCGCCTGAGCGAAGCGCGAGGAGAGCCGCCTTGGACATTCCCGTCCATTCGATTGCCGCCTTGCGCAAGGGCTACGTCGAAAGGCGATGGAGCGTGAGAGCGGTCGCCGAAGCCGTGCTGGCGCGCGCGGCGGCGGCGGAGGCGGATGATCCGGCGATCTGGATCACGCGCGTCGCCGCCGACAGACTGATCGCCGAAGCGGCGGCGCTCGACGCCAAGGGGCCCGCGAACCTGCCGCTGTTCGGCGTCCCTTTCGCGGTCAAGGACAACCTCGACGTCGCGGGATTTCCGACCACCGCGGCCTGCCCCGATTTCGCCTACGTGGCGGAGCGCACGGCGACGTCGGTCGCACGGCTGGTCGCCGCCGGGGCGCTGCTCGTCGGCAAGACCAACCTCGATCAGTTCGCCACCGGCCTGGTCGGCGTGCGCTCGCCTTACGGCGCGCCGCGCAGCCCGTTCGATTCGCGCTACGTCTCCGGCGGCTCGAGCTCCGGTTCGGCGGTCGCGGTGTCGCGCGGCCTCGTGACGTTCTCGCTCGGCACCGACACCGCCGGTTCGGGCCGCGTCCCGGCCGCGTTCTGCAATCTGATCGGCCTCAAGCCGAGTCGCGGCCTGATCAGCGCCGCCGGCGTCGTGCCGGCCTGCCAGTCGCTCGACTGCGTCTCGATCTTCGCCACCAACGCCGACGACGCGGCGGCGGCGCTCGCAGCGGCGGCGGGTTTCGACGGGGCCGATCCCTACAGTCGCGCGCCGCTTGCGCCGGTCGACGGCCCGCTGCCGTCGGCGCCGACGCGCTTCCGCTTCGGCGTGCCGCGCGCCCACAATCTCGTCTTCTTCGGCGACGGCGAAGTCGAGGCGCTTTTCGCCCAGGCGATCGAAGGGATGAAGCGACTCGGCGGCGAGGCGGTCGAGGTCGAGCTCGCGCCATTCTTCGGCGTCGCGCGCCTTCTCTACGACGGGGCCTGGGTCGCCGAGCGCACCGCCGCGGTCGGCGATTTCATCGCCGCGCATCCCGGCGCGGCCGATCCGACCGTCTCCGCCATCATCATGAAGGGCCGCGACCTCGCCGCGCCGGCGGCGTTCGACGCGCTGCATCGGCTGGAGGCGTTGCGGCGCGAATGCGAGCCGACGTGGGAGACGATCGACGTCCTGCTCGCTCCGACGGCGCCGACCGCCTACACCGTCGAGGCCATTCGCGCCGATCCGATCAAGCTCAACGCCAACCTCGGCGTTTACACCAATTTCGTCAATCTGCTCGATCTCGCGGCCGTGGCGGTTCCCGCAGGCTTCGGCGCGAGCGGCCGGCCGGCGGGCGTGACCCTGATCGGCCCGACCCATTCCGATCGCGCGCTGCTGGCGCTCGCCGACGCGCTGCATCGCGCCGGCGGCGAAGCGACTGTCGGCGCGCTCGGTCTGCCGCTGCCGTCGCCCGGCCGGCGCGCCGGGCCATGGAGCGCGGGCGGCGGAATCGATCTCGTCGTCATCGGCGCGCACATGCGCGGCCTGCCGTTGAACCGCCAGCTCGCCGACGTCGGCGGCCGCTTTGTCGCGTCGGCGCGCACCGCGCCGATCTATCGCCTTGTCGCGCTCGCCGAGCTCGATCCGCCAAAGCCCGGGATCGTCCGGGTCGACAAGGGCGGCGCGGCGGTCGAATGCGAAATCTGGCGCCTGTCGACCGCCGCTTTCGGCGCCTTCGTCGCCGGGGTCGAGCCGCCGCACGCGATCGGCAAGGTGGCGCTCGAGGACGGCCGTTCGCTGCCAGGATTCCTGTGCGACGCGGTCGCGGCGGCGGGACAGCCCGACATCGGCGCCTATGGCGGCTGGCGCAAATGGCTCGCGGCCCAGGCCGAAGGCGGCGCGCCGGTGCGCGCCGCGCGGTGAGGTTCGCTCAGCCCGTCGCCGGATTGAGCGGCGGCTCGCCGACGAAGTCGCGGCGAATTTCCTCCGCCATCGCCTCGGCGGCGATCTCGACGGTCGTCAACGACGCGCCGACAATGTGAGGGGTCAGCGTGACGTTCTCGAACTTCAGATCTCGAGATCGGGCGGGGTCGGCTCGACCAAAAGGTTTTGGAGCGCCGCGCCCCTGAGCCGTCGCGACTTCAGCGCCTCGGCCAAGGCGACATCGTCGACCTTCGGCAGTGTTTCAACGCCGAAGCGCGATCCTACGCAAAATCCGATCTACTGCGTTGGTATGAAATTGAAAACACGAGCGGAATCGGGTCGCGATCGGCGCCGGCGGGGACCCGCCAAATAGACAGCTTCGTGCGCGATTTCCTTGGCCTGCGGGGGTTTTGGGGAGGGGTCCCGTCCCGCGCTGAAACGCAAAACCTGCCGAAGTCTCGTCCGAATCGGCGCCGCGCAGCAATGGCGCCCGTGGGCTGAGGGCCGAGGTCGTGGCCGATGAGCGCGCCTGGCCCGGAGGCTCCGGCCCCCTGGTGAGGACGAAGGAAATGCGTGGTTGCCGGCGAAACGCCCCAAGACCGCCCGACGCCTCCTTGAGTAGTTTCCGTCCCTACCCACACGTGCGCCTGCCTGGATAGATCTTGCGGACCTAAAGCTTGGTTCGAAGTTCCAAGCCGGGTTCGATCCAAGGTCACGAGATGGATGATCTCCTGGTCACTCGCCTCGCCTCGGATCTATGGTGACGTCGGAATGGAGCCAGCCGAATGCCCCAAGCGAAGTCGAATCTGCAACGGACAGTTGCGTTCATTCTCGCGCTGCTCGGCGCGGGCCTATTCATGCCGCAGATCGACGAGGCGCGCGCACAGACCACGCGCCCCTTCGCTGGGTTGTCGGGGAAATGGTCCGGCGACGGCTCCATCGTGCTGTCCAATGGAGCGACCGAACGGCTGCGATGCGACGCGACCTACGTCGAAAGCGGGGGCGGCGACAATCTCGACCAAAGCCTTCGCTGCGCGAGCGACAGTTACAACTTCGATCTTCACATCAGCCTCGTCGACAGCGCCGGCGCGATCGTCGGAAGCTGGAGCGAACTCAGCAGGAATATTCAGGGCGGAATTTCGGGACACGACTCGAAGGGCCTCATCCAGGTGACCGCGAGAGGTCAGACCTTCACCGCCGCCGTGACGGTCGCGACGCACGGGAGCGAGCAGTCGGTGAAAATTCGCGCGCAAAGCGGCGACCTTTCGCAGGTCACGATCAAGCTTCACCACGCGCGCTGAGGTCCCCTAAGGCCGCGTCGATCGCGGTTTCGGCTCATCCCGTTTCCCCTAAGCGTTCAGAACGGAGGTGAAGCATGGGTTCACACAGTCTCGTCGTTTGCACGGCCGGCGATGGGCGCCTCACGATCGCCGGGTCGGGCGCCTGGACCGCCGACAACGCGACGCGCCTGGAGTCCAGCATAGACATCGCGCGTCCCAATGACGCGCCAAGACTTGAAATCGACATGGGCGACGTCAAGGAATTCGATACGTACGGCGCCTGGATTCTCGAGCGCTTGATGCGCGGCGACGGGCGACCGCGGCAGGTGTCGTTGGTTCGGCTGCCCGAGAAGTTCCACGACCTCGTCGAAGACGTGCGCCGGACCAATCGAAGCGTCCCCGCGCCGCCGCAGCGGGTCGCATGGCCTCTTGCGCGTCTGGCGGATATCGGGCGCGGCGTCGAACTCGCGGGCGCGGAGGCGCTCCGATTGGCGGCCATGATCGGCGCGCTCGTCGTGCTTTTCGGCGCCGCCCTGCTGGCGCCGCGACGCTTTCGTTTGACCTCGATCGCCCATCACCTCGATCGCGTCGGCGTGCGCTCCGTACCGATCATCATTCTCATTACTCTCCTGATCGGCGCGATCATCGCGCAGCAGGGCTTTTTCCATTTTCGCCAGTTCGGCGCCGACGACTATGTCGTCGACCTCGTGGGCATTCTGACTCTGCGTGAAATTGGCGTCCTCATCGTCTCCATCATGGTCGCGGGCCGATCTGGCAGCTCATACACGGCGGAATTGGGTTCGATGAAGATGCGCGAGGAGGTCGACGCGCTGAGAACCATGGGTCGCGACCCGCTGGAGGTCCTGGTTCTCCCTCGCATCATCGCGCTCGTCGTCGCGCTGCCCTTGCTGGCGCTGATCGGCGCAATGGCCGCGCTCATTGGCGGCGGAATCGTCGCGTCGATCTACGGCATGGAGCCCAGCCTCTATGTCGCCCGGCTCAGGGAGGCGGTGTCGATTTCCGATTTCGAGGTCGGCATGATCAAGGCCCCCTTCATGGCCCTGGTGATCGGATTGGTGGCTTGCACCGAGGGGTTTCAGGTGCTCGGCAGCGCGGAATCGCTGGGCGCGCGAACCACTTCGTCGGTCGTGAAGGCGATCTTTCTGGTCATCGTTCTCGACGGAATTTTTGCGATGTTCTTTTCCTCGATGGGCATGTGACCGATGAAGGACACGGACGCGCCCAAAGCCATTGAGGTCGCCGATCTGGTCGTCGAGTTCGGCCGCAAAAGGGTGCTCGATCATCTGTCCCTGGATGTTCGGACCGGCGAGATTCTCGGCCTGGTCGGCGCATCCGGCAGCGGCAAATCCGTGCTCCTGCGGACGATGCTCGGCCTCACGCTCAAGCGACAGGGGCGGATCGCAATCTTCGGCGTGGACCGAGACAAAGCGACATTGCAGGAACTGCGGACGTTGGAGCGGCGATGGGGCGTTCTCTACCAACAGGGCGCGCTGTTCTCTTCTCTCACCGTCTTTCAAAATATCGAATTCCCGATCCGAGAATATTTGAGGACGCCGCCGCGACTGATGAGAGAANNTGGCGCTCGATCCCGCCATCGTATTCCTCGACGAGCCGACGTCCGGCCTCGACCCGATCGCGGCCCGCGAATTCGGGGTGCTCATCCGCACACTGCAACGCACGCTCGGGCTCACAGTGTTCATGGTCACCCACGAAATCGAAGCTCTACGAACGATTTGCGACCGTGTCGCCGCCTTGGCGGGGGGCAGGATCGTTGCAATCGGGTCGATGTCCCAGGTGCTCGAGGCCGAAGATCCCTGGGTGAAATCCTATTTTCGCGGCGTCCGGAGCGCTCCGCCGAGCGCGCCGGCGACGCCCTGAGTTGAGACGGAGCCTATGGAAACACAAGCGCGCTACACCATCGTCGGGCTGTTTACGCTCGTCATCGTCGCCGCCGGATTCGTATTCGTCTATTGGCTGCATGGCTTCGCGGACGCCGGCGCGTTGGCGCAATATCGCATCCGTTTCGAGGCGCCCGTCATCGGGCTGAGGCCGGGCGTCGCGGTGCTCTTCAATGGACTACGCGTGGGTGAAGTCACTTCCGTGCGCTTCGACCCCGCGGCCCCCAAGGTCCTGATGGCGCGGATCGCAGTGGATGTGACGACGCCGGTTCGGCAGGACACGCAAGTCGGTATTGACGCCCAGGGTCTGCTGGGCGGCGCAACTGTCTCTTTGAAAGGCGGCGCCTCGACGGCGGTCCTGCAGCCAGGCCCTGACGGGGAGCCGCCGCTCCTCGTCGCCACCGCCGATGAAACTCAAAGTCTGACTCTCGCCGCCAAGACGGCCTTGACGCAACTCGACGGCATACTCTCCGACAACGCGCAACCGTTGCACGACGTGATCGCCAATCTCAGCACGTTTTCGGCCGCTTTGGCGCACAATTCAGGGCGGGTCGACAGCATACTGGCCGGCCTGGAGAAGATGACGGGCGGCGGCGCCCCCAAGCCGCCGCCGCTCTCCTTCAACCTGAGCGCACCGGAATTCCCGGCGCCCCAGGAGTCCGAGAGCAAGGCGCTGACCTCGCAGATCGCACTACCCGAGCCGACTGCGCTCGTCGCCTTCGAGACGCAGAAGGTGCTGGTCGCGCCGAGCCCCGGCGAACTGAAGCCGTTGGAGGAAGGGCAATGGGACGATAGCGTGCCCAAGCTCGTGCAGACCAAAATGGTGGAGAGTTTCGAGAATGCCGGCTTCGCGCATGTCGGCAAAGCGACCGACGGCTTCACGCCAGACGTTCAACTTCTGCTCGAAATCCGATCCTTCGAGGTCTCGCTTGCAGCGCCTCCGGCGGCGCAGATCGAGATCTCGGCCAAGCTCCTCGGCGCCGACGGCAAGATCGCGGCCGAACGCAGTTTTCGCGCCACGGCTCCGGCAAGGGGAGTCGAAAGCCCTGCGGCTGCGGCGGCGCTGAACGACGCGTTCCAGACGGTCGCCCGCGATATCGTGGTCTGGGCGCAGGCGACGATATGACGCTGTCTCGTGGAGAACATCCGCTCTCAACAACACGTCGCCGCCTGCTCGTCATCGGGCGCGTCAGCGAGCCGGAGCCGAGAGCTGACCCCGCTGGGGGTTTTAGCCGGACCGGCGAAATGGCGCGCCGGTTGGGCCGTGGAACCCCTGGGCACGGCGGCGCAGGCTTGCCGGGAACCCGAAAACGGAGCAGGTTCGATCGAAACTCGCGGCCATCCGGAACATGTCGAGTGAGAGCGTGACGCAGTCCTTCGCTCCGTCCCGCCTCAAGCGGGTCGCTGCGGCGCGAGCCGATGACACCGCGCCTAAGCGTCTCGTCGTCCTCGGCGCGACCGGCTCGATCGGACGCTCCTGCGCCCGGATCGTAGCCGAGGCGCCGGGGCGCTTTGCGGTCGTCGCCGTAGCCGGCGGCCGCAACGGCGCGGCGCTCGCGCATTCGGCGCTTGAGCTTGGCGCGTCGTTCGCNNTTGATATCGCCTGCGGACCCGAAGCGGTGGTCGAGGCGGCGCTTCGCGATGCCGATCTGGTCGTCTCGGCGATCGTCGGAGCGGCCGGCCTTGCCCCGACCTATGCGGCCATTTCAGCGGGCCGCGCCGTCGCGCTCGCCAACAAGGAAACGCTGGTGTGCGCCGGCGAGGCGGTGATGGCGGCGGCGCGCCGCTCCGGGGCGCGTGTGCTGCCGGTGGACTCGGAACATAACGCAATCTTTCAGGCGATGGGCGGACGCGATCCCGCGACGATCGTCAAGATGACCATCACCGCCTCGGGCGGTCCGTTCCGGCAATGGAGCGTCGAGCGCATCGCCAACGCGACGCGCGCCGAGGCGCTCGCCCATCCCAACTGGGCAATGGGCCCGAAAGTCACCATCGACTCGGCGAGCCTGATGAACAAGGGTCTCGAACTCATCGAGGCGCATCATCTTTTCGGCGTTCCCGCCGAACGATTGGCGGTCGTCGTCCATCCCCAATCGATCGTTCACGGCCTCATCGCCTTCGCCGACGGATCGTTAATCGCCGGCATGGCCTCGCCGGACATGCGCACGCCAATCGCTCACTGCTTGGCCTACCCCGAGCGGATCGTTTCGGGCGTGGCGGCGCCGGATCTCGCCGCGCTGGGCGCGCTGACATTCGAGCAAGCGGATCTTGTCCGGTTTCCCGCGCTTGCGCTGGCGATGGACGCGCTCAGCGAAGGCGGCGGCGCGCCGACGGCGCTCAACGCGGCCAACGAGGTCGCTGTAGAGGCTTTTCTTGCCGGCCGCATTGGATTCAGCGCGCTTTCCCGCATCGTCGAGCGCACTCTCGGGGCGATGCGCGCGGCCGGCGAGACTTCCGCCCCGACAACGGTCGCGCAGGCGCTGGCGATTCACAATATCGCCCGAGACAGGGCGCTCGCCTTCTTGGACTAGGGTCGCGCCAGCTCACCGCCGAACCGTTTGTCGATGTAGTCGGCCACCAGCGCTTTGAAATCGGCCGCAATGGTCGGACCACGAAGAACCAAGGCCTTGGCGCCGTCGATGAATACCGGCGCGGCCGGCGTTTCCCCAGTGCCTGGCAAAGAGATGCCGATATCGGCGTGCTTGCTCTCGCCGGGACCGTTNNACGATGCAGCCCATGACAGCGACGTTGAGCTTTTCCACGCCCGGATATTTCTTTCGCCAAACGGGCATGGAGTCGACGAGATAGCCCTGAATATCGCTCGCCAATTCCTGGAAGACGGTCGAAGTCGTGCGTCCGCAGCCTGGGCACGCGGCGACCTGCGGCGTGAAGGTTCGAAAGCCCATCGTCTGCAGGATTTCCTGCGCGACTTTCACTTCCAAACTGCGATCGCCGTTCGGTTCAGGCGTCAGCGAAACGCGGATCGTGTCGCCGATTCCTTCCTGCAACAGAACCCCCAGCGCGGCCGAAGAGGCGACAATGCCCTTAGAACCCATGCCCGCTTCGGTGAGGCCAAGATGCAGCGCGTAGCTCGAGCGCACGGCCAGCGTTCGATAGACGGTTATCAGATCCTGCACCGCCGACACCTTCGCGGAGAGAATGATGCGCTCACGAGCGAGTCCCAACTCCTCCGCCCGCGCCGCCGACAGCAGCGCCG